>JAFYUZ010000102.1 GCA_017549365.1 Clostridia bacterium
AATCAACGGCTAAAAAAAGGGAAACCCCCGGCGAGGGTTTCCCTCTTGCACTTCGTGCAATTCACCCGTCGAAGTTTGTGCAACAAACTTCAGAAGTTGCTTGCAACTTCCCCTGCGCTATTGGGCGCAAAAGAGAGTTTCGCTCTCTGCGGAGAGCGACCAAAGGCGCCGCCTTTGGAATCCGCCACCCTTTGAAAAGGGTGGATCGAAACTTTATTATATGATATTTAGCTTTATTCAATTATCTCGCCGTGTTCAACGTAGATACGATTGACACGTCTGCCAATGCCGCAGATGATCTCGTAAGAAATGGTATCGCAAAGGCGGGCGATATCCTCGGCGGTTATGGTTTCGTTGCCGTCCTTGCCGATGATGGTGACCTCGTCAAAAAGCTCGGCATCGGGGATATCGGATATATCCACCATGGTAAGGTCCATGCACACTCTGCCCACAATGGGGGCTCTTTTTCCGCGTATCAGCACTTCGCCCTTGTTGGAAAGCAGCCTGTTGAAGCCGTCGGCATAGCCTGCCGTAATTGTGGCGACCCGCATATCCTTTTGTGCCGTATACGTTTTGCCATATCCGATTATGTCGCCGCGTTTCACCTTGTTTATATGTCCGATATGGGTCTTAAAACTCATTATCGGCAAAAGTCCGCTGTCCTTGAATTCGCAACCGTAAAGGGCAATGCCGCATCGCACAAGGTCAAGATGAAAATTCTTGTGCAAAAGGGTGCCTGCGCTGTTGCAGATGTGGCGCAGTTCAAACGAAAGCCCTGCTTTTTCAAGGCATTTTACCGTGTTTTCAAACTTTTCATACTGCATTTTTGTAAACTGCGTATCCTCGTTTTCGGCATCGCACAGATGCGAAAAAATGCCCTGCGGAACAAGGTTTTTGCAGTCCGAGATAACCTGCGCCACCTGCGAAAGCTCGTCTGTAAGGCCATCCTTTTCGCAAACAAAGCCAATTCGGTTCATGCCTGTGTTCAGCGCCACGTGGATCTTTATGATATTTTCGGTGCCCGAAAGGTGGGACAAAAGCGAATTTAAGGTTGCCGTCGAATCTACGGTGAGCGAGATGTTGTATTTTACCGCATCGTTATATCGCGAGGGAAGCGCGGGGCCGAGCACCAGGATCATACCCTCGGTGCCGATGCACGAGCGCAGTTTTATTGCCTCGTCAATATTTGCCACGGCAAAATGACGGACGCCGCAACGGTACATTTTTTCTGCAATAATGCCTGCGCCGTGGTTGTAGCCGTCGGCTTTTACAACGGCAAGTATCTTTGCCCCCGAAAGCTTCTTTTTGATAACGCCTACATTGTGCTCGAGATTGTCAAGATCAATGATGGTGTATGAAGAAAAACGTTCCAGCTCTTTTTTCATTTTTACAGATCCTTTTTTGTTTATTCTTGATCTCCTGCCTCATTTTCCCGCAGGGGAGGGGTTATTTTTGTAAAGGTAACTTCGGCGCAAACCTCGCCGAGCTTTGCATATATTTTTTGCGGAAAACCGCGTGTTTTGTCGTATATCACGCGGCATTCTGCCCCGTCGGCGCGGACAAAGCCGCAAAGCATAAGGGCATCCGTGCCTTTGCCGTCGGAGTATTTTTCAACCGCAGTGCGTGAAGCGCGTATTGCCTTTGGCATTTCGTCGCCGAAAAGCGAGAGAAGCAGTGATATTTTGCCCATGGCTTTGTCGGGAAGGGGTGCGCGCATGCCGTAATAGTTAAAGATCAAAACCCCCGGCTCGCCCAGCTCGTCGCTTTCCACCGAAAGGGACGAAAAGGGATCGGGAGAGGCAAATTGCAGGCGCACCTTTTCGTCTTTTTTCACGGTGGCACTGCCTGAAATTTCGTTTTCTCCCCCCGAAAGGGAAAAGTCAAATTCCGCCTCGTATCCGCCCGAAAAAAGAAACTCGCACAGCTTTTCGCGGCCGTCCTTTTTTGCGCACGAAAAAAGCGAAAAAACGCTTGCCAAAACGGCAAAAAACAACGCCGCGGCTCTTTTTTTCATCATAATATCTCCCCCAAAAATGCTTTTGATAAGAGATTTTATGAAAGGAAAAAGAAAAGTATTACCGCAAAAGCTCTTTCAGATCAAAAAGCTGCCATATCCCCTCGTTTTCATCGGGCAGGGCACAAAAGGACATCGGCTTTTTGCTTGATGGGTGGAAAAAGGACAACGAATACGACCACAAAGCAAGCATATTTCTGCCGTCGCGGGCGCCGTATTTTTTATCGCCCGAAAGGGGAGTTTTTCTCGACGAAAACTGCACGCGGATCTGATGGGTTCTGCCGGTGTGCAGAGTTATTTTTACAAGCGAAAGATCCTCTTTTTCGTTGTATCCCAGCGTTTCGTATTCGAGAGATGCCTCTTTCACGCCTTTTCGCATTTTGTCCACCACAAAGCTTTTTGACAGATGGGTGTCCTTAAAAAGAAGGTCGCGGTACACGCCCCGTGCTTCTTCGGGCTTTCCGCAGATCACGGCAATGTATTGCTTTTTAAAAAGCTCTTTGTCGCAAACGCAGGCCGAAAGCTTTGCCGCGCAGGGCTTGCTTTTGGCATAAACCATCACTCCGCCCACCGCCGTATCAAGACGGTGAACGACGGCAACATACGGTTTTGTCCCGTCGGCCGAAAGGTGATCTTCAATAAGTGTCACCATGCTTTTGCCGCCGTGCTCATCGCTTTGCGAAAGAACGCCCCGCGGCTTTGTGCAAACGATGATGTCGCGGTCTTCAAACAGTATTTTTAATTCGCTCATTCTTTTTCTCTCCCCGTGGCTTGCGTGGCGATATTTCTGTTTATCTCGCGCAAAAACAGCACGGCAAAGGGCACCGACACGGCGCAGGTGAGAATATCGGATATCGCCTGGGTATATTCAACCCCCAAAAGTCCGATGTAGTGGGGGAGTATGAGCATGATGGGAATGTAAAAAAGTCCCTGGCGCAGGCTGGACAAAAAGGTGGCAACGGTGGATCTGCCAAGCGATTGGAAAGTCATGTTGCACATAACGCCCACGGGAATAAAGGGCATGGAAACGCACTGTGCCCTGAAAGCAGAAATTGCAACCTCCACCATTTTTTCGTCGTTTTCGCTGAAAAACCGCATAAGGGAGGGGGCAAAGACAAAGCCTGCCACTGCCGCCACCGTGAACATGACGGTGCTGGCAATAAAGGTGAAATTGAAAGCTTTTTTTACGCGCTCGTATTTTTTTGCGCCGTAGTTAAAGCCGAGCACCGGCTGATAGCCTTGTCCCAAGCCGAGACAAAGCGAAAAAACAAACATGAAAACGCGGCTGACAACTCCCATGCCCGCAATGGCAGGGTCGGCGTAGATGCCGGCAAAAGTTTTTGCACTGCGCGAAAGGAGCACCGACGAAAAGCTCGAAAGTCCCTGACGGCAAAAAGAGGGAAGTCCAAAACGGACAACGTCAAGATAATCGCGGATATTTCCCGAAATCGATTTTATCGAAAACTTAACAGAAGTTTTGCCGAAAATAAAGGGGCAAAGCAAAAGTGTACAGCTTACGCACTGGCTGATGGCGGTGGCAATAGCGGCACCCGAAACGCCAAGACCAAGACCGAAATCAAAAATAAAGATCGGATCAAGAGCCATATTCAAAAGTCCGCCAAGACCAATGCCGATCATCGAAAAGGTCGCCTTGCCCTCGGCGCGCAGAATATTGTTGAGGGTGAACGAAAGCACCATGACGGGTGCGGCAAAAAGTATGTACTGACCGTAGCTTACGGCGTGGGGCAGTATGGTATCGGTGGCACCCAAAAGAAGCATGAGAGGGCCGACGAAGATTCTGCCGAAGATCATTATCAAAAGTCCGAAGCTTATGCCGAAAACCACGGCACTTGTGCCGACAGACGAAGCTTTTTCGTTTTTCTGCTCGCCCAAAAGACGGGATATCCAACTGCCTGCGCCCATGCCGATGGTAAAACCCACCGCCTGAATGATCGCCATCAGGGCAAAAACCACGCTGACGGCGGCGGTGGCGCTGGTATCGTCAAGACATGCGACAAAGTAGGTGTCTGCCATGTTGTATATCGACGAGATGACCATGCTGATGGTGGTGGGCACCGCCAGCTTTAAAACAAGCTTTGGCACGGGTGTCTCGGTCATTTTTTTGTATTGCAAAAGCTTTCGCTCGTTTTCGGATTGCATCTTTTGGGTAACCTTCTGTCTGTCAAATATTTTCACATTATATATCATATCACAAAAATGCACGCAAGTCTATATTTTTTGCAAAAATTTGTTGTAAATGTTTTGAATGGCGACAAAATCGGGCGAACACACCTCGACCAACAAACGCCTCCCCACCTTTATTGTAGGGCAGGGGCTTGCTCCTGCCGATTGGTGCAGAATTAAATCAATGATAAAAACGATAATATCGTAGGGCAGGGGCTTGCTCCTGCCGTTTGGCTGGGGATTTAATCAACGGCAAAAAACAACAATATTGTAGGGCAGGGGCTTGCTCCTGCCGAATGGTGAGGAATTTAATCAACGGTAAAAACGGTAATATTGTAGGGCAGGGGCTTGCTCCTGCCGTTTTGTATAGAATTTAACAAATGGCAAAAAAAGGGAAACCCCCGGCGAGGGTTTCCCTCTTGCACTTCGTGCAATTCACCCATCCTGCGCTTCTGGGAGCAAAAAGGGGAGTTTCGCTCTCTGCGGAGAGCGACCAAAGGCGCCGCCTTTGGAATCCGCCACCCTTTGAAAAGGGTGGACCGAAACTTTATCATTTGGTGTGAAATTTAACGTGTGTCATATCACACCACTGTCCTGTTTTTTGGACAGATGGCGCGTTACAATAAAGACAGAAAGCAAGAGACCAAAGAAAAAACGAAAGAGAGGACACAAAAATGACAATGATAACAATGATAAGAAAGATCAGAAACGCAGCCATCGCCGTAAGCATTCTTTTTGTCTGCGGCATACTCGGAAGTCTTGAGCTTGACGCCATAAGCCTTTCGCAGGCGATCGAATATATCACGGTAAGCGCCGCCTTTTGCGGATTTGTTTTGACGCTCGAGGTGATCTTCCGTTTTGCCCGTGCACTGCTTGTGGTATATGCCCGCCGCAAAAGAGCTTTTCGCCGCATTTCCGCCCCGAAATGCCGCAAAGCATCGGCAAACGCCCCCTTTGTCCGCGAATATTATGCATAAATATATTTTAATGGTAAAAAAAGCGTAAATTTCTTAAAATATATTGAAAAATGCTTTCGTCTTGTGTATAATATTCTCATATAGAATTTATTATGGAGGAAATTTTAAAATGACACAGATCACAAAAGACACAATCATCGGCGATATCCTTGACGCAGAAAGAGAATGCGCAAAGTTCTTCCTCGAAATCGGAATGCACTGCCTTGGCTGTCCTTCCGCAAGAGGCGAAACTGTTGAAATGGCTTGCGAAGTTCACGGAGTTGACTGCGACGAGCTTGTTGACAAGATCAATGACTACCTTGCATCCAAGTAAGAGGATCAATATCGGACAACGATTGAAAACGGTGGCAGATTCTGCCGCCGTTCGTTTATCGTCCGAAAATATTTCAAAGCCGCTGTGTGCCATCGACGTCGGAACAGACCATGCCAAGCTTCCGATGTATCTTGTGTCGGAATGCGGCTTTTCTCACGTTACGGCAACCGACATAAACGAGGGCCCCTGCAAAACGGCAAGATCCAACATCAGCCTTTCGGGCGCGTTTTTTAAAGATCGCATTGATGTCATAAAAACCGACGGTCTTTGCGGACTTGACACCATTTGCCCCGACAGAATAATCATTGCCGGCATGGGGGGCGAGCTTATTGTGGGCATACTTTCCGCCGCCGAATTTGTGAGAAAAGAAAAAGAAAAAATAAAATTCGTCCTCCAACCCCAATCGAAAGAGCAGATTTTGCGCCGATACCTTTACGAAAACGGCTATCGCATTCTTGACGAAAAAAGATGCCTTGATGCGGGAAAATACTATTGCGTGATCTCTGCGGTGTACGACGGAATAAAAAGGGAACAAGATCTTCTCACCCTTTATTTCGGCGAGCAGGGGATTTTGCACCCCGATGCTCTTTTTGACGCCGTTTTTGACAAAAAATACAAAATTCTTCAAAACAACATAAAAATGCGTGCCCTGCGCGAAAGCGAAGAAACACGCGACGCAGAGCAGGAAGAAAAAGAGCTTTTTCTTCAGATGAGCGAATACAAAAAAAGGAGAGAGCAACAGTGACCACCGTTTACGATATCGACGCCTTCATGAGCGAATGGGCAAAAAAAGAATATTCCGAAGAATGGGACAACGACGGTGTGATGCTTTGCAAAAACACGGGCGAACCCGTGAAAAAAATTCTCGTCTGCCTTGAAATAAACGAAAAGACGGCAAACGAGGCAAAAGAGCAAAACTGTGATCTTATCGTCACCCATCATCCATACATTTTCCGCCCCTTAAAGAGCATTTGCGGCAAGGATTTTGAATTGGCACAGCTTCTTATTTCGTCGGGCATTTCGGTGCTTTCCTACCACACGCGCCTTGATGCGGCGCAGGGGGGAGTAAACGACGTGCTTGCCGACACCCTTTGTCTTTGCAATGTAAAAAACTTTGCCTGCCTTGGCAGAGTGGGCGAGCTTTCGCACGAGATGGACGAAAAAGAGTTTCTATCGTTTGTAAAAGAAAAGCTTTCGTGTGATATTCTTCGCCACAGCCGCCTTTGCGGCAAAAAGATAAAAAAGGTGGCAGTAGTAGGCGGCGCAGGCAAGGATTTTGTGCTCGACGCGGCTCGTATTGCCGATGCGTATATCACGGGCGATCTTTCGCACAATGCGTTTATTACGGCGCAGGAACAAGGCGTGCTTGCCGTTGATGCGGGTCACTACCACACCGAAAACCCCGTGGCAAAGGCTGTGGCACAGAAATTGTCGGAAAAATTCCCAATGCTCGAAGTTTTTGTGTCAGATCCTCTTTGCCCCTTTTACACATTCTGATTATACCCCCGAAAGGAAAGAAAAATGCCATTTGATGCAGGTCTTGCGGCGGCGGTCACAAAAGAGCTGAAAGAACAGCTTTGCGGCGCCAAGATTGAAAAAATACAACAACCCGAAAGGGACGAGATAGTTTTGTCGCTGAAGATAGCAAGAGAAACAAAAAGGCTTCTCATCAGCGCCAAGGCAGGCAGTGCGCGCCTTTGTGTCACCCGCCTCGAAAAAGAAAACCCCCAGACACCCCCCATGTTTTGTATGCTTTTGCGAAAGCATCTTTCGGGCGGTATCATTGCGGATATTTGCCAGCTGGGCTTTGAACGCGCGGTTGAAATAAAGATATCCACCTACAACGAGCTGGGTTTTCCCACCGAAAAATATCTGATCCTTGAAACCACCGGCAGATACAGCAACATCATCTTTTGCGATTGCGACAAAAAGGTGGTGTCGGCACTGCGTGTGTCCGAGCTTGCCTGTGACGAAAAGCGAAAGCTGCTTTGCGGCTTCCGCTATGAAAATATGCCCGTACCCGAAAACCGCATAAGTCCGCTGGGTGTTTCAAAAGAAGTTTTTTTGAAAATGATAAACGATCATATCAAAAGCTTCTCTGCCGATACTCTGTGCGACAAATTTTTGCTTTCCTCTTTTTACGGCGTGTCCCCCCTTGTCTGCCGCGAAATAGTTTACAGAACGGCAAAGGAAACGTCATTTCCTCTTGCAAAGCTTTGTGACGACGGGCTTCTTGACAATTTTTATCTCAATTTCAACGCCGTTTATTCGGCGGTGGAAAAGGGAGTTTTCACCCCTTGTCTTATCAAAGACCGCGACGGCGAGGTGGCGGAATTTTCGTTTTGCGAGATCCTGCAATACGGCACGGGAGGGGTGGTTTTTCATCCCGAAAGCTTCTCGGAGCTGCTCGACAGCTTTTTCGGCAGCCGCGACCTGCGCGACAGAATACGCCAGAAATCGCAGGATATTTTCAAGCTGCTTTCAAACGCCGAGGGCAGAATCAGCAAAAAAGCCGAGCTTTTCCGCGAGGATATTGCCGCCTGCGACGAGCGTGAAAAGTATAAAAAAATGGGCGATCTTATCACCGCCAATATGTATATGCTGAAAAAAGGACAGACGAGCGCAAAGCTTGTTGACTACACCGACGAAAATATGCCCGAGGTGGAAATTGAGCTTGAGGTCAACCTCACCCCGTCGCAAAACGCCCAGAAATACTATAAAAAATACAACAAAATGAAGACGGCACAGGAATATCTGACGCTCCAGTTAGAGCGAGCACAGCACGAGCTTGCCTATATCGACACGATTTTTGAAAGCCTGACAAAGGCGCAGAACGAAAAGGATCTTGAAGAGATCCGCGAAGAACTCAGATCCTGCGGATACGGCAAAAAGCTCGATTCGCTTTCGTCAAAAAATCATTCCAAAAAGCTTTTGAAACAAAAACAAAAGGCAAGCTTTTCGCCGATGGAATTTGAAACCAGCGGCGGATATCGCGTGCTGTGCGGCAAAAACAATCTGCAAAACGACTTTGTCACCACCGTGGCGGCAGGTAAAAGCGATTATTGGTTTCATGTCAAAAATATGCCCGGCTCGCACGTTGTTATGTTTTGCGGCGACGAAGAACCCGATGCCCGCGATTTCACCGAGTGCGCCATGATAGCCGCCTATTATTCGAGCGGCAAAAAGATCCCCAACGTGGCGGTGGATTATACAAAAGTGAAAAACATCCGCAAACCCTCGGGCGCAAAACCCGGATTTGTCGTTTACGATACCAATTATTCTGCCTACGTCACCGCCGACGAGCAAACCGTTTTGGCGTTGAAAAAGGGAAATTGATCGACGAAAATTTGCACCCCAACAAATGCCTTCCCCTTGAGGGGAATGGGGACCGCGTCAGCGGTGGATGAGGTGTTGGGATTACATCAACGGCAAAAACAACAATATCGTAGGGCAGGGGCTTGCTCCTGCCGTGTGGTTTGGGATTTAATCAATGATAAAAACGATAACATCGTAGGGCAGGGGCTTGCTCCTGCCGTTTGGTGCGAAATTACATCAATGACGAAACGGGCGAACACAGTTCGCCCCTACGATTGGATTTTTTATCA
>JAFYUZ010000103.1 GCA_017549365.1 Clostridia bacterium
AGAACAAAGACTTGTATAAATGCTGCAGAACTATATTACTGAGAATTACTATCTTTGTACAATCGAAATTTTGTCTGGTCTCGGTCAGATGTATGTAGCGGACGAACGCTTTATGAACAATATTGATAAGCACGCTGATGGTACTGCTTCGTTTATCTGTAAAGCAATTGCGGTGTATTGCGGCAAGTAAATCCAATTTGTCGAACAGATTGGGTGTTAATCTTGGTGTGAGTTTGGTGCTAATTTGGTGCAACATTCTATGCGACAGCACGAAAAATATCAAACGATATGCGATTACGCCCCCACAATATCCCACGATATGAGCGTTACGCACGATATAAAACGCTGTGAAACGCCAATGCAAAAACTCCAAGAGATAATTACAGCCCTATTGGGCGGTATCAAAACCCCGAAGACTTACGTTTTCGGGGTTCTCTTTATTTGTTCATATCGTCGTGATATAATGGTTTCAGATTGATAAACCAAAAGTTGAAGGGGGAAAGGCAATGATCGTTCTGATTACAGGTGCATCGCACACAGGCAAGACGGCGCTTGCACAAAAATTGCTTGAAAAATATAAATACCCGTATTTTTCAATAGACCATCTGAAAATGGGTTTGATTCGTAGCGGAAATACAGAACTTACTCCCATGAGTGACGAGGATGATTTGACCGCATACTTATGGCCTATTGTCCGCGAAATGATAAAAACCGCAATTGAAAACGAACAGAACTTAATTGTTGAAGGTTGTTATATTCCGTTCGATTGGCAGAAGGATTTTGAAAACGAATATCTCAAAAATATCAAATATTACTGCCTTGTAATGAGTGATGAGTACATCACAAACCACTTTGCTGACATAAAGAAATATGCGAGCGTAATCGAAAACCGCTTAGATGATGAATGGTGTACCTTCGAAAGTGTGTTGGAGGACAATGCAAAAAACTTAAAACTTGCAAAGCTGCATAACGTGAATTATATTCTTATCAACGATAAATACGAAATCAACATTGATTTATAACAACAAACTTTAATTTGCGGGAGGTCGCCGATGCGAACAAAACGGGTTGAGGTTGTGCCTTATGATGAAGCGTGGAAATCCGATTTTGAAGAAATAAAAAACGAAATAGAAGCTGTGATCGGTGACATTATTATTGGCATCGAACATATCGGAAGTACGTCCGTAAGAGGGCTATCTGCCAAACCTTGCATTGATATTGATGTTATTATAAAGGATTATTCGGTGTTTTTTGATGTCGTCAGAAAGCTCGAAACGATCGGATATATTCACGAGGGTGATCTTGGTATTAAGGATAGGGAGGCTTTCAAATATTCGGACAAGCCCCATTTGATGGCTCATCATTTGTATGTGTGTCCGCAGTATTCCGAGGAATTGCATCGTCATATTACATTCAGGAATTTTCTTCGAAACAATCCCGAAGCGGTAAAAAAGTATAGCTTGATAAAAGAAAAAGCCGCAGAGCTGTTTCCGAATGACATAGATGGATACATAGGGTACAAGTCACCGTGCATTGAAGAGTTGTATAAAGAATGTGGATTGAAATGAGTTTCAATCCGCGTGGTCGGAAATGCTGATGATGAATTTTGACAAAAAACAAAAAAAGCGGAGGTTTGTCCTCCGCTTTTTGTATTGGTTGCGTTTTTGTTCTGTATCAGCCCTTATATTCAAAAACAGGCATCAGTTCAAGTTTAAAAAGGTTCATCTTGTGCTTGCGGTCGATGAGAGCCTTGGTCTCTTCGTCCTCGCAGATGCCTTCTCTTATGTATCTGTCAAGAGTAGCATAGGTGAATCCAAGATTTTCCTCGTCGGTCTTGCCGCAAAGTCCGTCGATGGGGGTTTTGTCCACAAACATTGAGGGCAGTCCCAGCACGCGGCCGACTTCTTTTACTTCTGCCACAGTGAGCCTTGAAAGAGGGCTGAAATCGCCCACAGAATCGCCGTAACGAGTGGAATATCCCACCCAGTCCTCCGAAAGGTTGCAGGTGTTGCACACTCTGCCGTTAACCGACTGGGACACCGCATAAACCGCCGCCATGCGGAGACGGGGAGGCAGATTACATTCTGTCTGACGCGAAATCTCAAGCTTTTTTGAAAGCTCGCCCATCATGCCGTCGTATGCGTCTTTTATATTTATCTCAAAACGTTCAATGTCAAGATGGTCGCACAAGGCGCGGGCAACGTCAATGTCACCCTGCACTCCGTTGGGCATAAGCACTCCCTTTACACGGTCTTTTCCAAGGGCCGCCACGCAAAGCGCCGCGCACACCGAAGAATCTTTTCCGCCCGAAATGCCAAGTACCGCACTGCAACCTTTTCCGTTTTTTTCAAAAAAATCTTTTATCCATTCTATAATATCGTTCGTTACCTTTTTTGCATCAAATGTATATGCCATTGCCGAAACCTCCGTTTTTCTTTGAATATATTTTATACCGACTTTGAAGCAAAGTCAATGTTATACCGAAAAATAACTGTTGTTTTTTGAAAATCTGTATTGATTCGGGGTTATTTTTTCGGCTTTTTTGAAAGCATAGTTGAAATACGACTGGGACGAAAAACCGCATTCGGATGCAATGTCCACCAAAGATTTGTCGGTGGTCAAAAGCAGATTTTTTGCGGCTCTGATGCGCACATCAAGGATATATTCACAAAGAGTGTAGCCCACGGCTTTGCGAAAAAGCTTGTGGAAATATGTGGGTGAAAGGTTTGCACTGTGGGCAAGAAAAGAAAGGCTGATATTTTCCGCATAGTTTTCGGAAATGTATTTCACGGCGTTTTCGATGATCTCGGGGCGGGAAAGGTCTGCGCTCAATCTTCGGCTTCTTTTTATGGTGCCCGTTTCTTTTTCGATAAGACGGCAGAGAGAAAGAATGTTTTCGGCAATCACAAGCTCGCTCGTATCGTCGGGGAAATTATAGGCGTTGATGAGTGAAAGAAATATCTTTTTGAATTCTTCGGGATCTTTTGGATAGCAGAAATCGGGAGCTTGCGAAAGGATCTTGTGGATCTCACCGTTTTTCACGGCAAGGTGGATGTAATAGCAACGATAGGGAAGTGCCGTACTGCGACGAGAGCCGGGCTTTGCGCAGATAAGCATATTTTCGCGTATCGGCTCACGCATATCGTCTATGCGCGCAACACCGCCGTCCTCAATGGCAAGGTCGATTTCAAAAAAGCTGACATTTCGTGTTTTTGTTTCGCTGATGCCCTTGTATTTTATTGCGGTGTCAAAAACGCCGATTCCCACTATTTGCGGGTTTCCGATGCTTTCAAACATTCTTTTTTCCTCGCCTTTCAAAATAACAAGATTTCTAAAAATATGTGCAAGATATGTGTATAAAATAAGCCTTTGATATGCTAAACTCTAAATAAGAATGAAATATATCAATTTCATTCTATCACAACATTTTGCAAAAATCAAGTATATAAGATCAATTTTGCCACAAAGGAGAAAAACAATGAAAGAATACAAGATAGAAGGGCATGTTTCGTCATATTTGCCCGAAGAGAAAAACTGGAAGCTTGTATGGAATGATGAGTTTGACGGCACACAGCTTGACACCGAAAAATGGTCTTTCCGCAGATATTTCTGGGGCAAGCTTTCGCCCACCTTTACAGACGAAGGTGTCGAGGTCTGCGGTGACAGTACCATGAAGATAAATCTCGTCAAAAAAGGCGACGATTATTATTCCGCCCATCTCCAGACGGGCTCTTTGACCTTTGACCTTCCCAAGGACAAGGGATATGAAAACAAGATGTGGCCCTTCGGCACAAAGGAAAAGCCAAAGTTTATGCACAAGTTCGGCTACTACGAGATCCGCTGTAAGCTTCCGAAAAATCCCGGCTGGCACGCCGCATTCTGGCTTCAGGCACCCGGCATCGGCTCACATCCCGATCCCGCACAGTGCGGAGTTGAATGTGACATTATGGAAAATTATCTCCAGCACACCGAAGGAAAGATGCTTTGCGGAAACGGTTGGAACGGCTACGGCGCAGATACAAAGTGGTACGGACATTTTGAATTCCCTTACGTCGAAACCGAAGACGGATGGCACACATACGCCGTTGACTGGCAGAAGGAAGGATATATCTTCTATGCCGACGGAGTTGAGGTAGGAAGACAGATGGCACCCGAATGTGCCGTTTCGAATGTGGAACAGTTTATCCTTGTTTCCACCGAATGTCACGGATACAACAGAGCATTCAGAGGCGAGGCGACCGAAGGCGAGCTTGCGACCCTTGCGGGAGATGCCAACGTGTGGAAGGGAAAGCCCGTTGAGGTATTGAAGAAGGCTGTGCTTCCCGATTGCTTTACCGTCGATTACGTCAGAGTTTTTGACGCCGAATAAGAAAGGAAAAATAAAATGAAGGTTATTGATATCAAGCCTTTTGTGGTTGATTGCTTCAGAACGAACTGGGTATTTGTCAAGGTCTATACAGACGAAGGCATAAACGGCGTGGGCGAGGCGACCCTTGAATACAAGGAAAAAGCTTTGCTCGGCGCTCTTGAACATATAAAGGAATATCTTGTGGGCAAGGACCCCCGCGAGATAGAAAAGCATTGGCACACCATCTACCGCGATGCTTACTGGCGCGGCGGAGCGGTGCTTATGAGCGCGCTTTCTGCCGTTGAATGTGCTCTGTGGGATATTCTCGGCAAGAGCCTTAACGTTCCCGTTTACACGCTTCTTGGCGGCAAATATCACGACAAAGTGAGAATTTACGTAAACGGCTGGTTTGCAGGTGCAAAAACTCCTGCCGAATTTGCGCAAAAGGCAAAGATCGCAGTGCAAAGAGGCGTGACCGCCATGAAGTGGGATCCCTTCGGAAAGAATTATCTCGACATCTCCCACAAGGATCTTGACACGGCGATAGAATGTGTGGGAGCGGTGCGAGAGGCTGTGGGTAAGGACGTAGACCTTCTCATCGAAGCCCACGGCAGATTCAATATTCCCACCGCCGTTACCATTGCAAAGGAAATGGAGCAGTTCAAGCCCATGTTTCTTGAAGAGCCCGTGCCTCCCGACAATCTTGATGCCTTGCTTGAGGTGAAGATGCGCTCGAACATTCCGATTTCGGCAGGCGAGAGACTTTATACACGTTGGGACTATAAGCCTTTGTTTGACAAGATGGCGACCGATTACATACAGCCCGACATTTCCCACGCAGGAGGTATTATGGAGCTTAAGAAGATTGCGGCAGAGGCGGAATGCAGATACATTCCTTTTGCTCCCCACAATCCTTCGGGTCCCGTGGCAAATGCGGCAACCCTTCAGCTTGCCGCCTGCTGTCCCAACTTCTGCATCCTTGAAATCATGTACAGCGATGTGGAATGGAGAAAAGACGTAACAAACGAAAAGCTCACCTACGCCGACGGCTATATGACGATTCCCGACGCCCCCGGACTCGGAATCGAAATTGACGAAAAAGAATGCGAAAAGCATCCTTATCAGGTGCATACTCTTCGCCACTACACCGGCGCATTGACCGATATAAGACCTGCAAAGAGCGAGTTTTATTTCTAAAGTGAAAAAGGAGAAAAAACATGAAAGAATATAAGGTTGAAGGTCACGAACCCTCATATCTTCCCGAGGGAAAGAATTTTGAGCTTGTATTCAGCGATGAGTTTGACGGAAACGAGCTTGACAGAACAAAATGGGATTTCAGACTTTCCATGATGGGCGGACGACATATTACCTGGCAGGACGACGGAGTTTTTCTTGACGGAAATTCAAATTGCGTATTCAAAATTTACGAAAAGGACGGACACGTCTGCTCGTCTCAGCTCCAGACGGGATATAATTATATGGACGAGCCGATAGACGAGGGCGCATTCAGATACGGCACACGCGTATGGCCGATAGGACCGCTTAAAAAGTCAAAGTATCTCCACGGAAAAGGCTATTACGAATGCCGCTGTAAGCTGCAGAATATGCCCGGTTGGTGGTCGGCATTCTGGTTGCAGTCACCCATAATCGGATGCCGTGCCGAAACAGAGCTTGCGGGAGTCGAGGTTGACATAATGGAAAGCTTCTCTCCTGCGCACATCATTGCCCACACCAATCATTTTGACGGCTACGGTGCAAATCACAAGCGCGCAAAGGCGGGCGGAGACTGTGACGTCACGCTCGGCGAATTTCATCGCTTCGGTGTACTTTGGGACGATGACGGATATACATTCTATGTTGACGGAAAAGAAGACGGACACATAGACGGACCCGTTTCGCAGATAGAACAGTTTATTTTGCTTTCCACCGAGGTAAACGGATATCGCGGAGGAAGTTATGAGGCGACCGACGAAGCACGCGCCGCCGCAAAAGCAGGCGACACATTTGTTGTTGACTACGTAAGAGTTTTCGATATTGTAAAGTGAGGGGTTAAAAATGAAAAAGTTTGAAGTGAAAAATCACGAGCCGTCCCTTTTGCCCGACGGCGAATGGGAGCTTGTATTCAGCGATGAATTTGACGGAGAAGAACTTGACCGCACGAAGTGGGATTATCGCCTTAATATGATGGGCAAGAGATGGAATGCATGGACAGATAAAGGCGTGCATCTTGACGGCGATTCCAATCTCGTTTTCACTCTCACGAAGGACGAAAACGGCAAACCCGTGTCAAGCCAGCTTCAGACGGGCTACAACTTTATGGATCAGCCCACAGTTTCCACAAAATTCGGTGAAGATCACTTGCAATGGAACATAGGAAAGCTGCACGAAAGTATGTTTACCCACGGTTGCGGATATTACGAATGCCGTTGCAGATTACAGCAAAAGCCGGGCTGGTGGTCGGCTTTCTGGATTCAGTCGCCCATAATCGGCGCAACACTCGATCCTGCCGTGAGCGGTGTTGAAATTGATGTTATGGAAAGCTTTGCACCCGGCGATATTGCAGGGCATAACGTTTTCACGGGCGGTTACGGACTTGATATGCAGCGTCGTCAGGTTGGCGGTCTGAACGGCCTTGACACAGAAGAATTTCACACCTTCGGACTTCTGTGGGACGAAACGGGCTACACGTTCTATGTCGATGGCAAAGAGGACGGAAAGATTACCGATTTTCTCACAAAAAGACCTGAATTTATCCTCATTTCCACCGAGGTCAAGGGTTACAGATCAAACGAAAACCACGAACCGTTGCAGGAAGCTTACGATTCTATTGGTGATACTTTCCTTGTGGATCACATAAGAGTTTTTGACAAAATATAAGGAGATAAAAATGAACAAGAGCGTATTTATTACAGGTGCCGTGGTCAACACAGGCTTTGGCATCGCAAGAAAATTTGCAAAAGAGGGATATACCGTTTTCATCGGTAGCCGCGACCTTTCGGGCGCACAGGAGGCGGCAAAAAAGATCACCGAGGAATTCGGTGTATATTCCAAGGGTTATAAGGCATCCTCTACTTTCGACGAAGAAGAAGTAAAGGCGATATTTGATGACATCAGAGCCGAGGGCTATCTTCTCGACTGTCTTGTTTTGAATGCGGCAAATCTCGGCATCAGACAAGAATTCCTTACTGTTGACATCAAGGATTTCATGGACGTTATCAACGTAAATATGGGTTGGAACTTCCTTCTTATCCGCCAGGCGGCACAGCATATGATAGAAAAGAAGGGCGGAAACGTTGTGTTTGTAAACTCCAACACCGCATACCGTGCCATCCCCGACAGAATTGCTTACTGCGCATCAAAGGCAGGAGCGCTGGGTATGATGCGAGCGCTGGCAGTTGATCTTGGCAAGTACAACATCCGTGTAAACGCCGTTCTTCCCGGTATGATAAAGACCGACAGATGGGAAAACAACTACAACGACTGCAGAAACGCTCCGTCAAACTTCACCCCCATCGGTGACATTGCCGATTTTGAGGACATTGCAAACGCCGTATATTATTTCGGAGGAGACGGTGCAAAGAACACCACGGGAGCCGAGCTTCGCGTTGACGGCGGAAACACCATTCAGCTTTACCCCATAATTCCCGAAAACAAATAAAAGTTATATAATGTATTGACATCCGCTTCTTGTTGGGTTAGAATTAAAAAAAGCTAACAAGGAGCGGTGTTTTTTTATGGCATTTGAAAATCTTAAAAGAAAGCTTGAAAAAGGCGAAAATATAACTCTCGGATATCTTGGCGGATCGATCACCCAGGGCGCAGGGGTTGAAGACAAAAGTCTTTGTTGGCGCTCTCTTACCACCGAATGGTTCAGAAAAAAATATCCCAAAAACGAATTTTGCGAAATAAATGCGGGCATAGGCGGCACGGGCACAGATCTTGGAATGTTCCGTGCAAAAAAAGACCTTCTTTCGGGAAAACCCGACGTGGTTTTTGTGGAATTTGCGGTAAACGACCACCGCGCAGGCTTCAAAATGGCGCAGTATTGCATGGAAAGCATAGTCAGACAGATACTTGAAGCCGACGAAAAGACCGACATCGTTTTTGTCATCACCATAGCGAAGTTTATGCAAGATGATTTTAAAGAGGGCAAAAAACTTGAAAGCTACGAAGCACACTATTCTGTGGCAGAGCATTACGGCATTGAATGTATCGATGTGGGAACGGAATTTATAAGCCGCATAGACAAGGGCGAGGGCGATTGGAAAACCTACACCACCGACTATACTCACCCCAACGAATACGGATATAAGCTCTATTTTGAAAAAGTAACAAAAGAGATAGAACGATTGATGGAAAACGGCAAGAGCGTGGTGTTTGCAAAGCTCATGCACAAAGACAGCTTTGTGCACGCCGAAATGATAGATGCCTGCACCCTCAACGGAAACTTTGAAAAGACAAGCGAGACCCTTTGCGGGCATTTTCCCACCACCGCAAAAGCCTACGGCAAGGGCGAATATCTTGAATACGAGGGCGATTTTGATTGCGTTGCATTGTATTACAGAAACTGCAACACCTCGGGAGATATTGCGGTTTCCATCGACGGCAAAGATTATGGAAATATTCGGCTTTGGGATACCTATGCTCTGGAATTTGAAAGAGCGCATCACAGAATGATCGCCTTTGAGCTTGAGAGCGGACGCCACAACATCAGAATAACGTCGATCGGCGAAAAGGACGAGCGTGCACAGGCAGGAAATGCGTATATTGGTGCACTTCTTACCGCAAGACGTTTTTGACAACAAGAATTGAAAGGAAAAATATTACGTCGCAAAAAGGAGAAAGCGTACACCATATATTCCTCGGCAAATAATATTTGATCCTATAACAAATTTGGAGCTGTAAAAACATTTTTACAGCTCCTTTTTTCAATTTTTATGAGAAGTTCTTTCGATGATTTCATCTTGCATATTTCCGTTGAGAGAAACAAAGTAATCCGAAAATCCCGAAACGCGCACCCGCAGATTTTTGTGTTCCTCGGGACACTTTCTTGCGTTTAAAAGCTCTTCTTTTGAAACATACGTCAGCTGAAAATGCGTACCGCCGTTTTTGAAATAGGTTTCGAGAAGAGACACAAGCTTTTCGAAGTTGTCGTTGTTTTTCACAAGCGCTTCATCAAGCATAAGGTTTGTGACAGAAGGTCCCATCAGCACCGCGTCGGGATCGCATTTTGCCACAGAATTGAGAAGAGCGCAAATTCCGTTTCTGTCTTTTCCGCCTGTCTGACCGATGCCGAAATTTGTCGGATCTCCGTCAAAGCGCCCGTCGGGGGTGGCGGAGGTGGCACTTCCGAAAACATTATTGTGATCCCAATAACCGATAAGGTTGCCGAAAAGCCATTTTTTGCCAAGATAATTATCGGTGTTGTTCCATTTGTTTATCGAATTCAGAAATCTTTTTGCAACACTGTTTGAGCAATCGTCGTCGTTTCCGAAGAAATTGCCTTTTTTCATAATAAGAGCATAAAGCTCTTCATACCCTTGCCAGTTGTTTTTCAAAGCATCCACAAGCTCTGCCATACTCACAAGCTTTTCGTCAAAAACAAACTGTTTTGTTATGGCAAGAGAATCGATGACGTTTGAAATGCCGATCAGATCTCCCACGGCGATGTATCTTGTCAGTCCGCCCTGAGTACAGCTTTTTGCGTTTTCAATACAACCTTCGAGCAAGAAGTTGCTGACAATATTACAATCCCGCGAGCGAATGTTCTGAAATCCATGGCTTAATTTTTCTGCCTGCCACAAATCCGAGAAAAGTTCTTTTTCGTATATTTCGTAAAATTCGTCAAAGTCTTTTGCATTTATGACGTCATCGCTTCTTTTGTAAAAGGTGTTTTCAACAGAACGAAGAATGTTCATCGGATCAAAGCCAAAAACCATGCCTCCGGGAAGAGAAAGCTCGTTGCAGCCTATCATGGTATAGCTTACGGCAAGCTCATAAGGAAGTCCGGCGTGCTCTGTGAGTCCTTTTATTCGGGGTTCGTCGTTTACAAAGGCGATCCTTTTGTTTTTGTCGTTTCTTTCGGCGTCAAGCATATATCTGAATATTTCCCGAGGCGTTTTTTCGGTCCATCTCAGAGATATTTGCGGTATCCAGGTGGGAAGCTCCATCAGCGAATCCACCACCAGCTTTGATAGCTCTGTAAAACCGTCTGTGCCGTCGGGCAAATATCCGCCGATACAGAAATGTGTCTCGCCTCCGCGGTGAAAATTCCACGCCGACGGGGCAAAGCGCGATTGAAACATCAAAAACAGCTCTTGCAGATATTCCTTTGCCTTTTCTTTGTCGAGCGTTCCGTTTTCAATATCCTTTTTGTAATATGGATATAGATATCTGTCGATAAGTCCGATGCTGTCGGGAAGATATGCAAAGCAGAAATAAGTGCACAAAACCGCCTCATAAAAGCTTTGCGCAGGATGCATGGGTATTTTCAGAAGACTTTCCGAAAGTCTGACAAGGTTTTTTCTGTATTCCTCGTTTTGGCATTTTTCTGCCACCTCAAGAACTTTTTCCGACCCGAGCTTTGCGCGTTTTATTATGGAATGGCACAAATCTTTTTGTGTTTCGAGAAATTCCGTGGCTTTTTCGTCGCCCTCGTGCTTTTTCATAGAGATATCGATGTCCGAAAGGATTCCCGAAATACCTCTTTTTATTATCTTTTCAAAATCCGCCACCGAATGTTGCCATTCGAGAATAAGCAGGTTGTCAACGGGATTGCGGAAGAAAGAGGGGTTCGCTTCGCGGAAACTTTTATGTCCCAATCTGCCGAAAACGTCCCCCTCCACGCTTCCGTCAAAGCGGAAAAAGCCTGTGAAACAGCATTCCTCGGGGATTTTGAAGGGCTGGTTTTCTATGTATTCACAGACACGCTTGCCCGACATTTTTACGGGAGACAGAAAGTGATCGCATCTGTCATAGTTTGTTGCCGTAAAGGGCACGTACATTTCTCCCGAAAGTGTCATTTCCGTAAGTCTTTTTATTCTTTCGTTCATCGTTTTTTCCTTTCAGAAAACATGATATCTTCCGTTAAGAGCGGCTGCTTTTTACGCACACTTTTTTGCATCTTTGCGGAATGAAACAAACGCTTATTTTTTCTGATTATATCAGCAAAGAAATATTGTGTAAATGATTGAAAAGGTCAAATTTGTTTTAAAAGGACAAAAAACATTGAAAAAATGCAATATAGATGTTATAATAGGAAAAAGGAGTTGATAAAATGAACGAAGATGCGTTTTCGTTTCATCTGTCCGACAACGCGTTATTTTATTCGGCATCCCTTAAAAAGGGAAAACCGTATATCGCAAAGTATCCGCGCGATCACGAAAGTATTTTTATCGTGACTTCCGGCAGTCTTCTTTACGAAAGGCAAGGAGTGCGTCAGATCATAAGGCGCGGCCAGGTCGGATATATCTCCCGCGGGAGTATAGATAAAAGTTCGGCATACGGCGCCGATGAGGTTTCTTATATTGCGACAAAATTCAATGTTTGCAAAAACGCGAATTTTGCAACCCTTTCGTTTGACGTTTTGTGTTCGGATGGTTGTACTGCCAACTATGAAAAACTTTTTGCCCTTGCCCATACCACATATATTTCCAAACCCAAAGGGTATCTCACTGTTTGCAACGGACTTTTGTTGCAGATAATAGGCTATCTTTATGCCGAAAAATCAGACAAAGGTGTGGCGCGTAGAATATCGCCTGCCATTGAATTGATAAACGAGAGATATTCTGATGCGCAACTGCGTGTAACAGAGCTTGCGGACGCCTGCGGAATGAGTGTAAAGAATTTCAGACGGGTGTTTTTTGAGGAAAAAGGCACGAACCCTTATGAATATCTTCAAAAGTTTCGTGTGAAAAAGGCGGAAACTCTTTTGCTCAACACTTCGGAATCGGTTACCGATATCGCACTTTCCTGCGGTTTTTCGGATGTATATAGTTTCAGCCACAGCTTTCGTAAAAACTCGCAAGTTTCGCCGTCGGGTTTCAGAATGATACAAATTTGATTTTCATAAGACACAAGGGAATGTTAATTTTTTATCAATCTGTGGCAAATAGCGGTTATTTGTTTTTAAACACTTGAAAAAGCAGGAGTTTTTCAATAAAATATAGTCAGAAGAATATTTTATTCAGGAGGATAATTATGGAAAAAGTACGTTACGGCATAATCGGTTGCGGTAACATGGGTTCATCGCACATCAGATATCTTTCCGAGGGCAAAATAGAGGGCGCTGTTCTTGCGGCGATCTGCGATATAAAGCCCGAAAAAATGGATAATGTAGAAAAGATCATCGCAGAAAAAAATCCCGAGCTTAAGGTTTCGCGCTATGAAAACTACAAGGATCTTTTAAAGTCGGGTGACGTGGATGCGGTTCTTATCGCAACTCCCCACTATCTCCACCCCACCATCGGCATTGAAGCTTTTGCGGCAAACGTTCACGTTCTCTCCGAAAAGCCCATCGGTGTTTACACAAAGCAGGTTCTCGAGCTTTATGAAGCAGCAAAGAAGTCGGACAGAGTTTTCGGCATCATGTACAACCAGAGAACCAATCCCCTTTACCAGAAGGTCCGCGAGATCGTACAGAGCGGCCAGCTCGGCGAGCTTAAGAGATGCGTATGGATCATCACAAACTGGTACAGAACCCAGGCATACTACAATTCCGGCGGATGGAGAGCAACATGGAAAGGCGAGGGCGGCGGCGTTCTCACCAATCAGTGCCCCCACAATCTCGACCTTTGGCAGTGGATGTTTGGCATGCCCTCAAAGGTTCGCGGTTTCTGCTACAACGGCAAATATCACGACATCGAGGTTGAGGACGACGTAACAGCATATGCGGAATATGCCAACGGCGCCACAGCAACCTTTATCACCACCACAGGTGAATTCCCCGGCACAAACAGACTTGAAATTTCCGGCGACCTCGGTAAGATCGTTGTTGAGAACGACAAGATCACATACACCAAGCTTCTTTCTCCCGAAAGAGAATACTGCTTTAGCTCGACAGAAAGCTTTAAAGGTCCCGAATCCGAAGTTGTGGATCTTGATATCAAGCGCGATCCTGCAAAGCTTTATGAACACGCAGGCATCACCCAGAACTTCACAAACGCCATTCTTCACGGTGAAGAGCTTCTTTCTCCCGGCCTTGAAGGTATCAACGGTCTTCAGATCTCCAACGCCGTTTACCTTTCGTCCTGGCTTGACAAGACCATCGAGCTTCCCGTTGACCCCGAAGTATACTTCGAAGAGCTTTCCAAGAGAATTGCCACTTCCAACTTCGAAAAGGCAAATGTTGTTGAAACTGTTGCCGACCTTTCGAACACATACAACTCCAACAAATAATTACTGCAACAAAACCGTCTTTCCCATCGGAAAGGCGGTTTTTGCTTAACGGAAAATTTCATAATGCGAAATTTGCCCCGCTTTTGTTGACAAAAGAGCACAAATGCTTTAGAATGAAATCAAATCTGTTATTTCGGAGGAAATGTAATGATATATACAAGAAAACTTGCCGAGAAGTACAACGTTGATGTTTTTGTGGCAGGCGGCGGTGCCGCGGGAGTTGCGGCGGCAGTTGCCGCGGCAAGACAGGGGAAATCCGTTTTCCTTGCAGAGGCAACGGGAGCGCTCGGCGGACTTGGCACGTCGGGCATGGTGCCTGCCTTTGCCCCCTTTGACGACGGAGTAAACATTCTTGCTTCGGGCATCGGACTTGAAGTGCGCAAAAACGTTTCGAAGCACGTTCCCCTCAACACCTACTGGACAAGCATCGATGCCGAAGAGCTGAAGCGCGAGTATGACAGAATAGCCACCGAAGCGGGAGTTGATTTTTCGTTTTTCACCACCGTCTGCGACGTTGTGGTAAACGACGGACACGTGGAATACGTGGTTTGCACCGCAAAATCGGGCATGTTTGCCGTGAAGGCAAAAATATATATCGATTGCACCGGCGACGGCGACCTTTGTGCCATGGGCGGCGGTGAATTTGAAATGGGCGATAACAACGACGGCGAGGTTATGCCTGCAACTCTTTGCAGTCAGTGGGTTAATATCGATTGGGACAGAGTGCCCAAAATTTCTCCTAATGCCCACATCGAAAAAGCTTTTTCCGACGGAGTTTTAACCTATGAAGACAGACACTTGCCGGGATTTTTCAAAAGAACTTCGGGTGTTGACGGCGGAAACATCGGTCATCTTTTCGGGCTTGATCCCACAGACGAGCGCTCGCTGACAAAGGGAATGATCTGGGGCAGAAAATCCATGCTTGAATACGAAAGATATTTCAAGGAATATTTTACGGGCTATGAAAACATGATTCTCACCACCACTGCGGCAATCCCCGGCGTGCGCGAATCACGCAGAGTTACCTGCGATTACACCCTTTGTGTCAACGATTTTATAAACCGTGCGGTGTTTGAAGACGAGATAGGAAGATATTGCTATCCCGTTGATATCCACGTAAAGAACACCGAAAAAGCAGAATACGAAAGATTTCAGAAGGAATATCAGCAAGACCTCAAGTACAAAAAGGGCGAATCCTACGGCATTCCTTACCGTTCAATGGTTGTAAAATCCTTCTCCAACATGCTTGTGGCAGGCAGATGCATGGGGGTTGACCGCAAGATGCAGGCATCGATACGCGTTATGCCCGGTTGTTTCATTGCAGGTCAGGCGGCAGGTGCGGCGGCGGCTCTTGCAAGCGCCTCCGGCGAAACAAGAAGCGTGAATTTTAGTGATCTTGCATGCGAGCTTAAAAAACTCGGCGCATATCTTCCCAATTGCTGAAAGCAAAAAAGGAAACCGACGGCGGTTTCCTTTTTGATTGTTTCAATCTCTGTCGTATCTGATAAAATATCCTGTGGGATAACCGCAAACGGGGCAATATTCGGGAGCATCGGGCCCCTGCGCGATATATCCGCAGTTGGTGCAGAACCAGCTTGCATTTTCGGGAGCACCTGCATAAAGAGTGCCGTCGCGAAGCTCGGTGAGGATGTTTTTAAGAATGTCCCTGTGGTTGTTTTCTATGGTGCCCACCATGCGGAATTTTTCGGCGATGTCGTCAAAGCCTTCCTCCTGTGCCACGCGGGCAAATTCGTCATACATTGATTCTGCCTCGTATCCTTCTTGCGCAATGGCGGTTTCAAGGTTGGATTCGGTGCTTTTTATCTTTCCCAGAAGCTCATACCATATCTCGGCGTGCTCTTTTTCCTGGTGTGAAAGATCCCAAAGGCTGTCGCCGACAGTGGCATAGCCTTCTTCGTACGCCGCCCCCGAAAAAAGCTCGTATTGTGTGTGCGCTTTTGCCTCGCCCGATGCCGCTGCCAAAAGATTTTTTTCGGTCTGAGTTCCCGAAAGGTCTGTATTAGTGTTATGTTGATGATTCATGATCGTATCTCCTTGTCTTAAAAAACAAACGCCGCAAGGCGTTCTTGTTTCAGTATATGTGAAAATGGGATTTTTTGTCATTTCGCAAAAAAGAACTGTTGTAAAAAAACACACAGATATTGACTTGGCGCCTTTTGTGTGTTAAAATATCGGAGGTCTATCTTTGATTTTTCAGAAGATATACCATGAAAAGAGGGGTAGTTTTGGAAAAAATAGAACAGATAATCAGTTCAAACGCGATCGTGCAAGTGGCATTTCTTGCGCTGGTTGCTTTTATCGGATGTATAAAGGTTACAGTTCAGGGCAGATGCAGCCGTAATTATATCAAAAACACTCAGGACAGCGTGCTTTACAATATGATGTTTTTTGCAAGTGTTGCCGTTGCCCTTTCGGTTGCTTTGCCTTTGGCGGTTCCCACCGGCACAACCTTGTGGATTGCGGCTCTCAACAGTATCACAAATATGTCTTTCCAGGTGCTTTACACTGTGGCGCTTACCATTGGTCCCGTTTCGCTCACCGTGCTCATCATCAATTTCAGCGTTCTTCTGCCCACGGCAATGAGCTTTTTCTTGCTTGGTGAAAGTTTTTATTTCACCCAGATGTTGGGCATCGTATGTCTTCTTGTATCGATGATTTTGAGCGTTAACAAAAGCGAAAACGAACAAAAGGCAAGTAAAAAATGGCTGATACTCACTGTTGCCTGCATGCTTGTAAATGGCGCAGGCGGATGTATTCAAAAGCTGTTTTATCAAACCGAAACGGCAAAGACCGTTCCCAACTCTGACAACACATACCTTGTCTTTATATACATTTTCTCGGCGATCCTTGCCCTTGCGGTATACCTTTTCTGCGCCCACACGGGAAAAAAGGAAAAGAGCACCTATTGGTTCTCAAAAAACGTGCTCTTTTATGCCATGGCGGTCGGTGTTATCATTGCCGTGTTCCAAAAATGCTATATGATGGGCAACAAGCTTATCCCGGGATCTATCATGTTCCCCACGTATTATGGGCTTCAGTCGTTGGGCATGAGCTTTATCGGCATCATTATATTCAAGGACAGACTTTCGTTAAAGCAAAAGATAGGAATACTTTTTGGCATAGTATCAATCGCGCTCATGAACTTGAAGCTCGGCTTTTACGTATCAATATAATATCCTGCAATCGGATGTAAAAAATGAATGCGGCGAAAATACCAAAGTCGGTATTTTCGCCGCTCTTTTTTTGATTTCAAAAAATATCTTTGCAAAGCTTTTCGGTTATGCCGTCAATGATCGAAAAATCGGTGCAGGGGAAATATTCTTCCTCGATAAGATCGTGGAATTTCGATGCCTGACTTAGCGCATCGTAGCTTTCGCGCAGAAGGGAAGCCTTGCTTTTTTCAAGAAAAGAATGACGCCGTGCGGAGGCTGCAAAAAATTCCTTGTCGGCAAAGCGTTCGCAGTTTATCACCTTGTCGTATCGCGATGCATAACGGGTGAAGGCGCATTTTTGTTCTTTCAGAAAAATTCCGTCAATAACGTCGGGATCTTCGGGCGAAAAGGATACTGTCATAGGTATCTGCCTTTTCTTTGCCTCGTCAAAAAGAATACCAAGCCACATCCCGCCCACTCCGCGAAAATCGCGGACGAGATAAGTTTTTTGTGCCATCTGCGAAAAGCTTTCGAAATAAACGTTTCCCTTGCCGCTGACGGCGCGCTGAAGCCTTATTTCGGGCGAAGAAGCCGACGAGGGCTTTTCTTTTCCCAACTCTTTTTGCAGGGTCGAAACGACATTTTTTTGCATTTTTTCGGATAACACGTGACCGAGCGTCGAAACGTTTTCGTCGTCGGCAATAAGAGATGCGGCACGCAGGTATATATACGCCTTTTTGTACGCCTTGCTCTTTGCCGCACCAAGATAGGTTATCGTCTCTTTGCGCTTTGACAGTGCCTTGGTGTCCCATCCTCTGCCCAGATCGACGGCAATCTCGCGCACGCCGGGGCAGGTGGGGGAGTAGGTGTGGGGCGACGTGCCGTCGATAACGGCGATCCTTTTTTCGCCGATGATAACTCCGTCGAGGGAGGTGGGACTTGACGAGCAATGTATGCGGTCGGTGGTAAATCCGTTTTTTTCGGATAACGCCGCAATTTTCTTGAGAAGTGTGCTTTTTCCACTGCCCGGACCGCCGCCGAGAATGTACAGAAGGTCTATATTTTCGGGCGAAAAAATTTTGTCAAAAAAGCTTACAAAACCTTTGCGTGTGTTTGCCGCGCCAAAAAAACGGCGGACGTTTTCTGTCTTTTCTCCGAATATTTCGTCGTATGCTCTCGGACGTGTTGCCTCTAATCCACTGTTCATAAAAAAACTCTGCCTTTCCGCCCGATCTTTTGGTGAAACGGACTGTGAAAAATGCTTTTGATACTGTTATGTTATGACAGAGTTTATTTTTTGCCAAAAAATAATGGAAAATACGATAAAAATAATTGTTTTGCGGCTTAAACAAGAACGCTCTGATTTACGATTTCGTTCGATTTATCGAAGTTTTTCGTAATGCATACGGCTGCCGGACCTTCAAAAGTCGGGAGATCAAGTGCTCCTGATTTTACGGCGCATCCTCCGATAAAGCCCACAGTGCGAAAGAACAGTGTGCCATAGATTATGCTTTTTTGGATATTTTCTGTGTGCTTTGGCGCAATCATTGATATGGTTTCGCAGGACTTTTTGAAAAGATAATTGTAAAGCTCTTTCATGAGATCTATTTCCTTTTGTAAGACCGAAAAGATCTTTGTTTTTTCTTCTTCGGTTGCAACAAGAAAATCTGCGTTTCCAACTTTTTGTGGGTTGTACAATTTATGCTTAATTGATTCTTTGTAGTTGCCGTCAAAATAGCGGTTTTTCACCGGGAGCACGTCGAAATCAGCGGCAGTAACGTAGTAGTTGTCGTCAAATTTCGAGTATCCGGCAAAAGAACCGTTGGTAAATTCGTTTTGCGTATCTGTTTCTGAAACACCGTAGCTTATTCCAACAGCGCCGTCATAGAGGGACTTTTTTTCATAATCGGTGTTTTTGCTGTTTTCAAAAGCTTTGTTTCCCATGAGCATTAGGGGGAAAAGCAGTCCCCAAAGAAATTGTTCATCCGAAATATTCTCGGAGCTTTTGCATATTTTTTTGATTTTGCTCAGCTGTGATTTTGTTCTTTTTATGATGTCAAAAATCATACTGCAGGTGGTGGAATAGCTTTCTTTTCGGAATTTTTCAGTGTAATCATCAGTGAAAACAACAAGATTTGTAAGATATTTGCCTTTTTGAATCTCGGTGATAAAATCGTATTTTTTAAGAATTAAAATCTCATCTTCGAGATATACCGTCCCGACTCCCAATTCTGTCGATAGCTCTCTTGCACTTATGGGAGCATAATAAGCCGAAAGCAGTATTTGACCTGGCAGTTTCCTTGAAAAAAGACTTCTGTATTCCTTGTTGTATGATCCTGAGAAGATGGTAATAAATTCAAAAGGTGCAGGACGAAAGCTCTTTTCTCCGAATTGTCTTTCCATACATATACCCTCCTTGAGTATTTTCCTTGTTTTGAAAAGGTAATATTTGACCATTTCGAGAGAAATGCCGTATTCATTTGATATTTGAGAGCAAGACAGGCCGTCATAATAATATGCCACAGTGCACTCTCGGTACTCTTTTGAAAGAAGCGCAATTTCACGGCGAAGTACAGAAAACTCTTGCTCCAACACAATATTATCGGTAAAATCCTTGTTGTCGCTGATATTTTCGGGATACTCGTCAAACATTTGCTTTTTTCTTTTTTTCAGAAAGTTTTTGTATGTGTTCGATGCGATCTTCCAAACATATCCGTAAAAAGCATTGTCGTCTTTAATCCTGTCAGAACTTGCAAGGATAGCGGTAATAATATCGTTTGTCAGATCTTCTGCGTCGCTCTTATCTCTTAAACGGGAAAGGGAATAGGCAAATATTGTTTTCAGATTTTCTTCGACAAATTCTGTCGCTTTGTTTCTGTTTATAAGGCATCCTCCTTTCATGATCTTTTTTTGAAAGCTTTCATCCATATAGTAGCAAAAAAGCCCAAACGGTTAATAAAAAAGAGCGGGATTTTTTGAAAATCCCGCTCTGTATTTTTGTTTACTGTTTTTCTTTCTTCTCGGGAACAAGGAACATAAATACCAAAGAGCTCAAAAGAAGAAGGAAAGGATAGAAAAGATAGGGGATAACGTCGAATGCAGAAAGAGTGAAGCCTGCATCTGCAACCGCCGCAAGCGCCACAAGCATCTGCGCACCGTAGGGGATGATACCCTGGAAGATACACGAGAAGGTGTCGAGAATAGATGCGGTCTTTTGGGGAGATATACCGTAAACCTTTGCCATTTCCGAAGCAATGGGGTTTGCCACAACGATGGCAACCGTGTTGTTGGCGGTGGCAATATCCATTGCACCAACAAGAAGTCCCACGCCCAGCTGTCCGCCGCGCTTGCCGCGGAATACCTTGCGGATGCCAAAGAGCAACGCTTCAAATCCGCCGTTTTCGCGGATCAGAGCGCAGATTGCCGCCACAAGAACAGAAACGAGGATGGTTTCAAACATACCCGATGCACCGTCGCCCATATTGCCGAGAAGCGACATAAAGGTGGTTGTGCCGGTAAGAAGCATAATAAGGCTTCCCGCAAAGATGCCGATGAGAAGCACCACAAATACGTTTATACCGATGATGCCGCCCGCCAGAACGAGAAGATAGGGAATGGTCTGCACAAGATCATACTTCGGGATCTCAATGGCGCCAATTGCTTCACTGTGAGAACATATCAATACCAAAACTATGGTGAGAATAGCGGCAGGGACAACGATCATAAAGTTTGTGCGGAATTTATCCTTCATGGCACAGCCCTGACCGTTACACGCGGCAATGGTGGTATCGGAAATGAACGAAAGGTTGTCGCCAAACATGGCACCGCCCACAACCGTTCCCACGCAAAGGGGAAGCGAAAATCCCGATGCCGCAGAAACCGCAACAGCAATGGGAGTGATAAGGGTGATGGTACCGACAGAAGTACCCATGGCGGTGGATATGAAGCAAGCAATAAGGAACAGAACGCAAACGGCAAATTTCGGCGGAATTAACGAAAGCATAAAGTATGCCACGCTTTCAGCCGAGCTTCTGCCGACAACGCCTACAAAAACGCCTGCAAGCAGGAAGATAAGTATCATAGTCACGATGTTTTTGTCGCCGACACCTCTGCCCATGATCTCAAGCTTTTCGTCAAATTTAACTTTTCTGTTTTGCAGACAGGCAACAAGAAGCGCCGCCATAAAAGCAACGACGATGGGGATCTTGTAAAATCCCTGTTCTATCTTCAGAATGTATTCAAAGGTGATTCCAAGGCCAAGATAAAGGACTAAGAACACACCGATGGGGAGCAACCCCAGAGCATTTCCTTTTTTCATGGTTTTCCTCCAAAAAAATAATGTATTGTCTATATTTTACCACGAAATGCCGATATAATCAAGAGGATTTTTGCGACTTTTTGGCAGTAAGAAGGACGGCACCGAGCGTGGCACCGTCCTTTGAACGTTTTTTATCTTCTTTTGTGCAGTTTTCTGTATTCCGACGGAGAGATACCTTCGGAAAACTTGAATTTTTTTGCAAAATAGCTGGCATCGTTGAAGCCGCAGGCAAAGCAGATGTCAACGATTTTCATATCCGACGAGGCAAGCAGTTTTTTTGCCTCGGCAAATCGGCAGGCGTTGCGGTATTCGTAAATGCTGATACCTGCCGTTTTTTTGAAAAGATGGCACAGATAATAGACGCTGACGTGTTGTTTTTCGGCATAGTTTTTCACGTCGATCTCTGCCGAAACATTTGACTGCAGATATTCTGTCAGCCCTTTTACGAGCGGTTCTTCGCGGTTGACGTTGCATTCTGATTTTGAAAGAAGAAGGATAAGCTTTTTAAGGTGTTTTTTCACCTTTTCACTGTCGCCAAAATCTTTTTCGATGTCGGCGATGATGCAATCGGTCTTTTTGGCATCCACAAGATGCATATTCTGACAGTTCAAAGGATAGTAGACAAAAACCGTTTTCAGTATCTTGTCAACGCTTTCGTATTTGCTTGCCGTCTCAATAAGTTCTTTGGGGTCAATATCGGGTATATCCTTGTAATAATCCTTGTTTCCCGTATACTTTCCGAGCTTTGAAACGATCTTTTTAAGATAGCTTTTTTCCGAAACGATCTTTCCTGCGATTATATCTTCTTCATTTATCTTTGCCATCAAAATTTCGCGGGCACATTTCATGGTTTCGTCAAGCGAAGGCTTGTAGCCGCCGCGCTCGCGGTCGTAAACTATGTAAAGATATCCATCCTCCCCCTGCGCCATATCGGGGTAGGAAACCTCGTCTCTTTCGTCGAGCAACAATTTGTAGGGCCAGGTCTTTCCGTCGTCCTCAGACAAAAAGGCGGTCATGTTGTTTCTTCCCGTAAAATTGTCGTGGTTGATAAGCAAAAGTCTGCCCGACAAAAGCCTTCTGACGTGGAAACGCGACGATGGGTTTTGTATGCAAAGGGTAGCATATGTCCAGGTGACTCCGCGGTCGTATGACAGAGAACGTGCAATTCCGCGCTTTGTGCGGATGAGCATAACGAGAACCCCGTCCTGTCTTTCGTATATCATGTGCTCGTCAAAGCTTCTTGCAGCAATGTTGCGGCATCCGCCGATAAGGGTAAATGTTTTGCCGTTGTCCGAGCTCTTGTAAACGTTAGCGCCGGTGTAGGCGTGACGCCCTGCAAGGTATTCGTCAATGTGTATGTCGGTGTAAGGCCTTTTTTGCTTTAAGGTGTCCTCAAAAGCCCAAAAGTTCCATACGGCTATGGGGAAAAGCCATTCTCCCGTCGAAAGCACGGTGGGTTTGTTCATCATCACGCTTTCGCCAATGTAAAATTCGTCGGAGAATGAGATTTTTTCGGCATCGGGGTCGTCGCAGATGGCGCCGTACACTCCGTATTCATGTCCCTTTGCCCAGGTAAACCACAACCGTCCCAAGGGGTCGATCCAAAGGGTGGGGTCAAAGCATCTGTGAAGCTCTCCTGCATATGCCACAGCTATCGGCTCCGACCAACTTTCTCCGTCGTCATCGCTTTTGATTAGTATGCAAAAATTTCCGAGGGTTTCGGTGGCGGCACCCGAGTAAAAGGTGCAGAAAAGCCGTCCCCCGCGTGATCTTGCAACGCTTGGAACAAGCTGCCACACTCTGTTTTCGTCGGAAAAACGGGAGAGTTCTTTTTTATCTGTAATAAGCAAAAAATGTCACCTCTTTTTTTGGGGGTATATCAACATTATAACAGAAAAAAACCAAAAATCTATAATAATATTGCGAATATTGTAAAACCCGACGGTAAAGCAAAAAGCACCTGTAAATGCAGGTGCTTTTTAATAGAAAAATCAAGATCCGTTTTTTCGGCTTTTTTTGTATTCATTCGGCGAAAGGGAGGTTTCGGATTTGAACACCCGCCTGAAATAACAATCGTCGTTAAAGCCCGAAAGCTTTGATATTTCGTGCATGGGGTACATATCGGACATAATAAGCTCTTTTGCATGGGATATCTTCAGTCCGTTTATGTATTTAATGGGAGAGACACCGTATATTTCCTTGAAAAGCACGCGGAAATACGTACTGCTCATATCCGACATCTGTGCAAGAGTTTCGACAGATATTTCCTGCGAAAGATAGCTTTCGTGAATATATTCAACCGCATTTTGCAGTTTTTCTTTTTTGCCGTCGGGGACGTATGCCGAAAGGCTTTCGGAACATATGAGCGACAGAATGTCGTAAAATATCGAGCGGCATTTCAGCCGTTTGTCCAGCTTTTTGGAATTCCATATTCTTTGCGCCGAGGCAAAAAGGTTTTCTGCCTTGCTGTGGTTTTTTATCGGCAAAACAAAGGGCTTTTCGTTGATATTTTCGGCAAGATCAAAGTTTATGGCATAGCATCCTTTTCCGGCACCATCGGGGTTTACGCGGTACGACGATCCTTTGGGTATGTAAAAAACCGAGTTTTCGCAAACCTTGTATTCTCCAAATTTTTCAAAGACAAAAATGCTGATCCCCGCAGGGTAAAAAACCAGTCCGTGAAAAGGTCGGTTGGTGTGCACGGGCTTGCCCGTGCCGGGGGCGACGAAGCAAGTGTTGTTGATAAAAGTCAGGGTATATTCTTTTTCGGCGAAAAAATTCACGGTATATCCCTCCTTTTCAAAAGTTTTTGCGGGATGTTTCAGCGGTTTTCGGCTTGCTTTATAAAATCGTCCTGCTCTGCCTTTGACAGATTTACAAAATATGCGTTCCAGCCGCACACACGCACCTGAAGAGTAGCGTATTTTTCGGGAAGTTTTTGAGCTTCTCTTAACACCGACGGATCAAAAACGTTTCCGTGCAGGGCAAAGCCGCCTTTTTCGAAATAGCTTTTTAAAATCGAATACATTCCGCAAAGTCCGTCTTCTCCCGAAACTGCCGACGGATGAAGCACCACGTCAAGCACCGAACCGTTGGGAAAATCCGAAAGGTCCATCTGCGTCACAGAGTTGATGAGTGAGGTGATGCCGTTTTTGTCCTTGCCGACGGTAGCACAAAGATTTTTGTTGAAGGGGTCGCCCGCGCATCTTCCGTCGGGGGTGGCGGCGGTTTTTGCGCCCAAGGTATAGCAACGGTCGATCGTGAAAAATCCCGGTTTGAAAATTCCGCCTCTGCCGTTTTCGCGGCCGAGGGTGTAGGACGAAATAAATTTTGCCATTTCCTTTGCAATTCCGTCGGTAACGGGGTTGCCGTTTCCGTATTTTTCTTTAAGGTTCGAGCAGATAAGTCTCAGCTTTTCGCCCCCCTGCCAGTTGTTTTTCATAAGGTTGCAAAGCTCGTCAAAGCTTATTTTCTTTTCATCGAAAACAACCTTTTTTACCGCACAAAGGGAGTCTGTTAAAGTGGCGATTCCCTTGATCTGAAAACCGCTGTTGTTGTATTTTGCCGAGCCTTTTTCGTAAAGGTCGGTTCCGTCGGCAACGCTTTTGTCATACATGGCAGAAAGAAGCGGATCTGCGTAAATTCGCGGATAGTTGCGTTCCATAAGGCTTACAAACGACATCACTTTGTCGCACAGGCAGGTTATCTGTGCCATAACGGCGGATTTAAAATCTTCAAAGCTTGAAATTTTCGGGGTGTCAACGCCAAGCTTTTCGCCGCTTGCCATATCGCATCCGCCGTTCATGGCAAGCTCGACTGCCTTGGCAAGGTTTACCGAGCCCACGCCCGTACACGGCATTTCGGTTGCCCATACCGCAGGCTCGTAGCAACCGATAAGAATGTAGTCAAGAGCTTCTTTTTCGGGGATACCCGCTTTTTTCAAAGCGTTTACGGCGACATCGTCGTTTACAAAAACAAAGCTGCTGTTGCCGCCGCGGATGCAGGAAAGAACAAGCTTAACAAAGCTTTCGGGAGTTTTTTCGGATACACGCACGTGTATCTTGGGGCTGTGGATATTAAGTGAATTATATACCTCGACTATAAGGTACGAAAGCTCGTTTGTCACTTCGTTTTTGTCGCTGTCAAGTCCGCCGATCATCATGGGAAGATCGAAAGGAACCTTCATTGCCCAAAGCTTTGTCAGAAAATAGCAATAAAGCTCTTTTATCTGCGCTTTTGTAAATTTTCCACTTTCAAGGTCGTTTTTATAGTATTTGTAAAGAAGCACGTCCATTCTTCCGAGTGTTCTGATGCGCGAGCCTGCGATCTGATCGTGCACCGCAAAATAGATGACAAGAAGCGCCAGAGCCTCGTAGGTGTCGCGTGGAGGATTTTCAGAAATGTTTTCAAGACAAAGCGCCGCATCCGTATCGGTGGCGGAAACCGCCTTTGCATATCTTTTCACGTATGCGATAACGGCAAGAAGTGCGGTTTCGCAGGCATCGTAAAAATCCTTTTGCTTTTCGGTAAGGTCTGCCTTTTTGTCTCTTTCGTTGCGCACTCTTTCAAGAAGCCCGCCAAATCCGAGCTCGAAAAGTGCCTTTGTGTTGGGAGAATTGTGGCCAAAGTCGACGTTTGCGGTAAGCGAACCGTATTTTTGTCCAAGATCTCTTTCTGCAAAAGCGTCGGGAAACTCGTCTCTTAATGAATATTCGCCCGAGATCCAGTTGAGATGGGCAGATATTTTAAAAGAATCGAGCTTGTCGTGGAAAATGCCGTTTTCATCCACCGAAATGCGGCCTTCCTCCAACATAATTTTCAAAGCCTGAGCTCTTGCCTTGGGCATCGACGAATATCTGTATTCTTCAAAGTGCTTTTCGACCTTGGCGAGCAATTCGTCTCTCGGAAGTCCTGCGTCGCTCCATTTTACGTTTTCGTATTCCTTTTCAAGTTTTTCTTTTTTATCCCAAAAAGTGCCGAAAATCATATTTTCTGCCTCCAAAAAAATATTCTGTCTTCACTATATACCGAAGACAGAATATTTTCAAGAGATATTTTGTAAAAACAGGACATTTCGAAACAAATTTATTTGATTTTATATTCAAAAATCACGCAACTGCGTTTTTGGGGGAGAGATATTTCAAAGCTTCCGTCAGATTCGAAAATTTCGGCGGTGTCAAAATTTTCAACAGAATAAAGCCTGCCTTTTTCGATGCCGCAAAGATCAATTGTCATTTTGTCAAAGGGCGACTGGCTTCTGCGAAAGGCAAGAACTGTGCCCCTTTGCTCTTTTTCATCATGATATTGGAACACCGCCCAGGATGAGGGATCGTATGTTTTTGATGCGTGGCTGTAAAAGTTTTCGGAAAAATATTTTCTTATCCTGCGGTATTCGTCGTGAATCTTTTTTGCCCATGCAAGGTCGTTTTCGTCCATGGTCTGAAAGACCGTGTTGTAAAAAGCGCCTCCCCAGCTTGAGGAATACGAGCTTCTGACGTCGTAATCGTCGGATTTTACCTTTGAGGTACTGCCGTTGTAGGGCAGATAGGTCGAAATATTGTTGTGCGCTTGCAAAACGTCGCCGTTTGCATTGAATTCGCATTGATAATCGCTTCTGAAAAACGGAATGGAGCGGGAAATGGTCTCGATATCTATTCTGCGTCCGCCCGACGAGCAGTTGTCGATGAGAAGTCCGGGGTTTTCGTTTAAAATATGGTCCCAAACCTCGTACATTCCCGTGATGTGGTATATTTCGGTAATACCCACGCGGTCTTTTTCGTCGGCGGCGTCGAAAAATTCTCTTATCGAGCAGTTGAAATCCTGACGGTAAACGCTAAGATCCAACTTTTTTACGTAATCACAGATCAGATCTTTAACGTATTGTTTTGCTTGCTCGTTTCCGTAATAAAGAATTTTGCTTGCGTATTGATTGTCCCCTTCGCCGGGAAGCGACAAGAACCACTCGGGGTGTTCTGTGGCTTTTTCTGTGTTTGCCACAGCCCTTTCGGGCTCGAACCACAACATAAGATTGCTGTTGTTCTTTGCGGCGGTGTCGCGCACGTCACAAAGAGAATCGGGATGAACCCGCTTGTTTACAAACCAGTTGCCCGTGTGTTTGTACCAATCGCCGCTGAAAGCTTCGGCGCAGTTTGTGCAGTTGCCGTACCAACCTGCATCGATCCAGATATCCTCGAAGGAAATGCCGTGTTCTTTCAGAGTTTCGAGCCTTTTTTTCATTTCCTCGCTCGGAAGTCCGCCCCACAGTTCAAAGGCAAAAATTCCGTCGCGCACAGCAGGGGTGCACGCCTTGTGGGAATAGTGCTCTTTTATCAGCTTGCGGAATTTGTTGGACGAATCTTCGTTTTCGCCATAGGTCATTACAAGCACCGACGCGGTGCGGAGCTTTTCGCCGTCCTTGAGGTAAAAACCCGTTTTTGCAAGACCGCATTTTATGCCGACAAGACCGTTTTTGTTTTCAAATTCAGCCTTCCACGAGCCTGTCCAGCCTATTGCCACCATGGCGCCGTCAAGACCCTTTATGTCAAAGAAAGGCAGTGTTCCGTCGCTCGATCTTCCGCTGAGGTTGCGATATTCGCGGCGGTCTTTCAGAAACGCTTCGGAAAATCCGTATTCTGTTGCCGATTTGGGATCGTTTTCGGTGTAATGATAACCTTCGACCATGCCGTTCATCGAAACCACCCGCAGGTTTCCTTCAACAGGCTTGTAACCCGCACGGGGAAAAGGGGTGTGCTTTATATTAAGGTCAAGGTCTATGTCGCAGACGTCCGAGATGACCTTGCTGTTTTTGCCGCTTTTGTTTTCAAAGTACAAAATCCAGCCGAAAGCATCGTGTTCGGGATATTCCGATGTCTTTGCAGTAACGGTTACACCGTCTTCTATGGTATAAACCATTCCGTCGGGCGTCTGTGTGAAAGAGTGTTCTTTTGAATAAAATACGTTTCCGTCATATTTGAAGCTGAAAGCGATATCAGAGTTTGTCATACTTTTTTCCTCCCAATACTGTGTTTACGGCAAAAGGCAGATGGCAATAAGGCTGGAGATGCCACCGCAAACGCCGATAAGCTGTTTTTTTGTAAGAGTTTCTTTGAAAAGAAATACCGAAATGAGAGTGCTTATAATGATCGAGCTGCCGTTTACCAGAGGGAACATCAGCTGTGACGGCAACATACCCGAAAGAACAAGGTTCAGATAATTCATGGCAAAAACAAAAAATCCGCAGGCGAAAGAAAAGATCGAATATTTGGTTTCGAGCTTTATTGTCTTTGCGTTTTTGCCGATCACAATAAGGTTGTATATCACAGAAAAAACAAAAGCCATCAGAAGAAATCCACCGGTCTCCTCTTTGTATTGCGATGTCTGGTGGATTTTTTGCATTACACCGATAAATCCCTGACAGAAAAAGGCGAGCAGGCTAAACAAAAACCAGCTTTTGTCAATAGTCGCGCCTTTTCCCCTTCCGAGCGACAGATAGATGAAGAAAAGCAAAACGAAAACTCCGCAAAGCTTTAAGATGCTGAAGCCTTCGCCAAAGAATACGCCCGACATGGTGGGGATTATCATTGATGACGTGGTGATGATAAGGGTTATGTTCATCGGTCCTTTGGACAGGGCTTTCATACGGTAGGTGTGGCTGTTTGCCGTCAGAAAACCAAATATAAAACCTGTGATTACGGTGAAAATCGATATACTTTGCTGTACCAGAGTAAGCACACCGAAAAGCAGAATGCACACGGCGTATGAAATGCTGTTGAAATAGGTGATCTCCTTGCCGCTACGGGTGCGCTTTTACTGAAACTGTTAAAAAAACAGTTTTGAAGCACCATGGTGGTGGCGGAGATGATAAGAAAAACTACTGCCATTTTTTGTCCTTTCAATCAAACAGATAAGAGTTGCTTTGTAAAACCAGACGTATGTCCGAAAAAATAATTTTCGGCATCGTTTCTCCCTTGACGATATAAAGGGTGAGTGCACGAAAGGCGTTTTTCATCTGCCCCGTGACGTCCTGGGAAATGGTGGCGGTCACTATGCCTTTTTTCAGATACTCTCTTATAGCAGAGTGAGTGTCAAAAGCAACGACAAAAGGGGAAAGTCCGTTTTTTTCAAGATATTCGCAAAGGGGAGCTGAAATACCGCTGGTGGTGTATATTCCGTCTATCTTTTCGCCGTGGCGGTCAAAAATTTGTCCAATGGTGCTTGCAAGCAACTCTTCACTGTCATGCATATCAAAGCTTTCGACAAGGCAGAGCCCACGCTTTTTGCAAGCGCTTGCAAAGGCTTCTGCGGCGCTTTTGTGCAGAGCACTGTTCAGATCGCCCGTCAGGAGAAGTATGTTTTTTTGCTCGGACCTTTTAAGGCAGGACGAAAGAAATTCTGCCGCCATCTCTGCCGCCGTCTTTTCGTCGTGCTTTGACGAGAAAAGGCAGGGGAGATTTTCGTTTACCGCCTGAACCTGGACGAGATTTTTGTTTTTTTCGTAAAAAGCATTGAGGGCAGGGGAGTATTTTTCTGCGCTAAGCCCCGCAACGATAAGTCCGTCGTGGTCGGCGTATGAAAGAATGGTTTGCTGTGTTTCTTCCAAACGTTCGTTGTGTGCATCAATTAATTTTATATCATATTCGATCTTGTAATCGCAAATCTCGTTGTAGGCGCTTTTTATTGCCGCAATCATTTTTTCGCAGTTTACGTGGAATAGTGTGCGGATGATGATGCCGATGCGGATGCTTTTCATCGAAAGGCGGGAAGCAAAAGAGTTTGGCACAAATCCGTGCTTTTTTGCCGCTTGCAGGACAAGCTCGCGCTTGTCTGCCCGAACTTTGCCGTTGGGGCTTAGGGCACGGCTGACCATGGATGGGGTCATGTTGAGCTCGCGGGCAAGCTCGTAAATGGTTATTTTTTTCAGATACAGCTCTCCTTTCAAAAAAGTGCAACCGATTGCACTTTTTGCATTATACCACAGTCCCCACCTTTTGTCAAGCAAAAACGCAGACGAAAACGAATATGTCAAAAAATATTTTTTTGCGGTTGACTTTGATGCTGATTTGTGATATGATATTATAGTTGAAAAAATGCAGGCGTGGCGGAATGGCAGACGCGCCGGTCTTAGGAACCGGTGTCAGCGACGTGCAGGTTCAAGTCCTGTCGCCTGCACCAAAAAATCAGGGGTTGCTTTTGCAACCCCTGATTTTTTCTATGACGGATGAAAGGACTTGAAGCTTAAGAAGGCATTTTGCGTAAAGAAAACAGTCTAAATGACTGTTTTTAGCAAAATGGTGTGAGTGCGCTTGTCGCACGAGCAGTGCAGATTGCGAAGCAATATGCGTCCTGTCGCCTGCACCATCAAAGGGCTACAAAAAAGATATAGCCGCAGAAAACTCTGATTTTATCAGGGTTTTTCTGTTTTTATAGGCAAAATTTTAGTTTTCGGTTTGTGCGTACAAAAAAGATATTTTTCGCAGAACAGACTTGAACTCTCGCAAAGTAGCTACATTTAAGGAGCATAGAACAAACTATGCTCCTTTTTCTTTTTGAAAAATATTGACTTTCAAACTGATTTTTGATATCATTATATCAAGATATTATGATATCAA
>JAFYUZ010000104.1 GCA_017549365.1 Clostridia bacterium
ACGAAGAAAAAGCCCGCGCCATCGCCGAAAGCGAAGCCGTTCTCGAAGAAAACATGAAAAAGATCAGATATCTTTACAAGCGCCGCGAAGACCTTCTTGCCGCTTTCCGCAAGGTAAAGGATGCCGCAGGCGGATTTTACGATAACGTTGCAAACACCCTTTCCGAAAGCAACGAATAAAAAGAGGCTTTTATGGCAGTATATCATATCAACACAAGCGAACTGAAAAGCAGGGCAGAAGAGCTTTGTGCAGGCGATGAAGTTTTTCTTTCGGGAGTGGTCTATACCGCCCGCGATGCCGCACACAAAAAAATAACCGCCCTTCTTGACGACCGAAAAGATCTGCCCTTTGATCTTGACGGTGCCTGCATATACTACGCAGGTCCAACCCCCGCACGTCCCGGAATGCCCATCGGATCGTGCGGCCCCACCACCTCGTCGCGAATGGATGTTTTTGCCCCGCGTTTCCTTGATCTTGGACTTTGTGCCATGATCGGCAAAGGGCAAAGGTCAAAAGAAGTGGTTGATGCCGTGTGCAGAAACAAAGCGGTATATTTTTGCTCCATCGGCGGAGCGGGTGCTCTTGCCGCCATGTGTATAAAAGACTGCGAGGTCATTGCTTTTCCCGAGCTTGGATGCGAATCGGTAAAAAAACTTGTCCTCGAGGAGTTTCCCGTTTACGTGGCTCTTGATTGCAAAGGCGGAAGCCTTTTTAACTGACGAACAAAAGAAGCGTTTTTGCGCTTCTTTTTTTGTTTTATTCTTGACATTTACCGCGTTTGGTATATAATAAAATCAATACCGAAAGGCAGGTGCAGAATGTGGAATTTTTCACTTCATCCGATATAAAAAGACCTGTAAGGCTTTCTGAAAAAACAAGAGGATTTGCCTATGAATCAATAAATTTCAAATACGGACTCGACGCGCTAAAAACCCCGTTTGTTCAGCTTCACGACACAGATGGCATGTCTGATATTGCCGTATACGATCTTGCCGTCCGCGAGATCGTGTCAAAAGCCCCCCTTCGCATTTGCGACGGCGAGCTTTTGTCGGGCGCCGCAACGCTGGGCGACAGTATACGCCACGTTGTTCCTGTAAGAAACGCTGAGGGTAAAAATCCTATTTTTGGTGTAAGTCATCTTACGGCGGATTTTTTCACGGTTCTTGAAAAGGGAATAAACGGCATAAGACGGGATGTTGAGGAGTCGCTTAAAAATCACACCGCCCCCCGCAAGGTCGAATTTTTGAAAAGCTGTCTTAATTGTATCGACTGCATGCAGCTTTGGCACGCAAGATACATTGATGCGCTTTCCGAAAAGGGCGGATACGACAGAAATATCGAAAATCTTAAAAGAGTTCCTTTCGAGCCTGCACGCAATTTTTACGAAGCGGTGCAGAGTGTGTGGTTTTGCTTTGCATATCTGCGCCTTCTCGGCAACTGGCCCGGGATAGGCAGAATCGACGTTATGCTCGGCAAATATCTGAAAAAAGACCTTGAAAACGGCACGATCACCATCGACGAAGCCCGTGAGATACTTGCCCATTTCTTTATAAAAGGATGCGAATGGATAACGGGAAAACCCACAAACAGCGGCGATGCCCAGCACTATCAGAACCTCGTTATTTCGGGTATTGACGAGAACGGCCTTGACGTCACCAACGAGGTCACATATCTCGTTCTTGATATAATCGAAGAAACAGGTATCAGCGATTTTCCCACCACCGTGAGGGTGAACAAAAATACCGACAAAGCTCTTGTCGATCGAGTTTCGCAGGTTATCCGCTTTGGCGGCGGAACGGTTGCGGTTTATAACGAAGACCTTGTTCTCAGATCGCTTGTGAAAATGGGTTACGAAGAAAAAGAAGCAAGAAAATTTGCCAACGACGGCTGCTGGGAGGTTCAGATCCCGGGAAAAACCTTTTTCATCTACGTTCCCTTCGACGGTCTTGCGGTACTGCAGAAAAAAACTCTTAAAAACTACGATGGTACGGCGGATTTTGATTCTTTTGAAGCTCTTGAGCAAGCCTACATGTGTGATCTTGCAGATCAGGTAGGGCTTGTGTTTGAAAGCAATGTGCTTTCTGTGTTTGAAGAGGACAGAAAGACCTTCAAAAAAACAAGACCTTGCACTGCGGTCTCGCTTTTCGAGGGCGGATGTGTTGAAAAAGCTCTTTCGTATTTCGAGGGCGGTCCCGTGTACAACGTTATTTCGCCGCATATCGGCGGACTTCCCGATGTTGTAAACAGCCTTTACGCCATTAAAAAGGCAGTGTTTGACGAAAAACTTGTGAGCTTTTCGGAGCTTATGAAAATACTTGCAGATAACTGGAACGGCAACGAAGAATTGAGACGCCATGTTATCAATTCCTATACCTACTACGGCAACGACAGCGACGAGGTCGATGAGATCGGAACAAGGATTCTTTCGTCAATGGCAGATGCCTGCGAAGAATATGACCGAAAAACCCCCATCAGGTTTGTCGGCGGCGTTTCCACCTTTGGACGTCAGCTGGAATGGGCACCCGCAAGATACGCCACACCTTTCGGAAGAAAAGCAGGCGAGGTGCTTTCGGGCAACTGTTCGCCCACTCCCGGCACAGACAAAAACGGAGCTGCGGCTATTATCAAATCCTACTGCAAGGCAGACCTTGTCCGCCAGCACACGGGTGCGGCGCTCGACATCGGCTTTATCCCGTCGAGCATCGGATCAGACAACGCAGTTTCCGCCCTTTCGGGACTTATCATGGGCTTTGTTAAGCTTGGCGGATTTTTCATGCAGATAGATACTGTTGACAAAAACACCCTCATCGACGCACAGAAAAACCCTGAAAATTATCAAAACCTTTCTGTCCGTGTTTCGGGTTGGAACGCACGCTTTGTCACCATGAGCAAGCAGTGGCAGGATATGATAATCGAAAGAACGAAATAATGTAAAGCGAAAAAGAAGGCTTGTTTTCAAGCCTTCTTTTTTGTCATTTCTTTAAGCGCGCCCAGCGCCTGCGAAAGACCGCCGATCCCGTCGATAAGCCCGATATCCACGGCTTTTTCGCCGTCAATGATCGTGCCCACGTCTGCCACAAGCTGATCTGTTTCGAGCATCAGATCGCGAAAAACTTTTTCGTTGACGTTCGAGTTTCTGATGATAAAATCCACGATCCTGTTCTGCATTTTTGTAAAATGCGCAAAAGCCTGCTCAACACCGATAACAAGTCCGTTCATCCGCACAGGGTGTATCGTCATGGTGGCAGACGGTGCAATAAACGATTTCTTTGCCGCCACGGCAAGGGGCACACCGATCGAATGGCTTCCGCCGAGAATAAGAGAAACGGTGGGCTTTGTCATTCCCGATATCATCTCGGCAATGGCAAGTCCTGCCTCCACGTCGCCGCCCACGGTGTTTAAAAGCACCAAAAGTCCGTCGGTCTCCTCCGATTCTTCTATCTGCACAAGTTGTGGCAGGATATGCTCGTATTTTGTGCTTTTCGTTTGTGCCGACAGAGCAAAGTGACCCTCTATCTGACCTGCGATAACAATGGTCTGTATTGTCACATTGCCCTTTTTTGTCTTTATCGATCCCGAGTCGTTTATATTTTCTATCGAGAGTTTTTGGTTTTCAAGCATCAGGTTTTCTTCGGCAGAAATTTCTTCGTCGGGAGTCTGTATTTCTTCGGGTAAATTGTCGGGTGAATATTCATTTGTTCTCATAATAAAAAATCCCATCTGTAGTATTCGCCATTTAGTTTTGACAAAACGGCGAAAAATATACAGATGGGAAATTTGTTTAGATTATTTTAGTTTGCAAAAAACGCCTTGAATGCGAGGAATGCCGAATAAAGGTCTGCCTTCGAGATAACCTCGTAGGGGGCGTGCATTGAAAGCACGGGCACACCAACGTCCACAGTGTCGATGTTTCTCTTTGCAAGATACATAGCAACAGTTCCGCCGCCGCCCTGGTCAACTTTTCCAAGCTCGCCTGTCTGCCATACAACGCCTGCATCATCAAGCATTTTTCTCACGCTTGCAAGAAATTCCGCCGAAGCATCGTTGGTGCTCGATTTTCCTCTTGCACCCGTAAACTTTGTAACACAAACGCCGCAGTTGAGAAAAGCAGAGTTCTTTGCTTCGTAAACTTCTGCATAGTTGGGGTCGTAGCAGGCGTTTACGTCTGCCGAAAGGCACTTGGAGTTTGCAAAGGCGATTCTGGAATTTGCACCCATGTTGTCGCAGATCTCGCAGATCATATCATCAAAAGCACGGGTCTTCATGCCTGTTGTGCCTTCGCTTCCGGTTTCTTCCTTGTCGGCAAGAATAGTGATAAGGGTGTTTTTGGGGGTCTTCTTTCCTGCCTCGATCGCCGCCATAAGAATGGGGTACGAGCAGCATCTGTCATCGTGACCGTAGGCGCTTATCATACTGCGGTCAAATCCGAGATCGCGTGCCTTTTCTGCGGGAACAAGGCTCAGCTCTGCCGAAAGAAAATCTTCTTCCACAATGCCGTATTCCTTGTTGAGAATAGCAAGAATATTAAGCTTTATTGCATCCTTCTGCTTTTCGCCGCCGTAGGGCTTTGAGCCGATGAGGATGTTAAGGTTTTCGCCTGTAAAGAGCTTGCCTGCCGTCTTTGCCATCTGGTCTGCGCCGAGGTGAGGCAAAAGATCTGTGATGCAGAAAACGGGGTCGCTTTCCTTCTCGCCGATGCAGATATCAACGCTTGTGCCGTCTTTAAGAACGACCACGCCGTGAAGGGAAAGGGGAATTGTTGTCCACTGATATTTCTTGATACCGCCGTAATAGTGAGTCTTGAAGAATGCCATGCCCGCATCTTCGTAAACGGGGCACTGTTTAAGGTCGATTCTGGGGCTGTCTATGTGAGCTGCGGCAATGTTTATGCCGTTTTCAATGTTTTCGCTGCCGATAACCGCAAGATAAATGCTCTTTTTGCGGTTGTCAAAATAGATCTTGTCGCCTGCCGAATATTTTTTGCCGTATTTGAATTCTTCAAATCCGTTTTTCTTTGCAAGCTCAACTGCATACACTGTGGCTTCGCGCTCGGTCTTTGCAAGATCAAGGAACTTTTTGTAGTCTTTGGAAAAGGCTTCGATCTCTTTTTCTTCCTTCGCCTTGATATCCTGCAGAGCGTTCTTTCTTTCGTAAAAGAGCTTTTCTTTCATCAGCTCGAATTCTGTTTTTTCCTTCTTTGCCATTTTGTTTCGTCCTTTCTTTATATGTGTGTTGTTTTATTCTTGAATAACCGATTCTTTTATTGTTTCGGATTCGGAGTAATAAAGCCTTTCGTAGGTCTGTGCCGTCTTTTTGACCTTTTTGACGTAGTCGGAGGTCTCGGGGTAGGGGATATTTTTAAGCCGTCCGTGGTTGTTGTATTCGTCCTGCGAAAGCCATTCGTTCACCTTTCCGCGTCCCGCGTTGTATGCGGCGTACACAGTGTCCCACACCTGAAATTCACTGTAAAGCAGGCTGAGATAGTAGGTGCCGTAGCGGATGTTTGTTTCGGGATCGTAAAGCAGACCGGGGTTGGAATCTTCGCCCGTTTTTGTGCAAAGCCAATCGAAGGTGGCAGGGGTTATCTGCATAAGTCCAATGGCGCCCTTGTGCGATTTTGCGTCGGTGCGAAAAGAGCTTTCGGTTTTGATAACCGAGTAGATGATCGGCTCGGGCACGTTGTACTGTGCCGAATATTTCGTCACGAATTCGCTGTATTTTACGGGATGAAAATTTTTTGTAATGAGATCGCCTATATATCCCGCAAAGGTGGCAATGATCGCCGCCAGAACGAGTATTATCGGGATCGCAATGGATTTTCTCATTTTTGCTCCTCGTTTGTAAGATGCTCTGAAACAAAAGCCTTTGCTTTTTCAAAAAGCTCTTGCTCGTCGCCGTTGTTGTAAATAATATGATCGCAATGGGAAATAAAGAACCCATCGTCTTTTTGTGATGCCATTCTTTTTCTCGCATACTCTTCGGTTATGCCGTCGCGGGACAGAATACGAAGAAATCTCGTGTTTTCGTCCGCAAGAATAGCAACCGTCATATCGCATATACCGTCGATTCCGCTTTCAAAAAGCTGCGGAGCGTCTATCACTGCGGCAAAAGCGCCTTTGTCTTTTTGCTCTTTCAGCCATTTGTCAACTTCAAGCGAAATATATTTGTGGGTGATGCAGTTCAGGTCAAGCAGTTTTTCTTTGTCCGAAAATGCGAGCGTTCCAAGCTTTTTTCTGTCAAGACATCCGTCGGGCAAAAGAATTGTTTCGCCAAAGCTGTCAACAAGCTCAAGAAGGCAAGGTTTTCCTTTTTCAACCACCTGTCTTGCCGTTATATCAGTGTCAAGACAGGGAATTCCGAGCAAAGACAAAGCCTTTGAAAAAGCGCCTTTGCCTGCCCCCGATTGACCCGTAAGTCCGATTGTTATCATTTTTCCTCCGTAAGATCAATGATGTGATAAGCAGAAGCTTTCAAAAGTCGGTTGAAAACGGCAAGATTTATGCCGCTTTTGTCCCCCGTAATGTGAACGTACACCTTGTCAAGCCCCTCTATCGCATCTGTGGCGCGCAGGTGGGCAAAAACGCGGTGGGCGTGCTCGGAAGGGTCGTTTATCGAGCCGAGATCAAAAAAGTTTTTTTCGCAAAGCTGATCTTTGTCCTCCGAAAAGCCGATGATTGCACAGTTTTCGCTTTTTTGCTTGCACGACAAAAAGGATACCACGTCGCAAAAGTTGCCGCAAACAAGAAAAACAGACGCCTTGGGCGCGTAATGCTTGTATTTCATTCCCGGGGCAGATGCCGTATCACCGGGCTTCATTTCCGAAAGCACCGCGTTTGACACCGCAACTTCTCCCAGCTTTTCGCACAATTCTTCATAGGATATTCCGCCCGGACGCAAAAGGGTGGGGGGAGTGGTGACGAGAGATACGATGGTGGATTCAAGTCCAACCTCCGATCTTCCCGCAGAAATTATAACGTCCACTTTCCCAAAAAGGTCTTCGATAACATGCTTTGCATCTGTTGGGCTGGGTCTTCCCGAAATGTTTGCAGAAGGTGCCGCCACGGGAACACCGCACAGCTTCAAAAAAGCGTTTGCAACGGGGTGCACGGGAACGCGTACCCCCACGCTTTTAAGCTTTGCCGTCACAACGTCGGGAATGTTGTCTCTTTTTTCAAGCACCGCCGTGATGGGGCCGGGAAAAAAACAGGATATGGCGTCAAGATGCGCGTTTTCTTTTGCTTTGCAGTATTTGTCTGCGTTTTCGAGGCTGTCCAGATGAATGATAAGGGGATTGTCCTGCGGTCTGCCTTTTGCTTTGAAAATATCTTCCACCGCCGCTTTATCAAGGGCGTTTGCACCAAGGCCGTACACCGTTTCGGTGGGGAAACAAACCGTTCCGCCGCGACGTATCACGTCGGCGGCAAACGAAAGCTTTTTGATATCCTCGTCGCTTTTTCCGTTGCAGGTTATCTCGAGAATTTCTGTTTTTTCAAGTATCATTATATGCAAAATCTCTTTTCACAATCAAAATTCGGCGTTTTTAAGTCTTTCGGTGCGCTCTGCGGTACGCAAAGCGTCGATAACTTCGCCGATCTTGCCGTCCATGACGGCATCAAGCGAGTATATGGTAAGTCCGATCCTGTGGTCGGTAAGTCTTCCCTGGGGGAAATTGTAGGTGCGGATGCGTTCGCTTCTGTCGCCGCTTCCCACCTGGCTTTTTCTTTCGTTGGCAATAGCTTTTTCCTGCTTTTCGCGCTCCATCGACAAAAGCTTTGAACGAAGCATCTTCATGGCCTTGTCGCGGTTTTTAAACTGGCTTCGCTCGTCCTGACATTCAACAACTATTCCCGACGGGATGTGGGTTATTCTGATGGCAGAGTCGGTTTTGTTTACGTGCTGACCTCCCGCACCGCCGCTTCGGTAGGTGTCGATCTCAAGATCTGCGGGGTTTATTTGTACGTCCACCTCTTCTGCTTCGGGAAGCACGGCAACCGTAACCGCCGAGGTGTGTATGCGTCCCTGCGTTTCGGTTTCTGGCACTCGCTGAACGCGATGTACTCCGCTTTCAAATTTGAAATGCGAATACGCCCCGTCGCCCTCGACCATAAAGCTTATTTCCTTGTATCCGCCAAGGCCCGTTTCGTTTGCCCCCAGAAGTTCGCATTTGAAACGGCAGCTTTCGGCGTACATGCTGTACATTCTGTAAAGACTGCCTGCGAAAAGAGCGGCTTCGTCGCCACCCGTACCTGCGCGTATCTCGACAATAACGTTTTTGTCATCGTCCTCGTCCTTCGGAAGAAGAAGTATTCTCAATTCGTCTTCAAGCATTGCGAGTTTTTCTTTGTTTTCTTTTATTTCGTTTTCGCACATCTCGCAAAGCTCGCGGTCGGTTTCTTCTTCAAGCAAAAGCTTTGCCGATTCGATATCGCTTTCGCATTTGCGATACTCGCGGTATTTTTCAATGATGGGTGAGAGAAGCTTGTGCTCTTTCATAAGCTTTGTAAAGCGCTCGGTGTCGGATATTACCTCGACACGGGTCAGATCTTCGCTTATGGCATCAAACTTGCTTTCTGCCTCTTTCAGGTTTTCAAACATCTGATTTGTTCTCCGATCGGAATTATTGTTGCTGCCCTGACGGGATGATCGTTTTTATGTTTTTTTCAAGCTTTATGCGCTCTATCGTAACGTCGTGGCCGCATTCACAGCAAAC
>JAFYUZ010000105.1 GCA_017549365.1 Clostridia bacterium
ACACTTGCCGTTGTTTTGCCATCGTTTATGATAATACTCCTGATAACTGCACTGTTAAAAAATGCATTTAAAAATAAATATGTACAGGCAGTCTTAAGAGGTTTAAAACCCAGTGTAATCGGGATAGTTCTTGCTATGGGTGTATATATGCTAGTGAAGAATTGCCTGATGGAAGATGCATTTAAAATAAATATAAGGTCAATTATCATTACAACTGTTTTAGGGATTACAGCAGTAATATACAAATATTTTGCGAAGAAGAAAATGTCGCCTATAATAATGATTGTCATATCTTCACTGTTAGGTATGTTCGTATATGCTATATGAGATTTTTGGCTTTAACTAAATACGAACCTTGCCGAAGAACATTGGCATCTAGATTATACAGTCTTTATATGCGGACTTTGTCCGTAATGAATTGCCTTCGGCATGAATTGAAATCAAAGATTTCATGAATTGAGCCTGACGGCGCATGAATTGCACCTTCGGTGCATTAAAAGGCAATTCAATTCGTGGAGCGAAGCGAGAATTCATGGCTTTAGCCAATTTATGACAACGAAGTTGTCAATTCATTTGGAATTGATTGGCATCAAGATTATACAGTCTTTATATGAAGATTGTCGAATAATGTTGAAAGGAAGAGCGGATGTGTTGAAAAAAGAAAAATATTTATTATGTCTAAAGGCGTCAGAGGAAATTGTAACTGCTGATGCTGAATACCAATTCGATGAAGATAAAGATTTATCAAAAGTGAAATTGATTGTTGATGAAAACATAATTGAAATATCTGGCGACTGTACAGAAAGTGTTTTTAGAAAACTCTCCCAAAAAATATCTAATAGATACGAAATACATTCATGTTATACTTGTAGATACGGAAACTTTTGTCCTTATGGAGACCAGGACAACGAAATTTTTTGTATCAATGATTTTGAACCCAAATGTAAAGAAGAGATATTGTTTATATTTCAAGATGAGGAAGAGATGAAAAAACGAAAACGAACATTGTTTGATATATGTTCAGGATTTAAACATTGTAGTGATGATTATTGGACATATAAATAACATTGGTATCTAGATTATACAGTCTTTATAGTAAGAGTGTCGAAATATGTCAAATTTTATAGAAAAGGAAGATGGGTATGATACTACATCAATATTTACAAGATGAATTGTTTAATAACAAGTCATTAGGAGCGTTGGTTTATTTGATTGAAAATGGAAGAGAATTTGAGTTTTCATATAAAGGAAATTTGTGTTTTATTTCGGGATCAGAAACTCAAAAAGAGGTTTCGCTTTGGATTGATAAAACGGAATATGCTTTTGACAATATTGAAAATTTAGCTGAATCGAAAGTATTTGATAATAAATCTTTGTTAGAAATTTGGAACGATATAGAAATCGAAACATTGTTTTGATTGGCATCAAGATTATACAGTCTTTATAGTAAGATTGTCAAAATAGGTCGAAAGGAACATGAAATGAAAAATTTGATTATACGATTAGAGGAAGAAAAAGATTATAGGGCAGTAGAAGAGCTTACCCGTGAGGCTTTCTGGAATGTTTATAAGCCGGGCGCTGACGAACATTATTTTGTTCATAAGATGCGAAATCACCCCGATTTTATTCCCGAACTTGCTTTTGTTCTTGAAAAGGACGGCAAGATTATCGGCAATATTATGTACACTAAAGCTTGGATTGAAGATGAAAACGGCGAAAGAAAAGAGATTCTTTCTTTCGGACCTCTTTGTGTTGCACCTGAATATCAAAGACAAAAACTTGGCAAGATGCTTATTGAACATTCTTTTGATGTTGCAAGAAAAATGGGATATGACGTTAACATCAATTTCGGAAATCCCGGGAACTATGTCAGCCGAGGTTTTGTAAGTTGCAAAAAGAAAAATATAAGTTTTGTTACTCCCGGAAACTTTCCGACTGCACTTTTAGTTTGTGAACTTGTACCTAATGCACTTGATGGCAGAAAATGGATGTATATTCCAAGTACTGCCGCCGACTGCTGTGAAGATACAGCTGCAGTGGAGTTGTTTGATAAAACATTCATGCCTAAAGAAAAGAAATGGATGCCGAGTCAGGAAGAGTTTTACATCTATAGTCATTCTTCGGTAGTCAGATAAACTAAAACTACTGTCATCCGGATTATACAGTCTTTATATGTGTGTCGAAATATGTCAAAATGTGAAAGCCTTCCCCTTGAGGGGAAGGGGGGACCGCTTGCGGTGGATGAGGTGGGAAAATAATCAAATCAAGAAATAACGATTGCTATGCAATATACACCTCATCAGTCACTTCGTGACAGCTTCCCCTCAAGGGGAAGCCTTTAATAATTTTTGTCTCTAATATCACATGAGCATATACAGAGTGTCGAAATTTGCGGAAAAACAATAGGTGAAAATATGAATTTAAAAGATTTAAATGTAAATTTTGATTTTACAACAGATAGTGCAGATTATTGGGAAAATTTTTGGGAGAGAAATAATGGCTTAGGTGCAGGTGGTTCTGACCCAGATGTTGCAAGTAAAACGTTACAAGAATATCATTGTGTGCTATGGAGCAAAAAACTTCCTAACGGTGAAGATTTGATGTTGACAAAAGGTGCAGGTTCTTGTTATCTAACATGGAATGAGTTCAGATTTGGAAGTGATTCTATAACGGAAAGTTTTAGATATAATAAGTATCGAACCATGATTGAAAAAATAAAAATGTTCGTCCCAAACTATAATGAATTTATTGAGGATTACATAAGAAAAAGTTATACTATCGGAGGGTCCATTATTTTTCCTAAAAGAATGGGTGGAATCAACCAATCTAGAGGTTGTCATCCGCAAATCAAGGATAGGTGGGACTTGACGCTTGAATGTATACGAAAATTCTACAATGACGAAGAAAATCCATTAGCAGAATGTTTAGACAGAGACAGAAAGTTTTTTGAACTTTTTGTGGATTTTAAAGGATATGTTGATTATTTCTTTTTGCAGGATTGTGTTTCAGAAGATTATAGTTCAGTTTTATTTTGGTTGGAAGATGAAGATCATATCTCTAACCCTTTACCCCAAAATCCAACGGATTATGTGAAATTCATTGAAAAAGAACTAAATTTTGTACAAAAAAGAAACGGGAGAATAGAGATGTATATAAACAGCCAGTTTTAATTAAACTTATATTTTTGATTTTAACTTAACATGAACTACTACACAAAACTTTGGCATCCAGATTATACAGTCTTTATATAAAAATTGTCGAAATTTGACGAAAGAAGTTGATTTTATGGGAAAGAGTATTGAAAGCATGCAGAATGACTTGAATATTTTATACCCTACCGAAGGTTTTGTGTTTGACACACATACCGACATGCAAAACGAATTTATTGAAAAAATCCGTAATCACGGTATAGACGATGCACTAAATTGGCTTGAGAGAGTAAAAAATAATAAAGAATGTTCCTATCCCAGTGAATTGACATTTAAGTGGGAGGGTTCTTCGGAATGTGGATATACATTCGAGATCTCCAAAAATCCTGATTTTAGTGATTCGTATAATATGGTATGTGAAGTACCATCTTGTACATTATACAATTTTGAAGTTGGAGAAAGGTATTATTGGAGAGTAAATGGTGGAAGAAAAAATAGTTTTTATACAAAAAATAACAGCGTCCGATTTATAAAAATAGACGGGGCACTCAATGTTCGTGATGTTGGCGGAAATAAAATAAAACAGGGGCTCATATTCAGGGGGAGTGATTTGTCTACCAATTATAAGATTACTGAGACGGGTAAAAAGGTTTTTTTGAATATTCTGAAAATAAAAACAGAAATAGAACTCAGAAAAGAAATGGGGGACGAAACGGTTTCTGCGGTAGGAGATATGGTGAGGTACAAATATTTGCCGTACAGGCCGTATAAAGAAATATTTGAAGAAGAACACCGAACAGGAATTAAAAATATAATGGAATTTCTTTCTAACGAAGATAATTATCCCGTGTATATTCATTGCCTTGGTGGTGCTGATCGCACAGGAATGGTTGCATTGTTTTTGAGAGCATTGGTGGGAGAAAGCGATGAAATGATTCATACAGACTATGAATTGACAAGTCTTTCATCATATGCAGGAGATATTACAGAAGGGGCTGACAAAAACGGATTCAGAAGAAGAAACAGCGACTATTATACAGAGTTTCTGGATATGCTCGATGTGTATGCACCATCTGAACCTTTGTCTAAAAAGATAAGAAATTTTTTGTTTGATTGTGGAGTGACAAACGAATGTATAGAAAAAATAATTAAGATCATCAAAGATGATACCGAGAGTGAAAAGAAGATGGTTCCGCTGTCTTAAAAAAGCATATATTTTTTTGTCCCTATTGTAACACGAGCATATGATGAATTCACTACGTGAATTCATCGGCGATATAAATTCCTGACGGAATTTACGATATATACTTCGTATGCGATATACCTTGCGGTGCGATATGTCCCTTCGGGACGCGGAAAGTGGATTTATATCATATCGCAAAAAACGGAATGGGTATATATCGCAAAAGCTTGGCATCCAAATTCTATAATGAATTTACTATGTAAATTCATCGGCGATATAAATTCCTGACGGAATTTACGATATATACTGCGTATGCGATATACCTTGCGGTGCGATATGTCCCTTCGGGACGCGAAAAGTGATTTATATCATATCGCAAAAAAACGGAATGGGGATATATCGCAAAAGCTTGGCATAAAGATTGCACTGCGGCAACGGGGAAAAGGACGGTGGAATATGATATACACACTAACGCTCAATCCTGCCATAGATTATCGAATGAATACGCAAAAGATCATCCATGGCGATACCAACAGAGCCTTATCGGAAGAATTGTCGTTTGGCGGCAAGGGAATAAACGTTTCAAAGGTGTTGAAAAATCTGGGGATCGAAAGCAAAGCGCTGGGTTTTTGCGCAGGTTTTACGGGGGCTGCTTTGGTATCACATCTTGACGAATGCGGTATAAACAACGATTTTGTCGAGCTTTGCGGCGGAAACACCCGCATAAATGTAAAGCTTTGCGACGGGCAAAACTGCGAAACCGAAATAAACGCCTGTGGACCAAAGGTGTCCGAGGACGAAAAAAATATTCTTTTTGATAAGATAAAAAACACAGTATCCGACGGCGACACTCTGATACTTTCGGGAAGCGTGCCAAGCGGAATGGGCGGAGAAACGTACGCCTGTATAATCGAGCTTGTGAAGGACAAGAACATTCGCATCGTCGTTGATGCGCAGGGAGAGCTGCTTTTGAACACTCTGCGCCACAAGCCGTTTCTTGTAAAGCCAAATCTTTCCGAGTTGTGCGGAATTGTCGGGAAAGATCTTTCAACTCCCGACGAGATTGCTGGTGGGGCAAAAAAGTTGCGTGAGCTTGGTGCAAGGAATGTTCTTGTTTCTTTGGGTGCCGACGGCGCACTGCTTGCTGATGAAAACGGCATCATAACATCGGTCTGCTCCCACAAGGGGGATGCGATAAACACCGTCGGTGCAGGAGACTCTATGGTGGCAGGATTTGTGGCAGGAGCGGACGAGGGGTACGAGTATGCCCTGCGGCTTGCAAACGCCTGCGGCGGCGCCACAGCCTTTTCTGTGGGGCTTGCAGAAAAAGAATGCGTGGAAAAACTTTTGAAAACAAAAAATGCATAGTCGTTTGCATCGCAAAAACAAAAGACTATAAAAAAAGGAGCTGTAAAACGAATTTACAGCTCCGATTTGTTTTTTTGGATTATTTCTGATCCTTATCCTTCTTTGCGGGAAGCTTGATAAGGTTGAGAAGCATTGTCATCACGATGATTATTGCGATAACGCCGAAGATGCTGAGCATGCCCATGCCCATATAATAAAGGTTATCAATAAAAGCCATAGGTGTAAAATTCATATCAGTTCACCTCGTTATACATGATAGAAGAAGTTAAGGATCATACCGCCCGCGATAACCGATGCGATCTGTCCCGAAACGTTAACACCGATCGAATGCATAAGAAGGAAGTTGGAAGAATCTTCTTCAAGTCCCATCTTGTGAACAACACGTCCCGACATGGGGAATGCGGAAATACCCGCCGCACCGATCATGGGGTTGATCTTCTTTTTCGAGAAGAGGTTGATAAACTTTGCCACAAGAACACCGCCGGCTGTATCGAAGATGAATGCAAAAAGTCCAAGTCCGAGGATAAGAAGTGTGTTGGGATGGAGGAACTTGTCTGCTTCCATCTGGCAGGCGATGGTGATGCCAAGGAAGATGGTGATGAGGTTTGCAAGGGTCTTCTGTGCGGTTTCCGAAAGAGAATCAAGCACGCCGCATTCGCGGATGAGGTTTCCGAACATAAGGAAGCCGACGAGCGACACCGACGAGGGTGCCACAAGACCTGCAACCACAGTGATAACTATGGGGAAGAGGATCTTTGTAAGCTTGGAAACTTCCTTGCCTGCGTAGTCCATCTTTATTCTGCGTTCTTTCTTGGTTGTGAGAAGCTTGATAACGGGGGGCTGGATAATGGGCACCAGCGCCATATATGAATATGCCGCGACCATTATTGCGCCCGTGATGTCATTTTCTGCGCCCAGCAGTTTGTTTGCAACGACGATGGCGGTGGGGCCGTCTGCCGCACCGATGATACCGATGGAGGCAGCTTCATTCTGTGTAAAGAACATTGAAGCAAGGCAGAAGGTAAAGAAGATACCAAACTGCGCCGCCGCACCGAAGATCATAAGCTTGGGATTTGTAAGTATCGGGGTGAAATCGATCATGGCGCCGATACCGATGAAAAGAATGAGGGGGAAAAGCTCGTTTGCAATACCTGCGTTGAAAAGGGTGGTAAGCGCGCCCTCTTCGCCGATCAGCTCACCTGCTTCGGTAAAGCGCGAGATCGCGCCCGACATGGGAATGTTTACAAGGATCGCTCCAAAGCCCATGGGAAGCAAAAGAGTGGGTTCCATTTCCTTTTTGATGGCGAGAAATATCAGCAGACCGCCGATTATCCACATGACAACGTATTTAAGAATGCTGTCCCACAATTCCACAAAAGAAGTTGGCATTTTTAATATTTCCTTTCAATATGTAATGAGGGTGCATCACGCACTCCAATTTATTATTATACACTTTTTCTGTTTAATAATGGATAGACAAAATGTTAATAATTGGAATTTTTGTTCACAATTTATAGGTTTTGCAGTTCCATTATTTACCTCACAAAGTTTGAAAAATGTTTATAACAGAGCAAAAAGGTTCTTCGCAAGGAAGAACCTGATTTTTAATATTTGCACTTGCTCTTTTCGACAACCTTTTTGCAATATTGACAGGTGTGGCATTTTTTGCCGCAACCGTTTGTCTTTTCAAAAAAATCTTCGGGTACAAGTCTGTTGTCAAGCACGGTTCCATGGAAAAGGGTGGAATATGATGGCTCGAAAAGATCAAGAAGGTTCCCCGAAAAACTGCCCCTTGCATAGGCGGATATTACCCGTCGCGGAGAAGAATGCATTCTTGTGGCAAGCTTCATTTCGTCAAAATACGGCTCGTAGTTTTTTATATCCTCGGGGCGTATCCAGTTTGAAGAAATGATCTTTGAAAGTGCCTCGTTTTCGTTCAATCCGTGCAGATATTCCCAGCAGGGAGAGGGAAAACGCTCGTCGGATTTTTGCATATATTTGTGGTGTGCCACAAGGTTATCGTGATAGGTCTGAAAAGCGCAGTACGAAAGACATCCGCTGTTGGCAAGAATATGCAGTGTTTTTTTGTTGTTTTCGCAGTATTCCTTCATTTCCTTTATTGCACCAAGATCGCGGTTTAGCTCTTTTGCAATATAGAAGCCGTCAAAAAAATCGCTCAACTGATCGACGGCGTGGAATGTGGCGATGCGCATATTCACCGAGGCTTTTATTTTTATGTCTTTTCCGAAGGCTTTTTTCAGATTTTTTGCAATAAACGGCGATGTGGTGGTAACCGACGAGATATCTGCTTCTTTTTTCAGATATTCGCAAAGATCCACGTATTTTTGTGCAAGCTTTGTCGAATTTGCATCCTCGCCATAGCAGTTGGCGTTGAAAAGAAGGGTAAGCGAAATGCCAAGCTTTCTGATCTCGCGCAGTTCTTCAAGCTGATATTCGCATATTTCTTCAACGCTTTCAAGGTCGTCGGGACACAGGGGCATTCGTCCGCCGCGCTCGTTTGCCCACGAAAAATAGACGTCCGAAACACTGTCTTTGAAGTCACGGCACAACTCGTACGTGCTTTCGTATTCATCGGGCAACTGATAGCCTATTGAATATTTCATAATTAAAAGAGCTCGTCGTCTTCGCCCTTTTTGGCTTCACGGAAGCCGTCTTCGTCACGCTTTGTGCGGTCGATGACCCAGGGCTTGTTCTTTCTGAATTTGTTTTTGAACTTTGTTTTGAGTATACCCTTTTCTTCAAGGTGGATATAACATTCGCGCATACAGCCGCGTGCACCCTCAAGGGCGTGGTTGTGGCGCATATAAAGGGGAAGGCCGAGAAGATCGTGCTGGTTTCCGTACTGGGGACCGGGAAAACCGATGCCCTTTACGTCAAAGGGATTGTATTCGGGCACACCGCCGCGATAAGCGTTGGCACAGGCATCAAGATCGATCTTTGCAAATTCGATATCGTGCCCTGCAATGCACATATGGTCGGATTCGGTGGTGGATATTGCCTTGCCGGTGCACATTCTTGCGCATCTCATGCATCTGTCGCAGATCTGTCCTTCAAAAATCGGGTCGGGCTCGCATTCAAAATCGGTGAGAAGTGCCACAAAACGCTGCATCGGGCCAAATTCGGGAGTAAGAAAAACCTTGCTCCAGCCATACTGACCAAGACCCGCGGCAAAGGCGGCGGCTCTCATGTCGATGAGAATATCGGGGGCGGGCTTGCCGTCGGCAACGGGAATCGATTTAAGGGCGATTCCGTCGCGCTCGTTTACTGCGTTGTCGCGAAAACCGATGTTGGGCACGGGGCAAGCCTCGTATCCTTCGTCTTCTATGTAACAACAAAGCTCGCGCAGAACAATGGGACCGTAAACTTCGTTTATTCCCGCATATCCCATGGCGGTATAGGGGGCAAAATAGGTGCCCTCCTCGATACCTCTGAAATAACCGCGTGGAATTCTGAAAGCAAGGACGATGCAGGTTTTTGCATCGGGGAAAATATATCTCGGATCCATCTGCTTGGGCGCGCCTTCAAATCTGTCCATCGAAGAAAAACCCACAAGATCGGCTCCGATCTGTTTTGCATAATTTCTGATTTTTTCTTTGGTAAGCATTATATGTCGCTCCTTTCGGTATAATTATACTGCTTTATGGCGGATATATCAATGAAATAACCGACACAATAGATACAAAAAACGACACTACTTTCGGTATACCGAGGGATAAAATCCGAATTTTTTGTAGAAAGCTTCGGAAAAATAGGCGGGGTTTGAAAAGCCTGCCCTTAATGCCACCTCTTTCACCGTCATGTCGGTGTTGTCAAGAAGATAAAGAGCCTTTTCAAATCGGCATTTCAAAAGCAACTGTTTTACGCTGGTGCCGTAGTTTTTTTGCATCAGACGGTTGATGTAGGTGGGATGAAAATGAAAAAGGTCGGAAAGCTCGTCAAGAGTTATGGGAAGGTGATAGTTTTCTGTGATATGGCGATATATATCCCTTGCCACACAGTTTTTGTGCCCGTCGTCCTGTTTTTTGGTCACGAGATAAAAAAGCTGGGTGAAAAGCCCCGTCAGATACAGGTCGTCTTTGTCATCCGCCTTTTCTTTGTAGGCATAAACCATTGTTTTGCAAAGGGACAAGCTTTCGCCGTACGGTTTTTTTGTCACATAGAAACTTCCATCAAAAAACGGAGATCTCTCATATTTTTCGATGATCTTCTCTTCTTCGAAAAATTCGGACAAAACCGATATGACGGGAGATGAAATGTTGCATTTTGCGTGGGTCATATCAAAGTTGATAACAACGATCATCTGCTCCGCGCCTGCCTGCACCCGATAGGGAGTGCCGGGGGTGATGATGAAAAAGTCGCCTTTTTCGCTGGATATTATCCGACCGTCGATCTCAACGATACCCGTGCCTTCGAGTATGGCAATAAGCCTGTGGTCATATGCCGTGTGGGGAAGCTTTTGATCTATTCTTGACGAAGCACCGACACAGCGCACGTACGGATGAAAAAGGGTAGGGGAAAACAAGAGTCCACCTTCTTTTCGGTAAGTTTTAGAGCTTTCAGTTTTCGCTTTTGGGATCGCGCTGCATCAGCTCGAGCACTGCGTCCTTGGGGTTTTTGCCTTCGTAAAGCACCTGATATGCCTTTTCAACTATGGGCATTTCGACTGCGTGCTTTTTTGCAAGCTCATATGCCGCACGGCATGATTGTACGCCCTCGACGACCATGTGTACCTCGGACAAAGCTTCGTCCATATTTTTTCCACGGCCGATAAGAATACCTGCTCTGCGGTTTCGCGAATGCATACTGGTGCAGGTAACGATAAGATCTCCGATGCCGCTGAGACCCCAGAAGGTGTCAGCATTCGCTCCCATGGCGATGCCAAGACGTGCAATCTCCTTGATGCCGCGGGTCATAAGAGCCGCCTTTGTGTTGTCTCCAAAGCCTATGCCGTCGGTGATGCCTGCGCACAGGGCGATTATGTTTTTAAGCGCGCCGCCAAGCTCCACACCAAGCATGTCTGTGCCGGTGTAAACGCGGAAGGTGTCGCTCATAAATACCGATTGTATGTATTCGGCGCATTTTATATCGTCGGATGCCGCAATATTTGTGGTGGGTATCCCGCGTGAAACTTCTTCGGCGTGGGAAGGACCTGACATAACGGCGATTTTGCAGTTTTTCATCTCTTGCTTTGCAATATCCGAAAGGGTGCAAAGGGTCTTGTCCTCGATACCCTTTGAAAGAATAACGACCACTGTGCCGTCTTCTATATGCTTTGCAATCTCTTTGCAGGTGGAACGTATTGCCTTTGACGGTGTTACAAGTACCACAAGATCGCATCCCTTGACGCAGGAAATGTCGGAGGTGAATTTTATTCCCGAAGGAAGCGGAACACCCGGCAAAAATTCTTTGTTTTCAAGCTCGCGTTCAAGCTTTTTGCTTTCTTCGTCGAGCCACGACCAAAGGGTGACGTCGTGTCCGTTTTTGAAAAGATGAATAGCGGCGGCAGTGCCCCAGCCGCCCGAGCCTATTATTGCTATTTTTTGTGACATAATACTCCTGAAAGTTAAAAAATATCGGTCATGCCGTGCATAATCAAAGTTTTGTTCAAGCTTTTTCAAAAGCTTGCGGTTTCCAAAGGCGGCGCCTTTGGTCGCTCTCCGCAGAGAGCGAAATCCCCTTTTTGCGTTCTCAAAGCGCAGGGGAAGTTGCAAGCAACTTCAGTGAATTGCACGATGTGCAAGAGGGAAACAGTCGCCGGGGGTTTTCCCTTGAGGATTGTTTTGGTCCGAAAAAATTGCTTTGTTATAAATGAGGACTGACAAATACTGTCAGTCCTTTTGAAATTACATTTCAACTCTGCCCTCGATGGCCTTGAAAAGTGTGACATCATCGGCGTATTCAAGATCGCCGCCTACGGGGATGCCCTTTGCAAGACGGGTGACTTTTACGCCAAGGGGTTTGAGAAGACGTGAAATATACATTGCCGTCGCCTCGCCCTCAACGTTGGGGTTTGTGGCGGCAATAACTTCTATCCCATCTGCTTCTCCATACTCGCTTTGAAGCGCAGAAATTCGCGAAAGAAGCTCTGCTATCTTCAGCTTTTCGGGGCCTTTGCCCTCAAGCGGAGATATAACTCCGCCAAGAACGTGGTAGACCCCGTCGTATTCGCCAAGCTTTTCGATGGCGGCAACGTCGCGAGGGTCTTCCACCAGGCAGATCAGGTTTTTTTTGCGCTTTTCCTGCGAGCAGATGCCGCAAACTTCGCTGTCGCTGATGTTCTGACAAACAGAGCATCGACATATCAGACGCTTTGCATCAAGAATTGCTTCCGAAAAAGCCTGTGCCTCGCTTTCGGAATAGTCAAGCACGTGGTATGCC
>JAFYUZ010000106.1 GCA_017549365.1 Clostridia bacterium
GCCTTTTGATTGACAATGCTGTTGCTCTCTCCTGTGAGTTCGTCATCACGACTCAATCTACAGTAGATCGCAGTAATTTTGTCAGACTGCCTATTCATGTCTTGTTCCTCCTTAATCGGCGGGCAGTCTGCCAATACAGGATTGCTTGTATCCATTATATCATACCCCTGCAAACTTGTCTCCTTTGTCATTCGTCGGCCCCCTCCTTTGCCATGTGGTTGAGCAATTTACCGGAAAGACTTCGTGTGCCATCGTAGCTTCCGCCAAATCTATAACTAGTCTGCCCGGAACGGATGGTCACGGTGATCTTCGGCAGCTCTGCCGCACAGTAGTTGTGAACAACAATACTGCCGTTTTCGTTGATGATACATTTTCTGTTCTTTTGTTCGTTCATAAAAGTCCTTTCTTTGGTTTGTGTAGGTAAGCGGCCGAGGTATCCATTTGTCTTATAAGGATCCTCTTTTTATTTATCCCCTCATATGCTAGCCGGCGAAAATGGATTTTTCTCCATAACTTTTCTTCAAAATACATACTTATTCAGAAAATTCTTGCAAGGAAACGAAAAATCCTGCCCAAGTTAGGCAGGATTTTCAAAATATACTTCCAGATAAATTGGTGAGGCGTATTATATTCAATTCTTGGCAAAAATAGAAAAATGTCGATACGTAAATCTGTCGCTTTTCAGTATTTTGAAGTTGCCAAGCATATGGTAGCTTTCGACTGTTTGTTAACAGTTTAATTCGCCTTCATTAAGGATAAGAGCAAAAAACAAACATCAAGTATATGGAACATGAAGCACTCGTTAGATTTTTTGTTTGGAGCAATGTGCCAGAGAGACTATGTTCTATATTGACGATTGGAAGAAAACGCATTCAATACTTCAGCAAAATGGTATTCATTTCCCACCTCATCGAGCAATTTTCTGATAACCTCAATCTTGATTCTAATCGTATCCATCATCATTCGCCCTCAGTATAATACTGCGCCTGAGCAATCCAAAGCTCGTGATACTTGCCATTTTTATCTGCAATAAGCTCATCATGTGAACCTTGCTGAACAATCTTGCCATGATTGAAAACAGCGATATTGTTACAAAAACGGCAGGACGAAAGCCTGTGGCTAATGTAGATCGCCGTCTTGTTCTCCACGATTTCATTGAACTGACTATAAATTTCCGCTTCTGCGAGAGGGTCAAGAGCAGCCGTCGGTTCATCAAGGATGATAAACGGCGCATCTTTGTAAAGCGCACGGGCAATTGCAATCTTTTGCGCTTCACCGCCCGAAACGTCAATACCGTCATTTTCATAATCTCGGTAGAGAGGCGTTTCGATGCCGCGTTCCAATTCACCGATGCGCTTGCCAAGTCCGACACGTTCGAGGCAAGAAAGCACTTTTTCACGGTCATAATTCATTTCTGCTGCCACGTTTTCTGCAATGCTGAAAGCAAAGAGCTTATAATCCTGAAAAACAACGGAGAAAATCTTCATATATTCATCGTATTTGTAACGGGTAATATCAATACCGTTCAGAAGAATCTTACCCTCTGTGGGATCATAAAGGCGGCACAAGAGTTTGATAAACGTCGTTTTACCCGAACCGTTCATGCCCACTACCGCCATGCGATCACCAATCTTAAATTTCATATTCACATGACGAAGCGCCCAATTTTCACTGCGGGGATATCGGAAGCTGACATCACGAAATTCGATCTCATAATCAATATCTTCGCGCTTTTCGACGGAAAGCGTTCCGTGATACATATCATCGGGAAGATCCAAAAACTCAAAAACACGTTCCATCGCATCGTTGTTTTCTATAAGATATCCATAACGCTCTGCAAGAGTAGAGATGCCATCAATAAACTTTGCTATCGTTCCGCGATAAAGAATAAAGCTACCGATGCCGAAAACACCGATATATGCTTTTGCCGCAACGAAAATAAAGAGAACCGCTGTCATGATAAAATCCCAGATCATACGGATTGATCCGTATTTGAGGCTATAAGCACGATCCTTGAATATAAAGGAAGGACGGCGCAGCTTTTTATTGTATTCAGATAGAATCTGCCGACGCATATTGAAGATTGTAATATCTGAACCGAATTTCATTAAAAAGCTGAAAAGACTATTACTTTCCGCCAGATCTTCATAAGCTTTTCTTACCTTTTTTGATAGTACATTGCCTGTTGTAATTGAAACAATCACATTGAGAAAAATCAGTGTAAGCACAACCAAGATCGAATACGGTGAATTGATGAACGCAAAAAAGCCTTCATATCCGTGATCTTCCACGAGCTTAAACATGGAAACCGTGAGCGACACGGAAAGAATAATGTTTACTATCGCACGACATACAGCATTAATATTCCAAAGAAGGACTGACAGTCCTGCTCCCGTTGCGTTTTTAGCGGCGAATATCTTTTGGCGCAAGATCACAACGTCGGGATTTTCCAAATGGTCATACTGCATCTTATTTTGTGTTTCCATATAATAATACATATCTTTCCGCCATGTATCCGAGTCGTAAACATTTGATCTGCCCTGAAGCAGTCTTTTGAACAAGTTCAAAAGAAAAAGACCGCCGACGGATATCATGGCTAAAAGGATAAGCCTTTTGGCATCGCGCGAATATGCAAGTTCATCAACGACAAGCGCAGACATATAAAGCGCAAAATAAGGAGAAAGCGTGCCTGCAATATCATTCAGGGTTCTCCAAATGATTGCTTTGCGGTAAATTTTGAAAACGATGCGGTATCCGCGCACGAGCATTTTGATATTTTCTTTGAATGTACGCTTATTTTTCATCATCCGCATCCTCCTTATAGTATTTTGCTTGCACATCGAAAAGTTCTCGGTATTTGCCACCCTTTGTCATCAGCTCGTCGTGCGTGCCCTCCTCCGCAATCACGGCGCCGTCGAGGAAAAAGATGCGGTCACAAAAACGTGTGGAAGCAAGACGGTGAGAGATAAAAATCGAAGTTACACCTTTAATACTGTTATATCTGCGATACATAGTGTCCTCTGCGATGGGATCAAGCGCCGCTGTCGGTTCGTCCAAAATCATAATTTCAGCATCACGATACATGGCACGGGCAAGCAACAGCTTTTGTTGCTCGCCACCCGAAAGCTCAATGGCATCCTTGTATACCTGTCTATTCAGCGGCGTATCCCATCCGAGCGGCAGCGATTTTATTTTTTCGTCAAGTCCCGATTCTCTGATGCAGCGAGTCAGCTTTTCATTATCAATTTCTTCTCCTGCGTCGTAATCGGGCAATGCGATATTTTCCGCAATGGTCATGGGAAGAAAATGATAATCCTGCGGAATAAGAGAAAACAGCGTATAAAGTTCATCGCGGTTATATTCGTAAACGGAACGTCCGTCGATCAGCACTTCGCCTTCATCGGGCACGAGAAGCCCGCACATCATTTTGGTTAGTGTCGTTTTGCCTGCGCCGTTGATGCCGACAAGCGCAATCTTTTCCCCTGCTTTGATCTTAAAGCTGACGTGATCGAGAATCTGCTTTTCTCCGCTCGGATAGCGGAAGCTTACGTCACGAAATTCGATGGAAAGCGGTCTGCCCTTCGGAAGCGAAATCCCCTTTCCGCGATTGAGCTTATCTTTTTCGTCGAAATATTCTCGGAAGTCAGAAACACCGAGCGCACCGTTTTGCATTTTCGTCCACGAATTAAAAATGCCCATCACGAAACCGGAAAGCGAGCTGACTGCCGTAAAATACAGAAGAAACTGTGCCGCATCGATCTCGCCTGCGACTGCCTGCATAATGAGAAATGTGTAAGCGATACCGTCACGCACAAGCACCACGAGCAAAGAAACAACCGCTGCCGTAAGTGAATATGTTTCACTTTTTTCTTGGTTGGCAAACCACTTTGCGCTAAGCTTGTCTATCAACTCCTGCAAATAACCGGCAAAACCAAAAAGACGGATATCCTTGCCGTAACTCAGATCACGCGATACCGTATAAGAAATGTAATCCATCTTTTTGCTAATACGGTTTTTTTCATCACGAATTGACCAGTTTTTCTTGTTGAGCCAAATACCCATGCGAAAATCTACGATACATCCGAGAATCAGAACAACAAGCAAGATGGGACTGAACCCCGCTACGACCGTACCAAAGAGCGCAAAGTTCAGAATATGGACAACGATATCCGCAAAACAGGAAACGAAATTAACGCCAGTCGTATGGTTGTTTTGCGTCACGGCATTTGCACGTTCTTGCTTTGTTTTATAATCGGGCTCTAGATCGAGAAAAAAATCTTCATCATAAAGCCGCTCGTAAAGTTTGGCCTCCATTTCCATTAAAATGAGGTGTTGAGAAATATCGACATTCTTTTGCACTGCGTATTGCACGAGAGAAAAGATCATCTGCGCTGCCACAAAGCCGCAAATAACGGCAACGATCCACGCAAAATCCGAGGAAACCTCAAGCTCTCTTAAAATAACCGTCGGCATATAAAGCCCGATGGCGCTGAGAATGAGTCGGATGGGAATCGTTGCCACAGCAGAAAAAGCCATGCTTTTATCTGCGCGCCACATAAGCTTCAGCATATACCGAACGCTGGAAAGCATCCCGTATTTCGGCTTGCGCTTCGGTGTCTTTTTTTGTTTTTCTTTTTTCACTTCTAAGACCTCCTTCGTTTGTCTTTTTCCTTACACCTTCATTGTAGCAAAAATAAAAACAAAAAGATTTTATTGGCAAAAAAAGTGTGTTTTTAGGCACGAAAAGCGAGGAATCCTCGCTTTTCATCTTTATAAGAGAGGAAGAATAACCTCTGTTGTAAAGCCGCCGTCCTCAGAAGCGCGGGTGAGATAACCGCCGTTTTTCTCCACGATGCTGTCTACACGTCCAAGTCCAATACCGTGATTTTCTCCCTTGGAGGAAAGGATTTTGCCTCCAACTATTTCTTTTTTCTTGCCTGCCGAGTTGGTGAAAGACATATAGAGGTGTTTTTCGTTTTTGACACCGATGTAGATGCGGATAAAGCGGTCTTCCACAGGTAGCATCTCCGTCGCTTCCATTGCATTATCCAGAAGATTTCCGATGATAATGCAAAGATCGACATTGGAGATCGCAATTTGGGAAGGAACCTTCGCCATTGCTTTCACAGCGATTTCCTTGGTGTTCATCAAGGAAATTTTGCTGTTCAGAATGGCATCGACCATGGTGTTCCCCGTTTTCAGCACGGTATCCACAGAAACGAGATTGTCGTTGATCTCATCGAGAAAGGATCTTGCCTTTTCGATCGCGCCACTCTCCAAATAAGCAGAAAGTGCCTGCAGATGATTGTGATAATCGTGCCGCCAAGCGCGCATTTTCGCATACATATTCTCCACTTCCGTGTAGTGCAATTCCACGAGGGAGCGTTGGTATTCCAAAAGACGTTCTTTTCGTTTTCTAAACATACTATATACCTCGTAAATAGGCGATCAGCGCTTTGTTCAAGTCGTCATAAAGTCCTTTGCCGATAGGAAGCACCGTTCCGTCCAATAAAATGATCTCCGTTTTCGTGATGCGCGCCACGTATTTCAGTCCCACGATAAAAGATCTTCCTGCGCGAAAAAAACCTTCGCCGAGGATCTTTTCCGTTTCGGGAATCGTCATACGCAAGCGATGCGTTTCCTCGCCTGCATGAAGAAGGATGTAGTGCCCATCCGATTCCGCATAACGAATATCCTCTGCATAAACACGCAAAGTTTCCTTTCCGAGCGAAAAAAGCACGAATCTCGGACCTTTTTTCATATTTTCCACAGCCCTATCAAGAACGGTAAAAAGCTTTTCCTTTTTCACAGGCTTCATCAGATAATGAAGTGCCGCCACTTCAAAGCCCTCCGACATGAAATCGGGATAACCCGTAATGAAAACGATTTGCACACGATCATTTTCCTCACGCACCTTTTTGGCAAGGTCAATGCCGTTCATGTTTGTCATTTCAATATCAAGGAGCAAAATATCGTAATTTTGATTCTCGGCATAGTCAAAAAGAAAGGCTTCCGCCGAGGGAAATTCTGCAAAAAACGGCATATGCCCATTTGCTTCCGCCCATTCGGAAACGATACCTTTCACGTATTGTATTTGATTTTGTTCATCATCGCAAATTGCTATATTCAGTTTCATATTCCTTCTCCGCTTGTGTTATTAACATCAGTATAGCTCAAAAAAGAGTTTCTTTCAAGAATTTTCATTGAAAACGCTTATCATATATCCCTACATACCTCTATATTCGGATCCGGCGAGATGTCTGTATTACGCACCTGCGGCAACTCAATGATTGATGTCGGAATCAAAGACGGTGACCTTGTAGTTGGAATGTGGATCTTCATTGAAATACTTAGCTATATGCAATAAGATGACATTCACCAAAAATATACTCACACTTGGAAATATCTGACCTCAAAGCAAGATTAAAAGCATTGACAACTCTTATAAAGAAACCGAAGCTTTTCAGAGCAAATGAGATTGAGCAAAAGATTTTACAATTGAGTGTGGGAGCTCAAACGTTTATCGCAAGATCAATTTTCTTATCATTATAGTTTAGCCATGTGTCACCATTCGTTTAGTATCCAACTCACTGTGGCAAGCTGGGCATCAAGGGTCCCCCGATGCGTTTTTATTGATTTCCGCGTCAAACGGAAACCAACAAAACCTTGTCTGGGAAACATCCCCGAACCCCTTCAACTCAGATGAATCTGCGGCTATGCGTTGCCTCATTTTATGTGACAACGCTATGAAAGCTCGATCATTATTTATGTGTTTGTAGAGATTCTTATAAAGCAGAAAAAAGAAAAAGGCACAGTCCACAAAGCAAAAATTGCTTTGCGGACCGTGTTTTATATGAAATTATTTTTGCCCACTCATGACTTTCAACATCATTTTGGAATTCGATGTAAAACTTTGGAGAATATTGAGTGATTTGTAATGACGGGTTTCATAGCACATCCTCCATGAAGATCATTTCGCGAAGAACAATCTCTTCTGCACGATTGCGAATGTTATTCATTGCGCCGACCCATGCCATTTGATCGTTCTGCTTCATACTCTCCGTCACGCCTTCAGCGGTTTTCATTTGTTTTATGATACGGTCAAGACGGCTCTGTGCCTGCTCGTTCAAATCAGCCAGATATGTCGATAATTCGCCACTAAGACATAGATCGTTGAAGCGGATAGGGTGATGTTCCTTGATATAATCTTTGTGCATACGCCCCCACCGACCAATAGGTCTCTTTTCTTCTGGTAAATGAATATCGGGAATGTAATAGTCTCCGCAACGAATATAGTTCAATTCCTGCATCATATGTACCTCCAATAAGATTCAAACATTCTGCTAAAGATAGAAAAAGGCGATACCTGGTTGTGTAAACCAAGTATCGCCAATTTTTCTTGTCGCACTCCTGTACGGCAGCTA
>JAFYUZ010000107.1 GCA_017549365.1 Clostridia bacterium
CAAATAATAAAGTTTCGGTCCACCCTTTTCAAAGGGTGGCGGATTCCAAAGGCGGCGCCTTTGGTCGCTCTCCGCAGAGAGCGAAACACCCCTTTTTTGCGTTCGCAATGCGCAGGATGGGTGAATTGCACGAAGTGCAAGAGGGAAACCCTCGCCGGGGGTTTCCCTTTTTCAAGGGGCGAACTGTGTTCGTCCGTCCATTGATTAAACTCCACACCAAACGGCAGGAGCAAGCCCCTGCCCTACGATAGGACGGGAGACGTTTGTTGGGGTGAAAATTTTAAAATCAATGACAAAAAATCAAATCGTAGGGGCGAACTGTGTTCGCCCGTTCTGCCATCGGTAAAATTCCACACCAAACGGCAGGAGAGAACATATGCCCTATGATTAAGGTAGGATTTGGGATAAAGGTAAAAATTTTATTTGCAGTGACCGATGTCCTCGGTGGTCTGTGGCGCACCCTGTCTTATTTCACGCAAACCTCGATCTCTTCGGGTGCTTTATAACTTGTCACTATCTTTCCGTCCTCGCCCTTTTCGTGGCGGACAAAGATGTTGCCGTAGGGGGTGGGATATGTGCCCTCGGCAAAGGTGAGATCGCCGAGATCGGGGGAAATTTCTACCTTTTTGCATCCTTCTTCTTTGATTTTTATACCGAGAATATATTCCGACATATACGCCGCAACGCCCGACGACCAGCCGTGGCAAAGGCTATGGCGAAAACCGACGTAGCAATATGCTCCGCGATCGCCGTGGATATCGTCAAGCCCTTCGGGGGTAAGCTCGTCGATGCGTCCTGCGTTTTCGCACCAGGCAGGATCAAAATCCTCAAAAAAGCTGGTGGCGCCGATATCAAGCATTTTTCCGTACATTCCGCGGATGTTGGAAATCGCGCCGCGGGTATCGCCCGCCATCGAGCGCGCCGAAAGGGTGAACATCGAAAGAAATGTGGAAATGCCGCTGTCGCCGTTTTTGCACAGAAGTCTTTCGTTTTCTTTCTTTGCATCGCGCATTCCTGCCACAACGCGCATTGCCGAAATCTGCTTGTAATCATAATCGGGATAGTCGAACGAGGCTATTTTTTTGGCAATATCTGCGCAGAAGGATGCGTTTTCGCCATCTCCGATCTTTTCGAGCATAAAAGCTGCCGCATCAAAGGTCAGTTTAAAAATTGCGTGCACGCCCGAATCGCTCATTTCGCGGCTGTGGTTGCTGGGCCAATCAAAAAGTGCCCAGGAATATTTGGCATCAAAACTGCCGTCTTCTCTTAAAAATTCGGCAAGCTGATGGGTAAGCTCCACAAGACGAGTGTGCTGTTCTGTAAGATATGCCACATCCCCGTTTTGCATAAAATAGCGGTGGTGACAAAGCACCCACCAGGCGTTGTAGGTGATGATGGTGTTCATAAATTTGTCGGGCGCGGTGTGGTCGCGGATGATATCAAGACTGCGGCGCACCGTAACGTCGTCGCCAAAAACCGAGCAAAGGGTGGCAACCTCGGGGTACATATCGCCGATCCACACTAATCTATCGCGCTTTATGCCGTCCCAGATATAGTCCTGCATACAAAGATGAAGAGTGTATGCCGCCGTGTCAAAAACGCGGTTTAAGGTTTCGTCGTTGCATCTGAAACTGCCCTTGTATTCGATGTCTCTGAAATAAGCGTAGGCGTTCACCGTCTGCAAAAGCAGGGTGTTTTCTTTGTCCACGTTGTCAATGCGCACAAAGCGGAAGCCCGTGTAGCCGAATTCTGCCATACTCATAACGCCCGACTGCACCGTGAAATCGCGGGGGTTGTGGTCGTTGGTGGTGCCGCTTTCGTGAAGCTCTGCCATGGCCTCGTTTGCCGATTCGCCAAAGCGCAGACGAAGCGAAACGTCCATCTTGTCCTTGCCGTCACCATCCTTCATCACCTTGACAAAAAGCTTTACGCCGCCGCATATTTCTTTGCCAAAATCAATAAGAACTGCGCCGCCCGGGGCGATCCATGCGTGGTTGCGCACGTGTTTTGATTCGCCCGCCATCATCTGGTGGTCTTCGTTGATGATAATGTTTTCGCACCCTGTGGCTTTGTCGTTGTGCCAGACTATGCGGGTGGGGCGGAGGTATATTTTTTGAAGAAGACAGTCGGCAACATTTGAATTTTTGAGAGAAGAGGGCAGATATTTCATAAAAAGTTTTTCCTTTCATAGATTAAAATGAAAAAATAAACAGTAATTTTATTGAATTATACCACAAATGCCGCTTGTTTTCAATAGAATTTGCCGTATTTTACAAATGTTTTAAGAATGTGAAAAATTTAATTATCCCTATTGCAAAATTGAAAAAAATGTATTATAATAATGAGGAATGGGAAAAATAACCTATATAAAAAGCAAAAATTTATTTTTTAGGAGGACATAAAAATGTCAGTTAAAGTTGCCATTAACGGTTTCGGCCGTATCGGTCGTCTCGCATTCAGACAGATGTTTGGTGCAGAAGGCTACGAAGTTGTTGCTATCAACGACCTCACAAGCCCCGCAATGCTCGCTCACCTTCTCAAGTACGACACAGCTCAGGGTTCTTACCTCGGCTATATCGGCGAAGGCAAGCACACTGTTGAAGCAACAGAAGATTCCATCATCGTTGATGGAAAGGAAATCAAGATCTACGCATGCAAGGACGCTGCAGAATGTCCTTGGGGCGCAATCGGTGTTGACGTTGTTCTCGAGTGCACAGGCTTCTACTGCTCTAAGGAAAAGTCCATGGCTCACATCAACGCAGGCGCTAAGAAGGTTGTTATCTCTGCTCCCGCAGGCAACGACCTTAAGACAATCGTTTACAGCGTAAACGAAAACACTCTTACAGCTGATGACCAGATCATCTCTGCTGCATCCTGCACAACAAACTGCCTCGCTCCTATGGCAAAGGCTCTCAACGACTACGCTCCCATCCAGTCGGGTATCATGACAACAGTTCATGCTTACACAGGCGACCAGATGATTCTTGACGGTCCCCACAGAAAGGGCGACCTCAGAAGAGCTCGCGCAGGCGCACAGAACATCGTTCCCAACTCCACAGGCGCTGCAAAGGCAATCGGCCTTGTTATCCCCGAACTCAACGGCAAGCTCATCGGTTCTGCACAGAGAGTTCCCACCTGCACAGGTTCCACAACAATCCTCGTTGCAGTTGTTAAGGGCAAGGATATCACAAAGGACGGCATCAACGCTGCTATGAAGGCTGCTGCTTCCGATTCCTTCGG
>JAFYUZ010000108.1 GCA_017549365.1 Clostridia bacterium
AAAAGGAACGTTGAGATCATAACCAAAACGAAGCATAGCTTCGGTTTCCGAAATACTGTAAGTATAGCAAAATAGCTGATTTACACGGCACTCGTCTTTTTGCACAAGATAAACGTCTTTGAAAATGCCTGCCGTCACAATTCTTGGGAAAATGTCCCAGCCAAAACAGTGGGCGGCTTTTCTGATATATGCCGTTTCAAGATAGTGGTTTTCTCTGTGGTTAGCAAGCGAAAAAGCCTTGTATTCGTGTTTGTAAGCATCAAGCATGGCAGAGCTTATGTGAACTTCGAGCACGTTTTCGTCCCGAATAACTTTTGTTACGTCAAATTCGTGTGCAACATACATGTTATCGGAACTTCCAATTTTGATACCGTTGAGGTAGTAATCGGCTATGCAATCCACGCCTTCGAAACGAAGAAACAATCTGTCGTTACCCAAATCCTCACTTTTTTTGAAGCTTGTTCTGTACCACCAGCCGTATCCTTCGAAATCGTAGGTTTTGGTTGTGTTCATACCCATAAAGATATCCTTGGGTAAATATCCGTTTTCGGAAAGATCAAGCATTACATCACCGGGAACTTTTCCTGCAATGCTTATATCGCAATCTTTTATATTTTCTGACGATAATATTGGGTTCTTGTCGCTGTAGCCATATAGCTGCCAAATACCTGAAAGTAGTTGTTTTTTCATAGGTTTCCTCTTTTCTAAATGTTAAAGTTCAAATTCCAATCGGTCTGTCGCAAGAACAAATTTCTGCTTCGGCAGAAGTTCGCAAAGAGAATAATACGACGCAATCTTGAAGCTCGAATAGTGATTTATGCACACTGTATTTATATTTGTTCTGTCTTTTAGGAATTTATAGTATTTGTCAACGGCATTAAAATGTGCAAGCTCCAGAATTGCAAGATCAAGCCCTTTGTCAAATTCTTCTGCGGGAAGATCGGGCTTTTCTTGTGTATCAGACTCCTGAATCTTAAGGTCGCCCGAGAAAAACACTCTTTTTCCTTCTGCTTCAAGAAGATACGAAAAAGACTCGTCTGTATGACCGGTTCTGAAAGCAGAAAGCTTTATTTTTTCGTCCCGGTACACAAATCCGTCATCAACGTGATTGAATTTGAAATCTCGAAACCAAGTGCATCCTTGGCATTTGATCCATTCTTTTATTGCGGAAACGGTTTTTTCTGTATTACCGGGCAGATAAAATTCGGGATTTGCTTTTGTATAGTATCCGTTGCACAAGTCTATAAAGGGTATAAGCCCGTTTGTGTGGTCGCCGTGCATGTGGGTGATAAACACCGCTTTTACGCTTTCAACAGAGATTCCACGCTCTGCAAGTTGATCGAGCGGGGGAGTACCCATGTCAATAAAATAGCATGAATCTCCTGATTTTATCATGATTGAAGAGCATTTGCGATCGGGTTCGGGTAAACCGTGGGATGAGCCAAAAAATATAATGCGCATCATTGTACCTCCTTGCAACACTTTTTTAAATTATACCATATTCGCTCGCTGTTTTCAAGCAAATTATGAAATACGATAAGTTTTTTCTATTTCTATTAAATTGTTCAATATCAGACTTTCTGATGAACTTTCGCGCGACTCTGTAATTTGAGGAATTTGATTGTATTTCGCTTGTTGATAGCAAAGCGGAACACTTCGAAAACTTAAAAAACGGGGGATAAAAAAATAATCCGAAGTTCTTTCGAGAAACTTCGGATTTGTGTTGGGACTAACGTTCAAATTTAATACGACTGAAAAATGGTGCAAACTGCAATAGATAATTTTGCTGTGAACTTATCTTAGAAGTCTATTATCTTTTATAATAATGAGACCAAACAATTGAAATTGTTACATATTAGTGTTATAATGAAAACATTATTAGACCGATTCGCGAAATTTACAAGCTCTATTTAGAGGATATATTCCTACTAAAAATGAGAGGTGTAAATTATGAGTAAAAGAAAAGAACGAGGATGTTTTGGTTTATTGTTAGATTTGTTACTGACAATATGTACTGGCGGTATTTGGTTGATTTGGATACTAATAAGGTACTTGAGAAATAACAGTTAGGTTGTAAGAAGGAGGAATTTGAAATGAGCAACGTAAATGAACAAACAAAAGAAATTGCGTTGGAAGGCATAATTACTACATCTGTGCAGATACCAGGCGTAAAAGTCAGTAGAGATAAATTTTTAGCAGAAATGTTTGCTACTGAAGATGTTGCTCTTCAAGATGTGTTTGATTTAGGACCGGTACAGGCAGGCGTTTCGAGAGATAAGTTATCTTTAATGGCGAATAAGCTAATATTAAAAAGGACAAGTCAGTCATCGGCAGCGTCATTTGTTACAGGAGTCCCCGGGGGCCTTGCTATGGCTGCAACAATACCCGCTGATGTGATGCAATTCTTTGGAATGGCACTTAGACTGGCACAGGAACTTTCGTATTTGTATGGTGCGGATGATTTATGGCAGAATGGTACAGTAGATGAAGAAAAAATTAAGTCACAACTTTTAATGTATTGCGGTGTAATGTTTGGTGTATCAGGAGCAGTTTCTGGCGTTAGAGTATTATCAACACAAATTGCAAAAACAACACTACATAAATTACCACAAAAAGCACTAACAAAAACATTTTGGTATCCGATTGTAAAACAAATAGGAAAAGCCGTTGGAATAAAGGTCACCAAAAGTTCTGTTGCAAAGGGAATTTCAAAGGCAATTCCTGTAATTGGCGGAGTGATTTCCGGAACATTAAACTTTGCATCTATGATGCCTATGGCTAATAGATTATTTGAAACACTGGATAAAGCAACATTTGATTACACAGCTGATGAAATGGAAGCAGATATTATTGAAATAGAGAATACCACAGAGGATGGAGAGTTGACCGAGGATAGGGAATCAAAAATCAATGTTTCAAAAATTAGTGATTCTGTAACTCAAGGCATAAAGAATGTAGGTGCGGGAATAACAAATTTGTTTTCTAAACAAGAAGCCAAAAAAGAAAAGGACGATAATTTAGAACAAATTAAAAAGTTAAAAGAACTCTTAGATTTAGGAGCGATTACTCAGGAAGAATTTGATGCTAAAAAGAAAGAGTTGCTGGGGTTGTAATATGTGTACTTATATATAGATAATGTTTCTTTATCTATAGCTGTATTATATTATCTTTAAGTTTTCTAAATAAAACAAATGCACCGCTTTCGGAATTGAAACAAAAAAGCGGTGCATTTTATTTTGAGAAAAGTTAAGAGTGAACTTGCAACTGTATTTTCGGTAACAAAAACCGTGGCTTTTCCTATTATATGTTTCACTCGGAGACTTATCTTTTTTAGAAAGTCCTCTATTTAAGCGGTTTTGAGCATAAAAAAGAAGCATAACTTTGTATCAAAATTACGCTTCTTCTTTGGTGACCCGTACGGGAATCGAACCCATGTTACAGCCGTGAAAGGGCCGTGTCTTAACCGCTTGACCAACGGGCCATTATTAAATTTTATCAAAGAAAAACAACCTGAATCGAAAATTCGGTTCAGGTCGTTTTGGTGACCCGTACGGGAATCGAACCCATGTTACAGCCGTGAAAGGGCCGTGTCTTAACCGCTTGACCAACGGGCCACATCGACCGACAAACTACTGCCTGCCGGTGAATATGGTAGCGGAAATCGGATTTGAACCAATGACCTGCCGGGTATGAACCGGATGCTCTAGCCAGCTGAGCTATTCCGCCATATTTCGCTTCGGGAACGTGTCCCTCAACATCGCTTGTTTATTATACCAAAGAATTATCTTTTTGTCAATCACTTTTTTGAAAAAAATGCATATTTGGTTGAAAGAACAAATTGCGCCACGAACAAGTTTGAAAGTTTTGTTGGATTTTAACAAAAAGACGCAGTTTTAGCAAAAGAATTGCTTGCTTATATTGGTTTATACTCTCGGTGTCAGTATACAAAGCAGAGTGTTATATTTTCGGTAACAGAGGCAGAATAATGCTCAAATACTTATAAAATTTATAAAAACGCCAAAGTAAAACATTTCGTTTCACGATGGCGTTTTTTTAATGTTCGCTCGGTTAGCTTTCAGAGCCGTCCTGGCGCATTTTCATTTCGAGATACTGTTCCTCTGTTATAAGCACTCGCCGTGGCTTTGAGCCCTCAAAACCGCTGACAACGCCCATCTGCTCGAGTATGTCAACAATACGCGCAGCACGCGCATAGCCGAGAGACAGTTTTCTCTGCAAGAGAGAGGTGGAAAGTTGCCCTGCGCTCACTGCAACCTGGATAGCCGGCATTATCATTTCGTCAGCATCCGCAAGATTGCCCGATGCAGGAGCATCTGTGTCGTCAACGTCGGCTTTGCCTTTCTTCTTTTCTCCGCATTTTGCCGCTTCTCTTTCGATATCGTCGATAATACTCTTGTCGTATTCTGCGGTAAAGTTCTGTTTGAGAAAATCGGTTACGGCTTCAACCTCGCTGTCGCTGACGAAAGAACCCTGAACTCGGATCGGCTTTAAGCATCCTACGGGAGCAAAGAGCATATCGCCCTTTCCGACAAGTTTTTCGGCGCCTGCGATATCAATGATGGTACGTGAGTCTACCTGCGAAGCAACAGTGCACGCAATACGCGAGGGGATGTTTGCTTTGAGAAGACCTGTGATAACGTCGACAGAAGGTCTCTGTGTACCGATAACGATATGCATACCTGCCGCACGGGCTTTCTGCGCAAGGCGGCAGATAGAACTTTCAACCTCGTCACGCGCCGTCATCATAAGGTCTGCAAGCTCGTCGATGATAATAACGATCTGGCTCATTTTGGGCTTTTCGGGATCGTTTTTGGTCACTTCGTTGTAGCCTGCGATATCGCGGACTCCGACTTCTTCGATAAGGGCAAAGCGACGTTCCATTTCGGACACTGCCCACGAAAGAGCACCTGCTGATTTTTTCGGATCGTTAACAACCGGAACAAGAAGGTGAGGAATGCCTTTGTAAAGGCTGAATTCAACCTTTTTCGGGTCGATAAGAATAAACTTTACTTCGTCGGGGCGGGCTTTGTAAAGAATACTGATAATAAAGCTGTTTATACATACAGATTTACCCATACCCGTAGCACCTGCAATAAGCAGATGGGGCATTTTTGCAATGTCCATGTATACGGGACTTCCCGCAACGTCCATGCCAAGACATACCGATATGCGGCTCTTCAAATTTCTGAACTGCGGATTTTCAATAAGGTTTCTGATGTAAACAGTGGAAACGGTCTTATTTGGTATTTCGATACCAACTGCATCTTTTCCGGGAATAGGTGCCTCTATACGCACACCGTTTGCCGCAAGATGAAGCGCGATGTCGTCGGCAAGGTTCTGTATTGCCTTTACTCTGACGCCGACTTCGGGCTGAAGCTCGTATCTTGTAACTGTCGGTCCGCAACTGATATTCGTGATCTTGGTGCGTACTCCGAAATTTGCAAGGGTGTCAACAAGTTTTACCGCTGTTGCTTTAAGCTCTTCTGTTACGGTAAATGTTGTTGGATTAGGGTCTGCCTTTAAAAGTTCCGTGTCGGGATAACTGTAAAGCTCTTCCAATGTGGGGCGTGATTCAACAGTGAGTTTTCCGTTTGAAACTTCAAAGGACGTATCGTCCTCGTCTTTGTCTGACAATTCGGATACTATCTCCGAACCTTCGGTGGTATCAATGATTTCTTTTTCAAGAACCGAAGTGTTCATTGCCATGCCGCCCGCTTCGATCACAGCGCCGTCTGCAAAAATCTCGTCGATCTGCGAAAGATCGTTTTCGCCTGCGGGCATTGCACTGTTTTCCGAATAGGTGAGATCCTCTTTCTTTTCAAAGGCTTCTTCGTCGGGGATATAGCTGTCCTTTGCGGCGGTTATAGCCTCGATATCAGCCTTGGCATTTGCAATATTTTCTGCCTTTATGCGCTTTTTTTCTTCCTCGTCGGAGTTTTCGGCAACGTCTATGCGGTCGAAAACAGACTGTTTATTAGATTTTTTATCATCGATATCAATGTCGATGTTCTTTTTGGTAAGATGATAAGCAAGGTCGCGGTTGATCTTGTATGCGGCGTGGGATCTTTTTTGTACAGGTTCTTCGTTTTCGGCAGGTGCTTTGCTTTGTTCTGTCGAAAGCGATTCTTTCTTTGGTGCGCGTTGTCTGTTTTTTATATCGTGACAGCGTGCGCGAATCTTGTCTCTTATATACACAAAGATATCCTCGGGGGTGAGTCCGAATTCAAACATTGTGAAGATGAGGACAAGGAAGGAGGCAATAAAGATAGACGCTTTTCCTGTTATCTTATAAAGTCCTATACCGAGAAGATCGCCGATGAAACCGCCGCCTGCGTATGCACCCCAATAAGAAGATGCTAAGGATACGGGATCGACAATCTCGCTTTCCGCGGTGTTGAGAATAAATATCAAGCCGATAAGAACCGAAATAAATACCGTTGTCACGATGCTGAATACAAATTTTTGTGTCACGCGACTGCGGCGCATATCGTCTTTAAGCTTGAATGCTCCGTACAACATAAATACGGGAACAGCCCAGACTGCATAAGAAAAAAGAAAACGAAGCGATTCTGTTATGTAGCTGAAAAGGCCCGATTGTTTCGGAAAAGCGATGCAGAATGCAACAAATACTGCAAGGAAACCCAAAAGATACGGCAAAAGATTAAAAAGTATAGAGTTTTCGTCGAGAGGCTTTTTTTCTTTAACCTTTGGTTGTTCTTCCTGAACTGTGGGGTGGCCGGGTTCTTTTTTTGCCTTTGTTTCGGTTTTTGCTTTTTGTTCTTTTTTATTGTTCTGTGTTTTTTCGGGCGTGGGATTTTTTTGTTTTGATTGTGCCGCTTTTTTCGAGGCTTTCGGTACAAGGCTTTCGGAAGCGGGCTTTTTGTTTTTTGTTTCTGCCAAAATGTTCACCTTTTACATATCGTTATTTGTATACCATTATATATTATATAATAACGGATTTTTCAAAGATTATCAAGGGGTATTTTTATTATATGTTGTTTTTGTTTATTGTTTTGTTGACTTTTTTTCTGCTTTATGGTATATTGACATTTATAGATAGAATATAACGATCGATTCGCCAACACATAGGAGCGCACAATGAATTCAAGAAAAAAGACAGTATTTATTTCGATAGCGGTTATTTTGTTTTGTATAGTAATGGCTTTTGTAGACGGCGTTTTGAAAGCGGATTATTTTGCAAAATCAGCAATAAAGCTTGTTTTGTTTCTCGGATTTCCTGCAATTTATTCGGCTTTTGATAAAGATATCAGAATAAAACCACTGTTTACTCCCAAAAAGAAGGGAATGTTTTTGTCACTTCTCCTTGCTTTCGGGGTTTTTGCCGTGATACTCGGCGGCTATATTTTGTTGCGCGGAGTCCTTGATTTTTCTGCTATTACATCGCAACTTACAGGGAACATAGGTGTTACAAAGGACAATTTTGTCTTTGTATCCCTTTACATATCGTTTGTTAATTCTCTGCTTGAAGAATTTTTCTTCCGAGGTTTTGCTTTTCTCACACTCAAAAGGATTTCTTCCTCTCGTTTTGCATACCTTTTCAGTGCGGCGGCGTTTGCAATCTACCACGTTGCCATGATGATCGGATGGTTCTCTATTGGACTTTTCCTCCTTGTTATGGTGGGACTTTTTGTCGGCGGACTCATATTCGATTTTCTTAATGATAAAAGCGGCAATATCTATCCATCGTGGTTTGTGCACATGTTTGCCAATTTTGCGATAAACACCGTTGGATTTATTCTTTTCGGTATTATAAAAATCTGACTATTTGAAAGGTAAAACTATGCTTTCCGACAATTTTGTATCTGCAGGCTTAAAATATAATAGTTACACTGACCCGGTTCCCGCACCCATATTCAGAAAAAGTTTTAGGGCAAATTCTTCCGATACTGCAAAACTGACAATAGGCGCCACGGGTTTTTATGATCTGTTCCTAAATGGAGAAAAAATAACCTGCGGGTTTCTTGCGCCTTATATTTCAAATCCAGACGAGATTATCTTTTATGACGAATACGATCTTTCGGGTCGCCTTGCGGATGGTGAGAACGTAATTGCTGTGATGCTTGGCAATGGTTTTGCAAACCCTGTCGGCGGACAGATATGGCAACACGACAAAGACAGAAGTTCTGCCCCTTCATTTGCGCTTGATTTTGTATGCGACAGCTTTTCATTTGATGCCAGAGATATGAAATGGAGCTACTCGCATATCCTTTTTGACGATCTTCGGTGCGGTGTTTATTGCGATATGACAAGGGAAATCAAAGGCTGGAATCTTTGCGGGCTGGATGATTCCGCTTGGAATGCACCCACCGAAAGGTGTTATTCTCACGCTGAAAAAAGAGTACGAATTTGCGAACCCGTTCGTTCTGTTCGCACCATTAAACCCGTTTGTTTTCGAAAAGGCGATCTCCGCGATTACAGAATACGCGACGAGCTTGTTAACATGTTGTATAACGGCAAAACCATTATGGGAAAAACTCCCACGAGTGGCGGATATATTTTTGATTTCGGCGAAAATGTTTCGGGCGTTCCTTTGCTAAAAATCAAAGGCTTTGCCGGGCAAAAGATAGAGATGCAATTCTGCGAGCTTATGTTTGAAGGCTTTGCAGACTATATAAATGTAGACGTCTATCCCGACGGATGTTGTCAAAAGGACGTTTATATATGTTCGGGTGTTGGCGAGGAGGAATATGTTCCGCCTTTCACATATCACGGATTCAGATATTGCTACATATATGGGGTATTACCGGAACAAGTCACAGACGAGCTTTTGACCACCATTGTGCTACACAACGATTTTGAACGTAAAGCATCTTTTTCTTGCTCGGATAAGATATCAAATCAGATTTTTGCCGCATGTGTACGCTCGGATCTTTCTAATATATTGCACATTGTCACTGACTGCCCGCATCGCGAAAAAAACGGATGGACGGGTGACGCCGCAATTTCCGCACAACACATGATGCAGTCTTTTGCGCTTGAAAACGTATATGCCGATTGGCTTGCGTGTTTTCGTGCCGCCCAGGACGAGCTCGGCAGACTTCCTCTTATCGTACCTTCGGGAAAGGATAGATTTGACTTTCCTGTTTGGGACAGTGCCGTCGTCTTTTTGCCGTATTATGCCTATATTTACTCGGGAAATAAGAATATAATAATCGAAAATGCCACGGCAATGATCGAAAACTTCAAATTTCATTTGACGAACAAGGATGAGCGTGGTATAATTGAAAGAGGTTACGGCGATTGGCTTCCCGTTGATTGTCCTGCCGCGGCGTACGCTTCTCCTTTGGGATTTTGTTGCACTGCCATACTTCTTGAAGAAAGCAGAATGCTCGAAGTTATGTTTTCTGCTGTCGGAATGACAGAAATAGCAGAGTTTGTACGAAACGAAGGTAAAGTTTTAAGAGATGCCATCAGACGCGAATACAACGACAACGGAATCATAACGGCAGGAAAATCGGAAAAATACCGCCGGCCCACCTATCGTCCTTGTCAGACCTCGCAGGCATTGGCTCTTACTTTTGGAATACTTGACAACGGCGAAATTGAAAATGCAATAAATGCACTTGTGCATTTTATAAAAGAAAAAGACTGTTCCTTCGATTGCGGTTTCCTTGGCCTTCGATATATTTTCAGAGTGTTATCGGAATACGGATATTCGGATCTTGCATACGAAATGATAACAAAACCGTCATATCCGTCGTATGCCAACATGATCTACCGCGGAGAGACCACAGTTTGGGAACGTTTTGTTGCGCCGGGAGAGCGAACCGGTTCGCACAACCACCATTTTATGGCTGACGTTTCGGGGTGGTATCTCGAATATATCGCAGGTATTGTTGTAAACCCGAATAAGAATGATGCCGATCACGTGGCAATCGATCCGCACTTTGTTTCATCTCTCGTTCAAGCTTGCGCCGAATACAAAACTCCAAACGGCGCGGTAAAAACAGAATGGACGAGAAATGGTGCCGTAATCGAACTTGCGGTAACGGTGCAAGGGGATGCAAAGGTGTCTTTTTCTGATCGATTGATCTGTGATAATAATGTTGTAATACAGAAAAATGGAACTTTTTTTGAAAATTCAAGTCTAACAGGTAGATGCACTTCATCGACAATGGAGGAAAAATTATGAAGCGAATTATTTCTATCCTGCTTGCGGCTTTAATGCTCGTGTCATCCACTGTTTTTGCCGAGAACAAGAATGAGTATAGTGACTGGTCTGCAGAACACATAAAGAAAGCGCAGTCTTTGGGTATCCTTGGAGATCTTGATCTTGTGTGGAAAGCTGATATCACAAGAGAGCAGTTTTGTGTTATTGTATATAATATGCTGACAAAAATCCCTAAAAGACAGCTTGCGGTATGCGAAAACAATCCATTTGAAGACACAAACAAAAAAGAGGTTAATGATCTGTACGCTTCCGGTGTTATCAACGGTAAAGCAGATCGAATTTTTGCGCCAAACGATACGCTTACACGCGAAGAGGCAGCAACGATTCTTGGTCGTATAGCAAGTTATCTTTATATCTACGCTTTTGTTACGGATTTTGTATTTGAAGATTCCAAGGATATATCGGATTGGGCAAAAGAATCTGTACAGACTGTCTGTAATTTGAAAGTGATGAACGGCGTGGGCGACAATAAGTTTGACCCTAAAGGAAAATATACTGCTGAACAGGCGGTTACAACAATAATCAGAATGTATGACTATCTTTTCAAAATCAGTGTGGTTGATGTATCTTTTGCAGACAGATTGAACAGGTCAATGCCAGACAGCGAAAATTATATGTTTTCTCCGCTTTCGGTCAAAATGGCACTTCTTTTGGCGGCGAACGGAGCGAAAGGAGCAACACAAGAGGAAATTTTGAAGGCTGTTGAGGTAAACGATCTTAACGGTTACAACAACAAAGTAAAAAAGATGATAAGCGATTATTCCAAGAGCGATCTTCTTCGTCTTGACGTTTCAAATTCTGCCTGGATCAATATGGATACTGCGGGAGATACTCGATTTTTGCCCGAATATGAAAAGCAGGTTGCAGAGTTTTACGGCGCAACATCAGAAATTACAGATAATGCCAACGCAGTTGACGACGTAAACGGATGGGTGAACGAGAAAACAAACGGCAAGATCCCCACGATCATTTCCGAAAGGGAAGCTGATTTTTGGGCTATGCTTATAAACGCCGTATATTTCAAGGCGAGATGGCAAAACGAGTTCAGCAAACACGCAACAATAAAAGATAATTTCACTTCGAGCGACGGTTCTGTTTCCAAAACCGACTTTATGAAAAAGAACGGTTGGATGCCTTATTCTGAGGTTGACGGAGTAAAGATAGTTGAGCTTCCTTATCTTACAAGACAGGATAAATTATCTGATGACGGTCATATTATCGGGATAGAAACAGTTGATAACGTCGAGGTCAGTATGTACCTTATGATGTCGGATTACGATTTTGATCCCATAAGAACTCTTGACAAAGCATCGTCGGAATCGAAATATATTTCTCTGTCTTTACCAAAATTTAAAATAGAGTATAACACAGATCTCAGCGAAACATTAAAAAACTTTGGACTTTCACACGCTTTTTCGCCTTATGCTGCAGATTTTACCGATATGTTCAACAGAAAAGGAATGTTTATTTCTGAAGTGATTCACAAGACATATATTTCTGTTGACGAAGAGGGAACAGAGGCTGCGGCGGTTACAAAGATCGGTTTTAAAGCAACTTCTGCACGTCAACCTGAGCCGATGGAATTGAAGTTCAATAAACCGTTCACTTTTGTAATAAAAGATAAAGCAAATGACGAAATTCTCTTTATGGGAGAATATTCGCACGCCGAGAATTAAAGGAGGAAAAACATTGAATAAGGAAAAGAAAAAATCTAAAATTCCGCTTTGGGCAAAGATAGTTATCGGCATTCTTCTTGGAATCATAGCGCTCTTTGTTGTTGCAATGATCGTTATCTGGATAATCAGTCCCGAGCTTTTTATGTTTATCATAACTTTTGTAATACCTAATCTGCCAAAACTTTTGACAGCAAGCAACATGAAAGCGGCTTGGATTATTTTCACCAGCAACAACGAAGCTATCGTCGAGCAGATTGGTGTCAACCAGCAGGACAAGAGTGATACCCTCGGTATTTCTCGTGACGTGCTTGAAGCTATTGAAAGCGGCGATTACACCGCCGAGGAGATTGCCATAATCCTTGATACAAAGGGTGAGGCTATTGCGGAAATTGATGCCGCAAAGCTTGCAGCAACAGAAAAAGCGGAAAACGATCAGGAAAACGCTGATGGCGTTGATGATATTATGAGCGAGCTTTCTGCCGAAGTTATAGCCGCAATCGAAAGCGGAAGATACACAGAAGACGAGATAACTCTTATAATCGAATCGAAGGGCGAAGCTCTTGCACAGATCGACGCGCAAAAGGAATCCGAAAAGGAAGAACAGAAAAAGCCTGATTCAGAAGCTGAAAAAACGCCTGTTTCAAACCCCGATACTCCTGTTGATACACATAAACCTGCCACCGATGTGACAAAGCCCGTTCAGAATGGCAACGGCGGCGATTCGGCATCTGCTGACACTTCGTCGAACCCCGACGACAAAAAGCCTCAGGCGGCGCCTGAACAGCCCACACCGGTCACCCCCACAGAACCCGTAACACCCGAGGTTCCGTCTGAATCGGAAGGAGAAACGCAAACCCCGACAGAGGTTACACCTCAGCCCGCTCCTGTTGTGAACGTCGGAGAAATAATAAACAAGCACGTTGCAAAGTTGTACATTGTAAAAAACAGATTTGTTACAGAGCTTGGTTCGCTTGAAAAACGTATCAAAACTCAGTACGGAGATCTTCCCAAGGATCAGCAGGTCCCCACGTCAAGAAAAGAGATTGCAAAGCAGTATATCAGCTTTGTATCAAGCCTCGAGCTTGAATGTGATGCTGAAGTTGACGATATTCTTGCAGATTTGAAAGCGGAGCTTGCAAAAGCGGGCGGTGACGTTGCAATCGTTGATACTGTCAGAAGCCAGTATGAAGAGGAAAAGAGTCTTAAAAAGGCGTATTACCTTGACGTATATATGAATGGTCTTCCCGCAAGCGAACGTGCCGACACGAAAGAAAAGCAAAATACTCCTGACGCTGAATAATCCGATATAAAGCAAAGCCCCGAAAAGTTTAAACTTTTCGGGGCTTGATTTTATTTTGTAACATCAAATGTAAGATTGTTGTAATCTACGGTAACCTTTGTGCCGTCAGAGTATGTTGTACAATAAACTCCGTCGGATATTTTTTCGTGCTCCTCAATGAACTCGTATTGCAGATAGGTGAGGGGCTCGAAGATTTTGTATTCTTGTGCGGCAAGTTCTGTTGTTCGTTTTATATCCTCGGGGGTATCGGCAACAAAATCCTTGTCGGATATCCAGTTTTTGCCGTCATTTACGAATTTTGAGTAGTAGTAAACAACGGGTCTTCCTCCGTATTCAATAGCTTTAAGGAGTTTTTCTTTTCCGCTGGCGGCGGCGTTTACGGTTGTGGCATGAGGATTGCTGACAACAATGCCGTGGTAAACGATCTGCCAGAAAGGTACAGATTCGTCAACAAATGAGGGAAGCTCTCCGTTGAAGAAAGAAACGTAAAGTACGAAATTGCAGTCTTTCAAAGTGTGATCGCAGGCGTTTTCGCAGCTTATGCCGCCAAAAAGGTCTTTGGCGTATGCAAAAAGCTCGTTCCATTTTTCTGCAGACTCGCGTCTTGTAAGGGGGTGTGTTTTGCTGTAGCACTTGTGAGGCATAACACTTGTGATAACGTCAATGTAGTGAGTACCTGCAAAGCCAAGCTCTCTTACTGCGGGCAATGTTTCTTTTGCAAGTCTTATTGAACATTCGGGGCAAATCTGATATGCTTTTCCGCCTGCCCAGTAGGCGTCTCTCCAGTTGTATTCGCCGTTGCGATCCACAACAAGGTCGTTTTTGTCAAAATTGTTTGCAATATTGTACGCATCGGTACTGTTGGTGTGGCAGGTGACTTTGTACCCTAGCTCGTGCGCTACACCGATCAGCTCTTTCAATCCTTCTTCGCCGCCGAGGCTTTCTTCAACGGGAAGTATCTGCGGCCATCTGCCGTCGTGCCCCTTTATATTCCAGCCGACGAGCGAAAAGTCTGCTTTGTCGATGCCAGCGGCTTTGTACGAGCGCATTATCTCTATGACTTGCGCGAAGGTGCAAGCTATGTGCATTGGTGGCTCTGTTTCAGGCGTCTGCTCGAACACAGAGCAGGGGACAGGTTTCCAACCGTGTCTGATTCTTACAAGCAGAGATTCTGCGCAGAAATTAAGTTCTTCGTCGTTCTTTTCGCGTATGGTACGAAAACCGTTTGCAAGCTGAAACTTTCGGTACTCTCTGCCCATACCGCTGTATGTTCTGTCTTTTCCTTCAAGCATATGAAGCTCGAAAGCGATAGGCTCGTAGGGCTTTTCGCCTTCAAGAAGAAAACGAAGAAAGAAATTGTATTTTCCGTCTTTTACCTCTATTACCACATAGCTGTCGTACTGCATGCCCGTCGTAATGGAAATAAAGCAAACGTCGCCGTAGTAAAGACCGAAAATCGGCAAATGCTGAAGTTTGTTTTCGTGTACAAGGTCTCCTCTTTCACGGAAATAGCCAATTGACGATTCGCGACATATTGATGATGTTCCCGAAATAAGATAAAAACCTTCGTCCCCTGCGCATATGGGTCTATGGTTTAAAGGAAAATCGATTGAAGTTATTTTTTCGTAATTAATAGAATTATCGTCGAAAACATATTTTTCTATTTTTGAATTTTCAATGACGGCAGAGATTGAAACATGAGTATTCGTTCCGTCTGCATAGTTGATAATCGCACTTGAAATCATCATTTTTTCTCCCTAAAAAGAGCGTGCATCTTGTGGATGCACGCCTTGTCTGTGATATTTTTTACGGCTTGTAAATACCGCTCCAGCCTTCTGCGGGATATTTGTCGGGATCAACTTTGTTAAGAATGTTGTTGAGAAGGTATTCTGAAACAGACTGTGTTTCCTTGTTGCTGAGGTAGGCAGCTTCGGCAACTGCAAAAACGGAAGTTGCATACTGTTCGCCGTAAACTGTTACACCGTCAATGGTTACATAAGGACGAACTGTGTAAGATGTAACGTACTGATTTTCTTTAAGTCCTGTAAGGCAGGCGGTGTATCTGTAAGCTGTTTCGTCGCCTGTGGGGGCAGAGTAAAGCTTTACAGCAGGAACTACCTTGGCGTTTGCTGTTTCCTTTGTAAGATCAGCGCCGTTAAGCATTACTGTGGGGATTACTACTGTACCAAAACCGTTTCCTGTGGATTCGGAAGAAGTAGGAAGCTGACCTGCTTCTTTAATTGTGTTGTAAAGACCTGCGTCGATGGTGCTGATGAAACGAAGTCCCTGAACAACTGTGTTTGTTGCAACACGAACCTGCGCACCTTCAACGGTGAGTGCTGTTGAAGAAGAAGCGGGGATAATGATTGTTGCTTCGCCCCATGTGATAGAAGGCTTTGCAACTGTGGGACCCTTAACAGACGAACAGTTGTTGGGGTCTGTTGTTATCTTGATAGTGTATCTGCCTGCGGGAGCGTTTTCGGCAACGTTAAGGAAAGCGGTGAAAAATTCGCCCGTTACTGTAACGTCATCGGTGTTGGACTTGCCTTCAACGAGGAAAGAGCTTCTGTCCTTGGTGATCATGGGGTCAACACCCGAGTCGATGCCGAAAATATTTGTTGTTACAGAGCCGATGTTTCTGTAAGCTCTTGGATCGTCGATGAAGAAAGCGAATGTACCCTGTTCGTCAGAGAAGCCGATTTCTCCGCCGGGAGCGAACGAGAATACGTCGCCGTCGAATTCTACGTAGAACTTAAATGCGCCCCAACCTTCGTTTTCTGTGATGGTCCAGGTGACTGGAACGTATGTGTCGCCGGGATTTGCAATGATATCCTTGGGAGCCTCGATGGTTACTGTCTGTGTTGCAACTTCAGCGTTTGCCGCAAATGTGAAGCAGGAAACGAGAAGAAGAACACTGAGAAGAATGCTTGTGATTTTTTTCATGATATACCTCCGTGATTTTTTCTTTAAGTATTATAATCTATTTTTGTGTCTGTGTCAATAGAAATATATGATTTATTTAAGTGAAACAAGTCCGGCAACTGCTTTTCTGAGAAGGAGCAAGTCATCGGAGTTTACGCCGTTTGCACCGGCGATGTCTGCGGCGGCAAGATCAATGTCTTTCTCTGCCACAAGACCTGCAATATATTTTCTGATAAGCAGGATGTCGTCTGAGTTTACATTGCCGTCTCTGTTTGCATCTCCGGGAACACAAGAGATCTCGACAGACACATCAAACGACGTTTCGAATCCGCAATAGTTTACCTTGATGCTGGGGGATATCGAGAAATTGTAGGTGTAGGAAGGTTCATATCCGATTTCGGAAATGTTGTACGAGCACTCAACACCATTAAGCTCTGTGAGAAGTTCGATTTCAATACCCGCAGGATCAAATTGTTCGGTCGAATCGTATTCGGATTTGTTGGGGGCTTTGGTAACTGATATACCCTTTATATAACCGAGAGAAATGTTGTCGTTTTCAATGGTTTTTCCTTCAGGAACATAAACAGTACCTGTCGGTAATGCCTGAAGGTCGGTATAAACTGTATCGTTTTGCGAGAAAACGAAAATTGTGCCGTCAGAAAGTGAAATGAAAGCATTTTCGTCGATCGATTCGAGCGACGTGGGCAGCGCAAGAAGGTCTGCTTCCTCTGTTGCATAAAAAGCGTAAGGAGAAATGCTCTTTACACCGTCTGCAACTGCAAGGCTAACTGCTGTTTCTTCGGTTTTGTAAAGTGTTTTACCGATAACAAGCGCAGAACCGTTTGCATCTTCGTAAATGATCGTTCCGTCGAATGCACCGGACAAAACCGATTCAACGTTTTCAAAATTTTCAACGTCGGAAAGGAATGAGCAACCTTTGAAAGCATCGTAGCCGACAGAAAGTACATTTTGTGCATTTATATCGGAAAGCATACTGTCGCCCTGGAAAGCATAGTTGCCGATGTGTTTTGTGCTTTCGGAAAGAATAACCTGACAAAGCGAGTCGCAGTTTTTAAACGCGCCGTTTCCTATCGATGCTATATTTGTTTTTGAAAGATCTGCCGTTTCAATTGCGGTTTTGGAAAATGCGAATGCCCCAAGCTTTTCGCATGTATCGGGCAGTGCGATTTCTCCGCCAAGGGATGAGCATCCGTCGAATGCATATGCGCCGACTTCAACAAGAGAGTTTCCGAAAGTAACTGAGGAAAGTTCGGTACAATCCTCAAAAGCGGAGCTTCCGATGGATTTTATGTTTGTAAGATCAATGCTTGTAAGAGTTGTGTTTCCGCTGAAAGCATCGGGAGCAATGCAGGTGCAGGAACTGCTGATGCTGAACGAGGATGCATCGCCGAAATATGTAACCAGAACTTTTCCGAGATATAATGCGCCGTTAACGGTAGAAACAGATTTTGTTTGCAACCATTCGGTTCCTTCAAATACGCCGTATCCAATCTTTTCTAAGGAACTGTAATTTGTAACGCCGGTAAGGTTCGCAGAGCCCGCAAAAATGCGGTTGCCGAGAGTCACCTTTGCTCGGCCGAAACTAACCCTTGTAAGCTGGGGACAGTAAGCAAACGCCATGTCGCCGATATAATCAAGAGTGGTCGGAAGATTGATTGCCGTTGCAGAGCTTCCATAGAAAGCCTTGCTTGCAACTTCTTTTACAGTGTACGACGTTTTGTTGATTTCGATCGTGGAAGGCACCGTAACCGTTCCCGCCGTATTCAGACCGCTTTTGAGTATCAGATAGGATGAGTCATTCGAAAACTGATAGACAACGCCGTTTTCGTCTGTAAAGGTGGCGTTATTCTCTGCCGACACCAAGTTGATACAGCAAAGGATCATAGCAATTGCAAGAACTAATGCGGATAAATGCTTTTTCATATTACACTTCCTTGCGTATGGATTTGTGCGGTACTTATGCTTGACTCTCAAACAAAATACCCAATTTTACATATATATAATATCATTATTTGATTATTTTGTCAATGGGATATTTATTATGTAAAATAATTTACAATCGATGACAAAACCGCAAGATTTTGCGGATTTTTACGTGTGATGTTCCAATATAGACCACCGAACAGAGAATATTCATTTATAAGATCAAGTTTTGCGGTGATGCTTCTTGCATCTTCAAACCACACTTCGTGCTCTTTTCCGTCGCCGTCTGTGTAATAAAAATAAGGGGCGTCGTATTCTGTACTGTAAAGTATCTGCGAACCTGTTTGCGATGCAAGTGTTACGGCATCAACGTTTGAAAGAGAGCGAGCCTTTGTTTCGCCGCGTATATATGGTAAAGTCCAGTCATATCCATAATTTGAAATACCCATGTATATCTTATCTCTGTCAATAACGCTTATTGCATAGTCAAGAACTCTTCTCACCGAAGGGGTTGGCGAGACGGGCATTGGCGGCCCGTACGTATATCCCCACTCGTATGTCATGAGCAGGCATTTGTCCGCCGCTTCCGCAAGAAGCTTGTAATCAACCCCTTCGTACAGTTGTCCTTGCTGATCGTCGGATGTTTTTGGCGGCAATGCCACGATCAATGGAAAAGAGTAGGGTTCCAATCTTTCTCTCATATACGAAATGAATTCGGGATAAACATATCTTTCGGAAGCTTTCAGAAATTCAAAATCAATGTCAAGCCCCACATAACCTTTTTCTGTCATCATTTTGATTACGTTGTCTGAAAGAATCGGCCAAATTGTTCTGTTGTTGAGCAACCGAGATGATAATTCGTTGCTGAAAGAACCATCTGCGGTGAGTGTTGACAGATGCATATATGGGCGTGTTGAATAATGAAAGGCTCTTTCAAGCAAAATGTCATCATCAAGCTCTACAAGTTTGCCTTCCGGATCAAATCCGTAGGTAAAGGGCATAAACAGCTTCATCAGGGGAAGCGTTGTGTTAAGCAAATTTTGAGATATAGACGGATAAGTATATCCGCCAACGTCAAAATCGTATTGTGGGGGAGAATCGTATTCGATAACGAGTGTTTGCCCTTCAAAAATCAGATCCTGACCTTCGAGAATAAGATTTTTTCTGTAAAGGTCGTTTACGGTTATTCCGTACCTGCCCGCGATAGAACGGGTGGTTTCGTTTGCTTTTACCGTATGTGTTTTTGCCGGCTTCAAAATTACTATTGAAAGCCCTTGTGGAAGTGAGTTTTCAAGTCCGTAAAGTCCGTTGTTCACAACAAGAAGCTCTTCGCTTACTCCGTACTGTTGCGATAGTGAAAAAATAGTGTCGCCGCTTTTCACTGTGTGTATTATCATGATACCGTCCGTCGTTGATAATTGTATTCTATCAATATGCCGTACGTTGCATAATAATACATTTTTATCATAAAATACAAAAGTCAAATTTTTAACAGAAAAACAGAGGATAAGAGAGAATAACAGAGCATTTAAGCCGAAAACGTGATTTTTTGTGCAAAAATCGCGGTAAATTACGGATAATCACGGATAATTTCGGATTTTGGCGATTTTTTTATAAAAAACTATTGACAAATCGTGCAATATCCTATATATTGTTTGAGTAATATGTTTTTATATTCATTATTCAACATTTCACACAAAACACGGAGGTAGAAATTTGGAAAATGGCGTAATTGTTAAGCTTGAGGATATTGTCGTAGTTTATGACGATGAAAAAGTACTTAAAAGCATAAACCTCGACATCAATGACAAAGAATTTATCACACTTCTCGGGCCTTCCGGTTGCGGTAAAACAACAACTCTCAGAATTATCGGCGGTTTTGCAAAACCCACTTCGGGCAACGTTTTCTTTGACGGAAAGCTCATAAATGATGTTCCGCCGTACAAAAGACAGGTTAACACAGTGTTCCAGAAATACGCTCTGTTTCCCCACATGAACGTATATGAAAATATCGCTTTCGGTCTCAGATTAAAGAAAAAGCCCGAATCCGAGATAAAAAAGCGTGTTATCGAAATGCTCGAGCTTGTAAACCTTTCGGGTTACGGTTCAAGAAACGTAGATCTTCTTTCGGGCGGTCAGCAGCAGCGTGTTGCCATTGCCCGCGCGCTTATCAATCACCCCAGAATGCTTCTTCTCGACGAGCCTTTGGGTGCTCTTGACCTTCAGCTCAGAAAAGAAATGCAGACCGAGCTTAAAAAGATCCAGCAGCAGACCGGTATCACCTTTATTTACGTAACGCACGACCAGGAAGAAGCTCTTACCATGTCTGACCGCGTCGTTGTTATGAATAACGGTATCATCAACCAGATCGGCTCTCCCGAGGATATATATAACGAACCCAACAACGCTTTTGTTGCAAAGTTTATCGGCGAGAGCAACATCATCAGCGGTATTATGCATGATGATTATCTTGTTGAATTTGCAGGTCAGAAATTTGTTTGCGTCGACAAGGGCTTTGACAAAATGGAAGCCATCGACGTCGTTATCCGTCCCGAAGATATCAAGATCACCGAACCCGGCGATCATACCATTGACGGTACGGTTGAACGTGTAACTTTCAAGGGCGTTCATTTTGAAATGGTTGTAGAAAGCTTTGGTGTCAAGTGGCTCATCCATTCGACCCAGCACACACCCGTCGGCAGTTTTGTCGGACTTTCTTTCACTCCCGATGATATTCATATCATGAAGAAGAGCGAGGAGGAAAAGAAAAGTTCCATGCTTGTGAACGAGGGCTTGGGAAATGAATAACAGAAAATTTCGTATGTTCTCGATTCCATACCTTGTATGGATGCTTGTTTTCACAATTATTCCTCTTGCACTTATCGCATTTTTTGCATTTACCGACAGAGATACAGGCGCTTTTACCATGGATAATATTCAGTATGCTTCCAAGTATCTGCCTGTTCTTGTAAAATCTGTGTGGCTTGCGGCTGTTGCAACAGTTATCTGCCTTGTTATTTCTTATCCCTTGGCGTACATTATGTCGAAGATGAAACTTAATCAGCAGAGAACGATGATGATGCTTATCATGCTTCCCATGTGGATGAACTTTCTTCTTCGCACCTACGCATGGATGAGTATTCTCGAGACAAATTCAGGCCTTCTCAACAAGGTGATAACATTTTTCGGATTTGAACCTGTCAACGTAATGTATACGCAGGGCGCGGTTATTCTCGGTATGGTTTACAACTACATACCCTATATGATTCTTCCTCTTTACACCATTATGGTAAAGCTTGACGGCAGACTCATCGAAGCCGCACAGGATCTTGGATGCAACACCTTTAATGTTTTCCGCAAGGTTATCATTCCCTTGTCTTTCCCCGGCATCACCTCGGGCGTTACAATGACATTTGTGCCCGCGGTCAGTACTTTCGTTATTTCGCAGATGCTCGGCGGTCCCAAAAACAGCCTCGTCGGCGACCTTATCGAAAGCCAGTTTATCACTGCCTATAATCCCAACTACGGTTCGGCGATCTCGCTTTTGCTGATGGTGGTTGTATTTATCTGCATGGGTATATTCAACCAGTTTGACAACGAAGAAATGGAGGAGACACTGAAATGAAAAAGTTTTTCTCCAAATTTTACGTTGCGCTCGTTCTTCTCTTTATGTACATTCCGATTTTTGTCCTTATTGCGTTTTCTTTCAACGAGTCGAAGGGCAGAAACTGGACAGGCTTTTCATTCAAGTGGTACGGTGAGCTTTTTCACGACCGCACGATTCTCGGCGCTCTCGGCAACACCGTGATTATCGCCGTTATCGCATCGCTTCTTGCAACAGTACTTGGCACGTTTGCCGCAATCGGTATTCATAACATGAAGAAGAGCACTCGTTCTATCGTTAAGAACATAAACAGCCTTCCTCTTATCAACCCGGAAATTGTCACCGGTATTTCGCTTATGATCCTCTTTTCTTTCTGCAGGATCAGCCGCGGCTTTGTGACCATGATCCTTGCACATATCACTTTCTGTGTTCCGACAGTCGTTCTCAGCGTTTTGCCGAAGCTCCGTCAGATCAATAAAAACGTATATGAGGCGGCGCTCGATCTCGGTTGTACAGAATGGCAGGCATTTTTCAAGGTTATTCTTCCTGAAATAATGCCGGGTGTGATATCCGGTTTCCTTATGTCGCTGACATATTCAATGGACGATTTCGTTATCAGTTATTTCACATCGGGTCCTCAGTCGCAGACTTTGCCGATCGTTATTCATTCGATAACGAGAAAGCCTATGACTCCCAAACTCAATGCGCTTTCCACCTTGATCTTCCTTGTGGTTCTTCTCGTTCTGCTTGCATCAAATATCAAAAGCAGTCACGACGAAAAGAAAAAGAAACTCAAACAGAAGATGGACATTGTCTGAAATTCGCATGATTAGGAGGTCATAACTTAAAATGAAAAAAATCATATCGGCACTTTTGGTTCTGACGCTCTTTTGCGTTCCGTTTTTGGCATCCTGTGCAACAGAATTTGAAGAGGATGGCGAGATCGACCTTTCCGAAGCGGTGTATGAGGTAGAGGTTGACGACATTTCGTATTACGCAAAATTCAGAAACAAGAACATTACTTTAAACGTTTATAACTGGGGCGAATATATATCTGACGGCAGCGAAGGTAGCCTTGACGTTATCGGCGCTTTCGAAGAAATATCAGGTATAAATGTAAACTATACCAACTACGCCACAAACGAGGATATGTACACAAAGCTTGCCAATGACAAAGTTGGTCAGGATGGCTATTCCTCTGTTTACGATATTATTATTCCGTCTGATTACATGATCGCCAAGATGGCGGAAGAGGGAATGCTCGAAGAGCTTGACTATAACAATATTCCCAACATCAAGTACATTGACGATCAGTACAGATTCGAGGCTTTTGACCCCGAAGCAAAATATTCGGTTCCTTACACATGGGGTACTGTCGGCATCATATACAACAAGGTAAAACTTGAGGAGCAGCAGATCCCCGTTGAGGATGTTTCCACTTGGGAAGTGTTCTGGGACGAACGCTTTAAAGGACAGATACTTATGTTCTCGAATTCGAGAGATGCTTTTGCTATCGGTCTTGCAAAGCTTGGTTATTCCCTTAACACCGAAAACCACGATGAGCTTTACGAAGCGGCAAAGGTGATGCGTCAGCAAAAAAGATATGTCCAGACCTATGTAATGGACCAGATCTTTGACAAGATGCAGCTCGAAGAAGCCTGGGTTGCGCCTTATTATGCAGGTGACGCGGTAACGATGATCGATGCAAACCCCAATCTTGCATTCGCTTATCCCGCTGAAACTTTCAACAGATTTATCGATGCAATCTGTATTCCCAAGGGATCGAAAAACAAAGAGGCTGCAGAAGCATTTATCAACTTCCTTTGTGAAACCGAAGTTGCCGTTGCAAACTGCGAATATATTTGTTATTCCACACCTCACATGGATGCCAAGGATATCATCCTCGAAGATATGGAAGATTGGCACAGAGCCATAGCTTATCCCGATGATGAAACTCTTTCCCGTTCCGAGAGCTTCGTTAATCTCACAAGAGATACAAACGATCTCGTTGTTGAGGAATGGAACGATATCATTATAGGAATCGACGAAAATTCGCGCTTCAACAAGGCACTTGTTCCCGTTGCAATAATCGTAAGCCTCGGTCTTATTATTCTTATCATTCTTATGAGAATAAGACGTGCAAAAAAACTCAGATATTATTAAACAAAAGGGCTGTAAAACTTGTGTTTTACAGCTTCTTTTTTTGCCTTTTTGTTGTAATTCAAAATTAAATGTGATATAATAAAAATTAGTATCAAAATCAATTCTGAAAAAAGGTGATAACGTGCAACTACCCGAAAAATGGATATGGCTTGATCCTGTAAAATATCCCAACAATCAGACAACAAATTTCAGTGCTTTTTGCACCAATGAAAACGGCAATTATAGCGTTGCCGAATTCAAAAAAAGTTATATATTCAACAAAAAAATACAAAAGGCACACCTTCGCTTTTGCGGTGACACCGAATTCAGGTTATATGTAAACGGAAATATCTTTGCAACAGGTCCTGTTACGGTTGAAGGGGATTTTATAGGCAATGAAAATTCGCGAAGCAATTATTATGCTACCGAAGCGGACTTTTATCCCGACGGAAACGAGCTTTCGTTCTTTTCTGTTGTTAAGATGATGCCTGTCAAGATATGCGAATATTCAAAAGGACACGGCGGTTTTATGCTTGCCGCGGCAGTCACCTTCGACGACGGAGAAAAGATTGTTCTGTCAACAGGTCCCGATTGGCAATCGCGCCTTAATAAAGGGTATTATGCGCCGTACAGATTTGATGCAGGACTTGACGATGATGATTTTTGCAATTCCTGCGTTGTTGACAATATATGGCATACCACCACGGCACCGTTGGCTATCAGGACAGAAGAAGTCAAACATCCTGTTGGCGAAAAGTTTGTCACTGTTCCGCCGCGTGGAGATGCAGAATGCATGTTTTATTTTGATATGATCTATGCCGGATATATAATGCTTGATGTCGTGTGTGACGGAAAGGTGGAAACAGAAGTAGTTTGCAGCGAAACGGGCGAGCAGGGAAGCTCGGAATATATAACCACCGTGGGCAATTGCTACTATCGGGGTCTTCAATTGCACAGCGCGGGGAGCTTTTCGGTTAAGATAAAAAATCTTTCTGACAGTAAAGCTATAGTATCTCCGCGGTTTATGACCACCTTTTATCCTGTAAACACGCAAGTTGTAACAAGAACAGGCGACGCTGATGTTGACCTTATTCTTGACGTCTGCGCTCACACCCTTAAATATTGCAGACAGCTTCATCATCTGGACAGCCCACGCCATTGTGAACCCCTTGCCTGCACGGGAGACTATTATATCGAAAGTCTGATGACGTCTTTTTCGTTCGGTGATATGAGCCTTTGCGAGTTTGACGTTTTGCGAACGGCACAACTTTTAAGAAACAACGACGGGCGAATGTTTCATACTACTTACAGCCTTATTTGGGTTCGTATGCTTTATGATGTATACATGATAACAGGAAATAAGATGCTTCTTACCGATTGCGAAGATGCTCTTCTTATGCTCTTAAAGCGCTTTGAATCATACGTCGGAGACAACGGATTGATCGAAAATCCTCCTGATTATATGTTTGTCGACTGGATATACATAGACGGACTTTCTATGCACCATCCTCCAAAAGCTTTGGGGCAAACTTGTCTCAATATGTTCTATTACGGTGCTCTTGATTATGCGGCTCGAATATTCAGGCTTATGTCGAACGAAAAAATGGCTTTGGTTCTTGATGAGCGCCGAATAAGACTTTGCGGCAATATCAACTCTCAACTTTACGATAATGAAAAACACATGTATTTTGAGGGACTTAATACAAAAAGCCCCGAAGAATATATCGGTCAGTATATGCCCCAAAACGTTGACAAAAGGTATTATCTCAAACATTCCAACATTCTTGCCGCATATTTTGGAGTGTGCAAGGAAGATCCGTGCGATCTTATTGAAAAGATAATGGCAGACGAGATACCCGGAGACGTACAACCGTATTTCTGCCACTATCTGCTCGAAGCCGTTTTTTCAAACGGATTGAGAGAAAAATATACAATGCCCATTATAAACCGATGGATAGGACCCGTAAAAGAATGTTCAAAAGGTCTTGTGGAGGGGTTTGTTGCTCCCGAGCCGACCTACGGTTTTGACCACAGTCATGCCTGGGGCGGTACTCCGCTTTATTCTTTGCCAAAAGCTTTGATCGGGTTTGAAATTTTGGAACCGGGAATGAAAAAGGTTAAAATTTCTCCCTGCTCTTTGGGCTTTGAAAATGCTCGGGTCGAAATTCCGACAACATACGGCAACATCGTTTGTGAAGTTAAAAAAGACGGAAGTTTTACGCTTGTCCACCCAAACGAAATCACAGTTACCAATTGACAAAAGGAATATATTATGCAATTCAGAAAAGCGAACAAAGAAGACTGCAAGAAGATCCTGTTTTTTATAAAACAACTTGCTATTTATGAAAAAATGGAAAAAGACGTTGTTGCAACAGAAGAAATTCTTTGCGAATGGATTTTTGAAAAGAAAAAAGCAAACGTTATATTCGCCATGGAGGATGGAAAAGAAGTCGGATTTGCGCTCTATTTTTACAACTTTTCCACCTTTCTCGGACGTGCAGGCATTTATCTCGAGGACCTTTTCGTTTTGCCCGAATACAGAGGCAAAGGATACGGCAAAGGACTTTTACAAAAGCTTGCATCTATTGCTTACGAAGAAGGTTGCGGCAGGCTCGAATGGTGTTGCCTTGATTGGAACAAACCGAGTATCGACTTTTACAGATCGCTTGGCGCGTGTTCTCTTGATGAATGGACGATATACCGCCTGACGGGTGACACGCTTGAAAAAAATGCTGATGAGGCAAATAAAAATGCATTATTTGAAGATATATGACGTCCGCGGTGTACGGGGGGATGCCGCTTTCCTTCTTGACGACGGAAAAACTTCTGTTTTGTACGATTCGGGCTTTGCTTTCACGGGATATTCTGTTGCCGATAATATTGCAAAAGTACTGGGTGACAGATTGCTTGACTATATATTTCTCACCCATTCGCACTACGATCACGCGCTCGGTTCGGTATATGTAAAAAGGCGATATCCTGATGCGTTGGTCGTAGCAGGCGAATACGCCGCAAAGATTTTTGCAAAGGATTCCGCAAAAGCCGTTATGCGAGATCTTGACAGAAAATTTGCTTCAAAATGTAATGTTTTTGAGTACGAGGATCTGATCGATGAGCTTTCTGTTGACATTGCCGTGTCTGACGGCGATGAAATAAAAGCAGGTGACATGACCTTTAAAGCCATACATCTTCCGGGCCATACAAAATGTTCTTTTGGCTATTATCTTGAACAAAATAAACTGCTTCTCGGCTCTGAAACGATCGGGGTTTTTGCAGGACATTTTCCTGTTGTTCCATCGTATCTTATCGGATATGACATAACCATGCAGTCGATTGGTAAATTGAAAAATCTTGACATAAAAAATATTCTGGCACCTCATTTCGGTATTTTGGACGAAGAAACAACACAAAAATATTTGATTGATAGCGAAATAAGCGCACATGATACCGCAAAAGGCATACTGGATATTTTGAAAAAAGGCGGAGACGTGGCTCAGGTGATAGCATATTTCAAGGAAAAATTCTATCACGGATATGTAAAAGAGATATATCCCGTTGATGCTATGGAGTTGAACACGAGCATAATGGCAAATCTTATTAAAAAAGAACTTTTGGGAGAATGACAGTGTCAAAAAGAAGCGTTTTGCTTGACGGAAAACCTTTTTCTTATGAATTGCAGTATAAAAGGGTAAAAAATGTAAACTTAAGAATAAGGTCAGATGGTTCGGTCTATGTTTCCGCCAACAAAAAAGTGCCGGTATCTTTTATAGATTCGTTTGTGACATCAAGG
>JAFYUZ010000109.1 GCA_017549365.1 Clostridia bacterium
AATTCCAACACCTCATCCACCGCTGGCGCGGTCCCCCTTCTCCTGAAAGGAGAAGGCATGATATGGTGCGGATTTTAAAACATTGATTAAATTCCTCACCAAACGGCAGGAGTAAGCCCCTGCCCTACAATAAAGGTGGAGGCATTGTTGGGGTGTACACATCAAAAATCCCCCTTGACCTTTTATTATCCCTCGGGTATAATAACGATAGAATAGTTCTGTTTTTCAATAGAATTTCGTCTTGTCATCACGGTGAAAAAGGGTATAATTTAATTAAGCACAGGAGGGGAAAGATGATCTATCTTGAAAATTTCCGAATCGCAGGGCAAAAGCAAGAGGACGGTTTTCTTTTAAGCTACCCCTACCAGCTCGAAATGCAATGCTATTCGTCTACAAACGTATATCCTTTCAAGCTTTTTCCTCAAAAAGGGCTTCTCGAGCTTGACTTTGAGTCGATAACCGTGTTTTACGGTGGCAACGGCTCGGGAAAATCCACCCTTTTAAACATTATCGCCCAAAAGCTCGGCTGCACACGCACGGCGCCCTTTAACAACACGCCGTTTTTTGCCGATTATCTGCGCCTTTGCAACTTCACCCTTTCGGAAACTGCAGAACCTGTCGAACAAAAGCTTGTGGCAAGCGATGACGTTTTTAACTTTCTTCTCGACATCCGCGCGATAAACGACAGGGTCGACCGCAGACGAAACGAACTTTTCAAAGAATACGAGCGCGACAGGCAAGAGCCTTTCACTCTTAAAAGCCTTGACGATTACGACGAGCTTCGCCGTCGCCGCGATACAAAGACCAAAACCAAATCGCAATACGTCACCCAAAGGCTGAACGTGCGCGAGGTGAACGGAATGTCCAACGGAGAGAGCGCCTTTGCATATTTCACCCACAATATCCGCGACGACTCGCTTTATCTTCTTGACGAGCCCGAAAACAGCCTTTCGCCTGCCTTGCAGATGAAGCTTGCGCAATTTTTGTGTGATTCGGCACGCTTTTTCGGCTGTCAGTTTATCATATCCACCCATTCGCCATTTTTGCTTGCCATGCAGGGAGCTAAAATATACGATCTTGACGATGTGCCTGTGAGGCAAAAAAACTGGACAGAGCTTGAAAACGTGAGAGCTTATTATGATTTTTTCAAAGAACATTCGCACGAATTTTAATTAAAAGGAGAAAAGAAAATGAAAAAAATTCTCGTTATCGGCGGCACGGGCGCCATGGGCGTTTACGTTGTTCCCGAGCTTGTAAAAATGGGTTATGAAGTGCACGTTCCCTCGATGGAAGACGTGGAGCAGGTGGGCGACAACCCCAAATTTTTCAAGTGCAATATGAAGGATATCGATACCCTCAAAAAGGTGCTGGCAGAAAAGTACGATGCCATCATCGACTATCTCGTTTATCCAGAAAAGGAATTTCACGAGCGTTACAAGCTTTTTCTCGATTCCACAGATCATTACATCTATCTTTCGTCATATCGCATCTATGCGGGCGACTGTCCGATAAACGAAGAAAGCGCAAGACTTCTTGACGTTTCTACCGACAAGGCATATCTTGATATGTGGGAGAGAGAATATTCGCTTTACAAGGCTGTGGGCGAGGATATTTTGCGCAACTCGGGCTACAAAAACTGGTCAATCGTCCGCCCTGCCATCACATATTCCAAGCGCCGTTTCCAGCTTGTTACCCTTGAAGCATACGCTGTTGTCAACCGCGCCCTTGACGGCAAAAAGATCGTTTTGCCCAAAGAGGCAAAGAACGTGCGCGGCACAATGAGCTGGGCAGGCGACGTTGCAAAGATGTTTACGGGTATTCTTTTTAACGAGCGCGCCTACGGCGAGACCTTTACTTTTGCCACCGCCGAAAACCACACCTGGGGCGAGATTGCGGATATTTACCACGAGCTTACGGGAGTTGAATTTGTTTGGGTGGACAAGATGGATTATTGCAACATTATCGGAGAGGGAAATGTTCAGATCCGTTGGCAGCTTGAATATGACAGACTTTTTGACCGCGTGATCGACAACTCGAAGATCTGCGACGTGGCGGGTATCAAGCAAGAAGATTTTATGCCGCTGAAAGAGGGATTGCGCCTTGAGCTTGCGGGACTTCCCGAGGGCTTCCGCTTTGAAGACCGCATCGGCATTAACGAAAGAATGGATAAATATCTTGCCGATAAGGGTTTGGTTTGATTTTTTGTGCATAAGGGACGACGACCGCGTCGTCCCTTTTTTTGCCACCCTTTAGATTCTACACCAAATGATAAAGTTTCGGTCCACCCTTTTCAAAGGGTGGCGGATTCCAAAGGCGGCGCCTTTGGTCGCTCTCCGCAGAGAGCGAAACATCCCCCTTTTTGCGTTCGCAAAGCGCAGGATGGGTGAATTACACGAAGTGCAAGAGGGAAACCCTCGCCGGGGGTTTCCCTTTTTTTGCCTTTTGTTAAATTCCAACACCTCATCCACCGCTGGCGCGGTCCCCCTTCTCCTGGAAGGAGAAGGCGTTTGTTGGGGTGCGGATTCCAAATCAATGATAACAAATCCAACCGTAGGGGCGAACTGTGTTCGCCCGTCCAATG
>JAFYUZ010000110.1 GCA_017549365.1 Clostridia bacterium
CGTTGAGGGTCCACCCGTTCCCATTCCGAACACGGAAGTTAAGCTCAACTGTGCCGAAAATACTTGGCTGGCGACGGCCCGGAAAAATAGGTCGATGCTGACACAGGCGCTCTCATCTTTATGATGGGAGCTCCTTTATTATAGTACATACCAAGAGTATGTACAGTGAAGTTAGCGCTTTTAACGTTGAGGGTCCACCCGTTCCCATTCCGAACACGGAAGTTAAGCTCAACTGTGCCGAAAATACTTGGCTGGCGACGGCCCGGAAAAATAGGTCAGTGCTAACACAAAAACCGATGGTTTTGTACCATCGGTTTTTTATTTTATATATATCAATAGTGTCAAGGACAAGAACGGCAAGGTATATGGCGGTCTCAAGCAACGGCAAGAAACATCTGACAGACTCGATGCCGAGTCGCATCAGATCGTTGACGAATTCAAGCAGAGACTTGCCGAAAAGTATGGCGAGGATGAGCAGTTTTCGGAGAAGTCTACAAGTGTAATCACACAGAAAGACATCGACAATCCTCTTTCCGTAATGTATCACAAATTTTATGCATAAACAGAGGAATTTGGTTATCCTTCTCTTTTAAAGCTTACTGTTGAGGGACTTATTGACGAGAAAAGTTGAGATCCAATACGCAGAGATTATATTCTTCATAACATAGAAGAAGAGCTAATCTCAAAGCGTAACCGGCTTTCAACACCGAATCACAATGAGAGTAACTCTTCTTTTATCAGTATAGCCGAGTTATTCCAAATTGTCAAGACCTATGATAAAGAATTTTCCCCAAAAGAACCAAGCAAAACTGTAAACGCTGACGGCACACCTAAAATTGTTTACCACGGAACTGATAGGGATTTTATTGTATTCAAAGCAGGCATTGCGGGTGGCATCAACTTTGCGAGCAACAAAAAAGACAGAGGTCTCTAAGCAAGGGACTACTGAAAACAGCGTTGCCCAAAACTCTAACTCTGTCACCTTCAGTATACAAGATATTTTCAAAAATGTCAATACAATTGTCACAAATATCTTGAAATATATTCCAAATCAATTTCTCAACGAAGAGCAAATCATAGCTAAAAACAAGGCTATTGAGATGGAAAAGCGAAAGTATTCTATGTTTGAAGACGATTCAGACATGCAGCATTCCGAAAAAATGCAAGATGACCTTTTCGATGAGAGCGATAGGCGAAAGGCTGACAAAGCCGAAATTCTTGAGGATCTTAAACGCTTTGAGGAATACATCAAGCTTGAGAAAAAGTATGCTCACAGCAAGCATATCGATCCGAATACTCTCAATATGGTTACAAAGTGGCTTCGCGAAAAGGCTGACACCAAGTATGCGACAGATGATGTAAAAGCTGACCTTGCCGACATCTACAATTATATTATGGCTGATGACGTTACAACAGATGGTATCTTTGAAAGGATATCATATTTTTACTATTTCAAATTTTACGTCATCTTCAATAGTTATTATGCCGTACGTGCACCCGTTTACGGAAGGCGCACCGATACTTCCGGGGTTAAACAACCATATATTCCCGTATCTTTCAACACAAGCAGAGTGTGTGTGGCCGAAAAGCACGATATCGCAAGCTTCGTTTTCTGCTTTTTTAGTTATAAGATCAAGGTTCTGTTTTACACTGTATTTATGACCGTGGCAGATCAGAAAACGCTTTCCATACATATCAATTATTTTTTCTTCCGCATATTCATGCTTGGCGTAATAACTATCGCAGTTTCCTATTACTGTTATAAGCGGGGTTATACCGATTATCGGATCAAGATAACGTGTGTCTGTACAATGGTCACCGAGATGTATGATGTGATCGTACGAGCCTTTGTTTTTGTTTAGAACTTCAGTCATATTAAGCGTGTTGCCATGAGAGTCTGAAAAAACAAATATTTTCATTATATATTCTCCCTGTGAAATTTTTTGATCTTTTTTGCATATATTGAAGTATGAAAAATTATATTCGTTTGAGGTAATGCTACATGTTAAACAGTGATGATATCAAAAAGATTTTGGAACTTTCGGATAAGGATTTAAACGAAAAAATAATTGCGGTTATGAAAGCGACAGGAAAAGATGTATCGGGCGAAATACCGGCAGAAAGTCTTGACATGATAAAAAGAACCATATCCAAAATGTCCGAAAACGATATTAAAAATATTATAGCAAACGTTCCCGAAGAGAAGATTCAACAGATAAAAAATGTTGTAAAAAATGATACTTGATATCAGAGGTGTGATATGGACGATCAGTTAAGTGAAAAACTTAAAAGCATCCTTGCCGATCCCGACAGTCTTAAAAGTATTTTGTCAATTGCGTCTGCTTTTGGATCAGTAAACAACAACAAATCTACAAGCTCCTCCGATGCCTCTGAAAAGAGTCCTGCGGCGTTGGATACACAAGAACGTGTTAACGAGGAAAAGCCGTCTGACGCTGTTGTTGAGCCTTCTGTGAATGCTATGCAGATGGTTTCGGCATTTGGAAACAAGGCGAACAACGTTGATGACAGAGTTAATCTTCTTTTGTCAATAAAACCTTTCCTTAGCGAAAGAAAACGTCAAAGGGTGGATAGCATCGTCAAGGCATTGGGAGCTGCCAGACTTTTAAGTTCTTATAAAGACCTTGATTTTCTGACAAAATTAGGCTTGTAAGCAGAGGTGGGAAAATATGTATTCAAGAAGTTTCAGACCTGCACAAAAAAGAACAGAAGGGGATGTCCCTGTTCAGTATTTTGGCGACAGTTTTTCTGCGGATGCATTTAATAGCATGCATTGTTCAAAAGGCGCACCTCATACCGAAGAAGCAGATCCTTGTTGCGACAAGGCCGCAGAATCGGAAAAAGAACCAAAAACTGACAATAAAACAAATGCGCCGGCAAAGGCGGCGCGGAGTTTTGATATCGAAGATCTTTTGCTGATTGGCCTTGTATTGCTTTTTACAACAGACATTAATAACAAAGAGGATCTTATAGTACCTGTTGTTCTTGCGGCAATTTTACTTTTTTAGTAATCAACCGTTTTCAAGCTCGTAAAGGGTGATGGTATTGAGAGCATAAACAAGAGAACCGTTTTCGTAACATTCTGCTTTGATTACTATTCCGAAATCAAGGCTGATATAATATCTTTGTTCCTGTGAGTAGTTCTCTTTTTCGGATTCGAATTCGGCATAGATCAATTTTCCGTATTCACTGTCATGCATGGAATATCTGAAGCCTGCCCCTTCGTCGCTTGTGAAGGTTGAGATTTCGGGGACACCTGCTTCTATGAACGCGGATGTTGTTTCGGCGTTGAATTCTGCAACAGAAGCCTGCTGTCTGTCGTAGGTCTGAACAGTAACCACGCCATCTCGGAGCACCACGGTTTTTTCTAATTTTGATTCGGTGTCACCGGAATATTTTTCAATCATATAAGTGCCGTTGTTGTACTTCAATATGCCGTTTGTGGTGCGTTCTTTTGTAGATGAAATTATGGTGCTGTTGTAGTACCAGTAATAAATGTCGGGAGTTTCAAGCGCGCCGAGCAGCTCTTTGACGGTTTCGTGGGAAATATCGGGATATACGTGCGAGTCTTCGTTTTTTTCTGATTCAAGGCTTGCGTATATTTTTTCGTTGTCTCCCGGAAGCTGAACTTTCCCCGGAATATCAGGAGTATCGTTCTTGTCTTTTTTGTTGAAATCGATTCCGCCAAAATATATATTTGTGGCAACAATACCAAAGAGGACGACGAAACCGAGAATTAATATAAATACTAATGATCTCTTTTTCATGTCGTCCTCCTTGGGTTATTTATTCTTTGTCGGGTTTTGATTCGTTATTCTGAGCTTCGGCAACATCCGAACGGGTGATTGCCGCAACTTCGTCTGTTCCTTTTTGCTTTTCGGGGATAAGGTGGGAAAGACCAAGGCCTGTTTCCTGTCTTGTGGTGTCGTTCTTTGTGATAAAGCGCCAGTTGATGAAAAGGATGATGAGTGCGCAGACAATAACGACTATGCCGCCTATCGGACGGTTGATCGCCCACAACATTGATGCAATACCGAATATGGCACTGATAGCATAGAGGATTGTTACAGACTGTTTCTGGTTAAAGCCCATATCTATCAGCTTGTGGTGAATGTGTCCGCGGTCGGCGGAAAAGGGGCTTTTTCCCTGCAAAATTCTGCGGACAAAAGCAAAAGTGGTGTCAAAAAGGGGAACTGCAAAAGCGATAAACGGAACCCAATAAGCAATGATCGCATCGGTTTTGAACACACCGATAACCGATATGGTTGAGAGGGTAAAGCCAAGAAACATCGATCCCGTGTCGCCCATAAATATCTTTGCAGGGTTGAAATTGTAAGGAAGAAATCCAAGACAAGATCCTGCTAAAATAGCCGTAAGAAGAATTGCAATAGGCGGAACGTCGGTCATGAAGAATGACGAAACAAGAATGGACAATGCAGAAATTGTGGAAACTCCGCACGAAAGGCCGTCGAGTCCGTCAATAAGGTTTACTGCGTTTGTTACGGCAACGATCCAGATAACAGTGATCGGAATAGAAAAGCTGCCGAGCGAGAAAAGTTCTCCGTTGCTGTTGAAAATGCCTACGTTGTCAATCGTGATACCGCACAAAGCAACAACCAGCGCGGCTACTATCTGAAGGAACAGTTTTAAAAACGGATTCAGACTGAATTTGTCATCAAGTATGCCCGTTGCTACGATAATCGACGCTCCTCCGAGAAGACCGAGAATTATACGATAATTTTCTTTGAGATCGCAAAAAGCAAGTACGGTTACGACAAAAGCCGTGAAAATTGCAACACCTCCGAGGAGGGGCATTGCCACACGGTGCATTCTGCGTGAATCTTTGGGGATATCGACCGCGCCTATCTTGAATGCAAGTACGCGTGCGATCGGCGTCATGGTGAATGCAATACATGCCGAGCAGATCAACGCAATGATAACGTATAAAAACTGCTGTGGCGAATTGTAGTTAATCAATGTCAGTTACCTCGCATTTCTGTCACTGAGGCTTGGCATAAAAACCAACCTTGCGGTATACTTTGGAAAGAGTCTTTCTTGCAAGATATGCGGCTTTGTCTGCGCCTTCCTTCATGATACCTTCAAGGTATGCCTTGTCAGCAGAAAGACGTGCGAATTCTTCGCGGACGGGCTGCAGCTTGTCTGCACAGGTCTCGCCGACTGCAAGTTTGAAATCTCCGTAGCCTTTGCCTTCGAATTCTTTTTCTATCTCTTCGTAGGTTTTGCCTGTGAAAGCGGAATAGATGTTCATGAGGTTGCAGATTCCGTCTTTTCCTTCTTCAAATCTTACTTCGGATCCCGAATCTGTTACTGCACGCTTAACCTTCTTTATTGTTTCGTCGCGTGTTTCGATTATCTGGATATAAGAGTTGGGGTTGGGGTCGGATTTGCTCATTTTTTTGGTGGGGTCGGTGAGAGAAGTGATCTTCATACCTGTTTTGGAAATATAAGGTTCGGGGATCACAAAGGTGTCACCGTATACACCGTTGAATCTTTCTGCAATGTCGCGTGCAATCTCGATGTGCTGTTTTTGGTCAATACCGACAGGAACAACGTCTGTCTGATAAAGAAGAATGTCGGCAGCCATAAGAACAGGGTAGGTGAAAAGGCCTGCGTTGATGTTGTCGGCGTGCTTCTGCGACTTGTCCTTAAACTGGGTCATGCGTGAAAGCTCTCCGAACATGGTGTTACAGCTGAGCACCCAGGAAAGCTCTGCGTGGGCAGGGACATGGCTCTGTACAAACATTGTGCTCTTTTGCGGATCGATACCGCAGGCTATGTAAAGGGCAAGGCCTTCGAGGGTTCTGCGTCTGAGATCTGCGGGAGTTTGTCTTACAGTGATGGCATGCATATCTACAACGCAATAAATGCATTCGTAGTCGTTCTGGAGCGTTACCCAGTTTTTGATTGCACCGAGATAGTTACCGATGGTGAGTACGCCGCTGGGCTGAACACCTGAAAAGATCCTTTTTCTTTTGATTTCTGTATTTGTTTCCATAATTGATGAAAAAACCTTCCGTTTCATTATTATTCATTATATTGTATCACAAAACCCCCATCAATATCAAGAGAAATACGAAAAAATAATAATATTTTATCAAAATAAATTACGATTTTTTGCTTTTTGGCAAAATTGTGCTTCGGACTTGAAACAAATATGCTAATTCTATTGACAAACGATAGAATTTTATGTATAATGATTTATTATTCAGTGATCCAATGGAGGAATTACAGATGAACAAGAAATATAAAGTAGGTATAATCGGTGCAACCGGTATGGTCGGACAGAGATTTATCACTCTTCTCAACGAACATCCCTGGTTTGAAATTTCGGTTCTTGCCGCCAGCGCAAGATCTGCAGGCAAAACATATAAAGAAGCCGTAGGCTCAAGATGGAAGATGCAGACCGAACTTCCCGCAAACGTTGCCGAAATGCTCGTTTACGATGCCGCAGACGTAGAGAAGGTTTCGTCTATGTGCGATTTCACATTCTGCGCAGTTGATATGAAAAAGGACGAGATCAGAGCACTCGAGGAAGCGTATGCAAAGGCAGAAACCCCCGTTGTTTCCAACAACTCCGCAAACCGCTCCACTCCCGACGTTCCCATGGTTATTCCCGAAATCAACCACGCTCACCTTGAAGTTATCGAAAGCCAGAAGAAGAGACTCGGCACAAAGCGCGGATTTATCGCAGTTAAGCCCAACTGCTCGATACAGAGCTACGTTCCCATGCTCACACCTCTTCTCAAGTATGGCATCAAGGAAGCTGTCGTTTGTACATATCAGGCTATCTCGGGTGCAGGCAAGACCTTCAATGAGTGGCCCGAAATGATCGACAACATCATTCCTTATATCGGCGGCGAAGAAGAAAAGAGCGAAAAAGAACCTTTGAGAATCTGGGGTAAGGTAGAGGATGGCAAGGTCGTAAGTGCCGATGCTCCCGTTATCACCACCCAGTGTATAAGAGTACCCGTTTCGGACGGTCACACCGCTGCTGTTTTTGTAAAGTTTGAAAACAAGCCCACCAAAGAAGAAATTCTTGCCGCGTGGGACGAATTTGCAGGACCTCCCCAGGAGCTCGGACTCCCCAATGCGCCCGAAAAGTTCATCACATACTTCGAAGAGGACAACAGACCTCAGGCGAAGCTTGACAGAGATATCTACGGCGGTATGGGTGTTACCGCAGGCAGACTCAGAGAAGACCACGTATACGATTACAAATTCGTCGGACTTTCTCACAACACCCTCAGAGGCGCCGCAGGCGGTGCTGTCCTCATTGCAGAACTTCTCTGTGCAAAGGACTACATCCTTCCCAAGGCATAAACATTTTTTCGGGAGACTCATTCGGGTCTCCCGTCTTTTATAATGATGATGGAAAATAAAGGAAAATTAAAAAATAAAAGTGCAAAAATATTAAAAAAGAGCAAAAACGGTATAGTCCGCTCTGTTTTCAGCAGATTCGGGCTTGTGGTTCTTTTGTTTGTTTTGCAGATAGTTCTCATATTTATAGGATTTGCGGTTTTTGAGGAAAATATGCCTGGCGTATATGCCGTTGTCTCCGCCATATCCGTTGTTATGCTGATGTTTTTGATAAACAGCAGAATGGATCCGTCCGCCATGATAACCTGGATATTGCTTATTATGGCTTTTCCTGTTTTTGGCGGCATGCTTTATGCTTTTGTAAAAAGCGACATCGGCCACAGAGCTTTGCGCGACCGCATAGAAAAGATCAATCGCAACACCTGCGATTATATCAATCATCACGACGGTGTTTTGTCTGAATTCAGAAAAGAAAATGAAAATGCCGCATCTCTTGCGGGATATATCCGTTCAAAGGGTTGCCATCCGATATACAGAACAGATGACGTGACCTATTTTCCATCCGGAGAATCCAAGCTCGAGAGCGTGCTGAACGAGCTTGAAAAAGCCGAAAAGTACATTTTCCTTGAATATTTCATAATTGCAGAAGGTGTAATGTGGGAAAAGGTGCTTGAAATACTGAAAAGAAAAGCAGCCGTCGGTCTTGATGTTCGTATCATGTATGACGGTACTTGTGAATTTACCACTCTTCCGCACAGTTACCCGGAACAAATGAAAAAATCCGGTATCAAATGCAAACCGTTTGCTCCGATAACGCCCTTTCTTTCTACCCATTACAATTACCGTGATCACAGAAAAATTCTTGTCATCGACGGAAAGTGCGCATATACCGGAGGCATTAACTTTGCCGATGAGTATATAAACGTCAAGAGCAAGTACGGGCACTGGAAAGATACTGCCGTTATGGTAAAAGGGGAGGCGGCAATAAGTTTCGCTCTTATGTTTCTGAAAATGTGGGCGATAAACGAAAAAAAGGAAAATTACGAATATGTCCACAAGGAGCAATTGTCATCTGACCGCGATTGCGGAGGTTATGTCGTGCCGTACAGCGATTGCCCGCTTGACGGGGACAAGGTCGGCGAAAGGGTATATGTTGATATTCTTAACAGAGCCTCTCGTTACGTGCATATTATGACGCCCTATCTCATATTGGATGCGGTTACCGAAAACGCTCTGAAATTTGCGGCAGAAAGGGGAGTTGACGTTTCGATCATTCTGCCCGGTGTGCCCGACAAAAAAGTTCCGTATGCCATTGCTATGACTCATTATAAACCGCTTCTTGAAGCGGGAGTGAAAATATACGAGTATACCCCGGGATTTGTTCATGCAAAAGTTTTTGTGTCCGATGACAACGAAGCAGTCGTCGGTACGGTAAATCTTGATTACAGAAGTCTTTATCATCATTTTGAATGTGGGCTTTATATGTATAATACGGGATGTATTGCAGATATTGAAAAAGACTTTGAAAATACAAGAAATTCGTGTGTTCAGGTGACGTTACATACAATTAAAAAGGCAAAAATATCGCGAAAGATCCTTGGTTTTCTGATGAAAGCGATTGCGCCGCTTCTGTGAAACGCGCATAACCGAAAAAAACTCGGAAAAAATATAAAAAACTCTTGACAAACACAGAAAAATGTGTTATCATATCGCCTGTAAAGAAAAACGCTTTACACACAAGAAAGACGGAAGCACTATGAACGAAAAGAAATTATTCATTTCTCAGCTGTATGATTATTACGGTGAGCTATTAACCGAAAAACAGCAATACGCTGTCGAAATGTATTATAACGACGATCTTTCTTTGTCAGAGATTGCAGAGTCGATCGGCATCACCCGTCAGGGTGTCCGCGATCAGCTGAAACACGCCGAAGAGTTTCTCGTTTCCTGCGAAGAAAAACTCGGCCTTGCCGAAAAAATACAAAAAGTGCTTCTCATTTCCGAACAAATACAAAAATCGTGTTCGGATGAATCCGCCAAGCTTTCGGAAATATCCGAAAAAGCAAAGCAGATATCCGATCTTCTTTCATAAATCAAAAGGGGAGGTGCAAAATGTTTCAAAGCCTTACAGACCGATTGAATGCAGCCTTTAAGAAATTCCGCAACAAAGGCAAACTGACCGAAGCAGACGTAAAAGAAGGAATGCGAGAAATCAAGCTTGCTCTCCTTGAAGCCGACGTTAACTTCAAAGTAGTAAAAGAATTTATCAAAACAGTTTCCGAGCGTGCTGTCGGTGCACAGGTGCTTGAAAGCATTACGGCGCCTCAACAGATCGTAAAGATAGTAAACGAAGAACTCACCGCGCTTATGGGCGGTTCCAATTCAAAGCTTGTTATTTCCCCCAAACCCCCAACGGTTGTTCTTATGGCGGGCCTACAAGGTGCAGGTAAAACAACCCACACGGGCAAACTTGCTCTTATGTATAAAAAGCAGGGCAAGCGCCCGCTTCTTGCCGCATGTGACGTTTATCGTCCCGCGGCTATAAAGCAGTTGCAGGTTGTCGGCGAAACGGCAGGAGTTCCCGTATTCACAATAGAAAACTGCAAAGAACCCGTGCGCATCGCCAAGGAAGCTCTTGCCCACGCGATAAAGCACGGCCACGATATGCTCTTTATCGATACCGCAGGTCGTCTGCACGTCGACGAAGACCTCATGGACGAACTCAGACAGATAAAGGAAGCTGTCAATCCCACCGAAATCCTTTTTGTCGTAGATGCTATGACAGGTCAGGATGCCGTAAACGCCGCAGAAAGCTTCAACTCGATGATCGACCTTACAGGCGTCATTCTTACAAAGCTCGATGGTGATACCCGTGGTGGTGCCGCTCTTTCTGTTCGTCACGTAACAGGCAAACCCATTAAGTTTGTCGGTATGGGCGAAAAGCTTGATGCTCTTGAGCCTTTCCATCCCGACAGAATGGCATCGCGCATACTTGGCATGGGCGACGTTCTTTCTCTTATCGAAAAGGCAGAACAGTCATACGACGAGGAAAAAGCAAAAGAGCTTGAAAGAAAGCTCCGTGAGCAAAAGTTCACTTTAACAGATTATCTCGATCAGTTCGATTCAATAAGAAATATGGGTTCGCTCGATCAGCTTATGGGTATGATCCCCGGTGTAAACGCATCGGCTCTTAAGGATGCCAACGTTGATGAAAAAGCGATCGACCACATGGAAGCGATCATCCTTTCTATGACCGAATATGAAAGAGAAAATCCCGACGAGATCAACGCATCGCGAAAAAAGCGTATAGCCGCAGGAAGCGGTGTTACGGTTGAAGAAGTAAACAAGCTTCTGAAACAGTATGACGCCACAAATAAGCTGATGAAGCAGCTTAAAAACGGCACAGGTCCTCTCGGAAATTCTTTTGGCGGTAAAATGCTCGGAAAGCGCATTTCCAAAGCTATGGCCAAAAAGAAAAAGAAGAGAAAGTAATAATTATGTCAAAGCGTGCATATGCACTCTTATATAAAATTTAAATAAAATTTATGGAGGAATTCAAAATGGCAGTTAAAATCAGACTCAGAAGAATGGGC
>JAFYUZ010000111.1 GCA_017549365.1 Clostridia bacterium
GCAGGTCGCCGAACGATGTTTGCCCTTACGGGCAAATGATGTCGGCTTCGCCTTGTGATGTAGCCTTCGGCTGTGATGCAGTGCCTGCGGCACAGTGGGCAAGCATCACATCACTTCGACCAACGGGCGCAACATCATTACGAACGAAGTGAGTAACATCACTTTTGCGTAAGCAAAAACATCACTCTTATGCAATCTCAAAACAAAATATCGTATAACACACTATACCTTGCATGGCAAGAGGTGTGCAAAAAGGACGAGAAAAAATCTCGTCCTTTTGATTTTAATATAAAACTGCTTTACAGTAGGTCTCCAAAAGGAGGCCTTTTTTTCAATTATTAACTTGCCTGTTTCTTTTTTGCAAAAATACCGGGTCTGAAAACGATCACATACGCCACGGCGCTGATAACAAGAGCCACCACGGCATCGATAACAGAATGCTGCTTCAAAAACAGGGTCGAAAGAATGATAAGAACGTTCATGATATGCGCCGCAATCTTTATGCCGAGGTTCAACCGCTTTGTGCAAACGAAAGCAATGGTCGACGATATCGAGCCGAAAACGTGCACCGACGGGCAGACGTTTGTGTTGGTATCGTAAGCGTAAAAATCCTTCATGAAATCCACGAGAAAATTGTCACGCGCAAAGCTTTCGGGGCGCAGACACTGAACCGTTGGGTAGGTATAATAGCTGATTAGGGCGCAGGTGTAGGTTATCATTATGAAATACGACATTTTTTTGAACATATCAACGTCGTAAAAAAGAGTGTATGCGATAGAAAGGACTATGTACAAAAACCAGAAAACGTACGGAATGACAAAAAGCTCGTTGAAGGGTATCATGTCGTCTATCGGCAGGTACATCTCGTGAAATTCGATGCCGAGCTTGTCGAAAAACTTGTAGTAATGCTTTTCCACAAACCAAAAAAACGCGCCGTATATCGGCCAATACAAAAGAAGCAAAAGATGTCTGTAAGTTTTGCCGAAAAGGTTATGAGGGCGCAACTTTAAATAGTTGATCTCGGGTTTAATCAGTTTCATTTATTTCTCCGTTTGTTTTATGTTTATATAACTTTATATAATCAAAATCGGGGTCTGCTGCACACGTTTTCGTCCCGACTTTCGTCGCATGGGGCACTTGTGCGTTTCAAGCACGCCGCATAAAGCCGTTTGAGCCTCGGACGGTTGTAGCGCTGAACGATGATGTACGGAAGATTGGCAAAGAAATATATGATATATACCTTTACTGCAGTCTTTGTGCGGAAAAAGCGGAAGCATCCAAGTCCCGTTATCATCAGAAAAACGTGGGTTATCTCGGCGATGCAGGTTTCTTTTATCATATTTTCAAGCTCATCAAGTCCGGGGGAAGAAAGTATTTCCTTTTTCTGCATGATGCCGGGAAAAAGCTTGCTCATATCGGGGATCTTTTTCTGCCAGGATTTTATATTTAAACGTTCGTATATCGTTCCGTTTTTTTCAAAAGAAAAGCTGACAAACGGAAAAGACGTATATTTTATGTTTCTTTTCGCCAGAACTCTTCCAAGAAAGAAACTCATAAAACCTGTAAGAAGATAATAAACGATACACTTGACCAAACGCATTATACTCAATCCTTTCCCATGTAGAATATTATACACATTTTGCGCAGAAAGTCAATCAAAAACGATAATTATGTCGAAACCGTCAATTTCTTGTTGTAATACGTCAAATTTTGCAAAAATCAGGTTGACATTCTTTTCAATATAATTAAAATATATATAAGAGTAACCTTGTTTTATACGGAGAATTTTTTTTGATGGCACAGGCTGACAAGATAAAAATCATAGCACGGATAAACTCTGTTTTTTCCGAAAAATTCGGTATTCCGCGGCAAAGCGGTCTTGCGGGGAATATTTCGCGCATTGTTTTTGAAGAAGAATTTCGCAATCCCGATGCCCTGCGCGGTATTGAAGGATACAGCCATCTGTGGCTGATATGGAAATTTTCCGAAAGCGAAAGAGAAACCTGGTCGCCCACAGTGCGTCCTCCGCGCCTTGGCGGAAACGAGCGCATGGGAGTTTTTGCCACCCGTTCTCCCTTCAGACCAAACCCTTTGGGGCTTTCTTCTGTCGAGCTTGTGGGGGTTGAAAAAACCGAAATGGGACACACGCTTCTTGTGAAAGGAGCCGACCTTCTTGACGGCACACCGATATACGACATAAAACCGTATCTTGCCTTCACCGACAGCCACGAAAACGCAGTGTGCGGTTTTTCGGACACAAGACTTTCGTATTCTTTGAAGGTGGATTTTGCGCAAGAGCTTGAGGCTCTCTTTACACCCGATGATGCCGCGGTTATCCGCGAGCTTTTGGCGCAGGATCCGCGACCTGCGTATATTGACGATGCCGAGCGCATCTTTGGACTTGCCTTTGCGGGACGGCAGATAAAATTCAAAGTTTTCGGCGACACATTGACAGTGATTGCCGTGGAATAAAAAACAATCTTAAATACAGAAAGGAGTTCTGTTATGGGACTTATCAGAGCAGGCCTTGGAGCACTTGGCGGCACACTTGCTGATCAGTGGAAGGAGTTTTTCTACTGCGATGCAATAGACAACGATTATATCATGGTGAAGGGACAAAAACGCACAGGC
>JAFYUZ010000112.1 GCA_017549365.1 Clostridia bacterium
CCCACGGAAACTCAGCTTAAGCTTTTCAAAGAGCTGGTTATGGGCGAAAAATAATTTTTGACATCAAAAAACGGCTCACGATCTGTGAACCGTTTTTTATTTATACACTCATTCGCTCAAAAAGCTTTTCGACAAGCAGTTGTTTTTCAAAAACCGCTTTGTCCTTTTCGCAAAGCTTTTTCATATCGGATATTTTGGAAAGCACCGTAAAATCGGTGTTTTCTTTTTTTATCTTTCGCAAAAGCTTTGCTCCGTCTTCGCTGAAGGCAAGAAGGTTTGTCGCGTCGGGAAAATGCGAAAGATCCTTCTTTTTCACTCCCGCAAGAAGATATATCAGCATTCTTCTGATTTTGGCATCGGTCATATGCTTTGCACGAAGGGCGTTGAAAAACTCACCGTAATTTGCACATTCGCAAGCTTTGCGCACAAGCTTTTGCGCATATTCCTCAGGAAGCTCGGCAATTTCCGAAAGCTCGGTCTCGCCCATCGAAAAGATCCTTGCACACAGGGCGGAATAAAGGATTTTTTCATTTGTCGCACGCGAAACGTCGCCATTTTTCGCAACCGTTTCGGGACAGTAGTTTTTGACATTTTCTTTCGAGAAATTTTCTCTTAAAAAACTGCCCGAGGCAAATTCTCCGCAAGGCTTGCCGTCGTGTCCGGCACCCTTTCTGCCAACCGCGATCATCCGCATATCATAGCCGAAAAAGGCGATCGCCTTTGCATATTCTACCGCGAGGAGCGAGTTTGGGCAGGAAAGAAGCGCGGCATATTTTTCACCGTGTTTTTCGGAAACACAAAGGCTTCGGGCAACGGCATAGCCTATATTTTTGTTTTCTTTTTGTATGCCGATTATCGCTTTGCACACCTTTTCGTCAAGAAGTATCCTTGCAAGCTCTGCAAGATCTGCAGGCGTAACATTTTCGTCCTCAACGCCAAAGGCAAGGCTGTCACACCCCGACTTTGCAAGGACAGACACCGCACTTTTTGCAAAAACTTCGGCGGTGGCACAGGAGAAAGGAAAGGGGTTTTCAAAAACCAGATCTGTTCCCGAATCAACCGCCCATTTTGCACGCAAAAACTTGTCGGCAAAAGCCCACTCGCCCCGCTGAACAAAATTTCCGCTCATGGCACAGACGACCTTTTCGCCCGTTTCTTCCTTCGCGCGGTCTATCAGATATTTATGCCCGTTGTGAAAAGGGTTGAATTCACAAACAATACCCGTGCTCATAAATTACCGTCCGTAATATTCGTTGAAATATGTGTCCTCGTCGACAAGGGTATAATCGGCAGGTATTTCCAGCCAACCTTCGGGGATATCGGTTGAAAAATACGAAACGTCGCGCTCGATCGACTGATCGCCGTAATAATCGACGATTGCCGAAAGCTCACCCTTATCATTGAGATAAAGCTTTACTCCGCATTCTTCGCCGTCGCCCGTCTTGCAAAGATATTCGTCATAATCGCATTCTTTGCCTGTCATAAGAGTTTCTCTGCCCGAGCCGATATATTTTGCCGCCGAATAGTCAACTCCCCCCTGAAGACCGCCATCATCCGACGTGTCCGCAAGAAAATACACACGGTTTTCATCATCGATAAAATATGTCTCGCCGCCCCTTGAAAGGGTGTGGGAAGTGCTTCCGTTGATGCTCGAATAACTTTCGATCACGCCACCGCTCTGGGCAACGGTGTTGTAAATAAGCATATCGTCATGGAAAAGCGAAACGTCAAGAATATAACTTTCGTTGGCAAGCGCCTCGATATATTCGGAGCTTGCATATTCGTCGGGGAAATCGATGGTGGTGTCGATGATGTCCGCCTTTTTTTCGGTGCACGCCGAAAGAGCAAGCAACAGTGCCGCAAAAATTGCCGCGATCTTTAAAAATTTCATTTTTTATCCTCCGTTATTTTCAAAGCATACGCCAGAAGTTCTTCTTTTTTATTGGAAACCTCCCCCGAAATCGCTCTTTTCAGCAACTCGAAAAGAGTTTTTCCGATATCCCGTCCCGATATTCCAAGCTTTTTCAGATCCTCGCCGCCAACATCAAGCTCTATCAGTTCTTTTGGGATTGCGGGATCGGAAAATACGGCCTGTGCCTTTTTATCCCCGCCAAAAGCATTGAGATACTGTTCGTATATTCTGCCGTGAAGAGCAACAAGCTCTTCGTAGGGCAACATTTTTTGTGTATCAAAGATATCCTTGTATTCAAGAATTTTTTCTCTGTCCGCCTTCGAGGTTTTCAGTTGCGAAAGAGTGGCCTCCACGGCATTTTTCGGGTTTTCGCGCAGTATATAAAAAAGTCTTTCGCAAAAACCGCCATCTATCGAATCCACGCCATTTCCCACAAAGTTTCCCACAACTTCCGAAAATGCAGACGAAAATCGGGTCATTATTCCCTCAATCCCGCCTTTTTCAAGCATTTTTCGCAGTTCTTCCTGCTTTCTCTCGCCCGAGATAAACGAAAGCAGATGGCTTTTTGAATCTATGGCTTTGGCGGTGTTTTCTTCTATTTCAAAGCCGAAACGCGCCGAAAATCTGAATGCACGCAATATGCGAAGGGCGTCTTCTTCAAATCGGGTTTCGGGATCGTTTACGCATTTTATAAGCTTTCTTTTGATGTCGCCCGCACCATCGAAAACGTCAACGAGATGTTCTTTGTTTTCATCAAAGGTCAGCGCCATACTGTTTATTGTGAAATCGCGCCTTGAAAGATCTTCTTTCAGATCTTTTACAAAAACAACCTTGTCGGGGTGTCTGTGGTCGCTGTATTCACCCTCGGCGCGGTATGGGGTTATTTCAAAAAGCTCGCCGCTTTTTTTCTTTGCGCCCACCGTGCCGCAATCACCACCGATAAGAAAAGCGTCAAAACCGCCGTTTTTGAGCACGCATATTATTTCATCGCTCGAAGCGTTGGTGGTAAGGTCAAAATCGTGTGCATCGCACCCCATAATGCGATCGCGGACACATCCGCCGACAAAATAACATTCGTATCCCGACCTCTTCATAAGACCGAGAATTTCCACCGCATCGTCGGGGAAAAAGGCGTTTTTTTCAAAAGATTCGCCGCTTTTTATGCCGCAAACGTGTTTTTCCACCTCTTCGAAAGAAGTGCCGAGCATCTGAAGCGCCGAAACAAGCGCGTTTGCCGTAAGGCTTTTGGGAAGATCAAGCCTTTCGCAAAGCTTTTCGCGAAGATACGCACTGTTTTCTCCCCCCGAAAGTCCGAGCGAAAAAAGCTGTGTTTTTGTCACGGCAACCGTTTGCGCAGAACCGCATTTTCCAAAAGCTTCATCAAGCTTTGCTTTTTCAATAATGCCACGCAAGGTTGCGGAATCTATTCCCTCAACGCCGAGAAGACCATCCTTCGAATCCTGCTTTTTGCGTTTTTCCCTGCCCTTTATCTGAGGAATATAAAGGTGCTTCACCCTGTCGGTCGGAAGCATCCCCTTAAGCTTTGAGCGGATGAAAAAACCCGCCTTGTCGCTGTCTGTGATAATAACAAGCCCACGAGCTTCGCAAAGCTTTCGCAAAAGGGCGCGTTTTTCGGAATTGTTGAACACCGAAAAACCGTCGGTGGTAAGGATCACTCCGTCTATTACCGACGAAAGCTTTATCTTATCGTATTTTCCCTCGCACAGCACGGCACAGCCGAGCTTTATTTTTTCGTTTTTATCCATTTTACCAAACTCGGCCTTTCTTGTTGATTTTTTCTTTTGTTTTTGTTATAATATATCAGACAGTTCAATATTGCGCAAAACAACTTCGCGTCCGCGCCACGAAAAAGCCCTTTCGGAAAAAGCTGTGTCGTCCATCAGTGACACGGCGTCTTTTGTCAGGTGTGCAACAAGCTTTTCGTTAAAAAAGCCTATGGGCGTTTTCTCTGCTTTGGCATTGTGAGGGCAAACCTCTTGGCAAACATCGCACCCCCAGACGAGATAGTGCTTTTTCACAAGCTCTGCTTCGTCGGGCGAGAGCCTCTTTTTCTGGGTAAGCTCGGACATGCATGAAGCTACCGGGTCTTTGCCGCCAAGGCATTGTGACGGGCAGGCAAAAATACATTTTCCGCAGCCGAGGCATTCTTTGCGCTCTGTTTTTTTACCGCACGAAAGATCGATCTTTCTTTCGGTAGCGATCTCTGCGATAAAAACGTAGCTTCCGTATTTTTCGTTTATTATAAGTCCGTTTTTTCCGACAAAACCAAGCCCGAGATCACAGGCAAGCTTTCTTTCGAGAAAGGGCGAATTGTCGGCAAAGATTTCTGCCTTTTCATTGATGCCGTTTTTTTCAAGAAAGTCGCAAAGCCTCTTTTGAAGCTCTTTTATATAAAAATGGTAGTCCCTCGGCACGGCGTAATACGAAACGTTGCGGTCCGCAACGTCCGACTTGTAGGGAATCAGAAAAACCGTGACGTATTTTGCATACGGCGGAAGCTTGCGCGGAATAGCTATGTATTCGGCAGATATCGCGGTGCTTGCGAAATATTCGATTTTTTCGTTTTCAAAAAATGATCCAATAAATCTTTCCATCAGATACCTTCGCGAAAAACAAGATAAGGAGGGACAAAATGTCCGACAAAAGTCTTCATTCTTCTATTATAAAGCATTTCTGCGAAAAATACAATATCACAGTTGAAGAAAAATGTATTGACGATCTTGCAATACTCACAGACGAGCTTCTCGAATACAACTCGCACACAAACCTTACGGCAGTGCGCGACGAAAGAGACGTTGTCATCAAACATCACGCAGACTCTTTGGCTTTTCTTTCGAGCAAGCTTTTTTGTGACGGCGCAAAGGTGATTGACGTGGGATGCGGCGCAGGTTTTCCCGGTCTGCCCTTAAAGATCGCACGACCCGGTATTGACATTTCTTTTCTTGACAGCACCGAGAAAAAGCTGAAATTCACCCGTCTTGCCTGCGAAAAGCTGGGAGCGGAATGCACAGTGCTTCCCATGCGTGCGGAGGAGGCGGCAAACAAGCCCGAAATGCGCGAAGGTTTTGACCTTGCCGTATCCCGTGCCATGGCAAACCTGCCGGTCCTGTGCGAGCTTTGTCTGCCCTTTGTGAAAAAAGGCGGACTTTTTGTGGCATACAAAGGAGCAAAAGCGGCAGATATACAAAACCCCGAAAGTGAGCTTTCGATGGCAAAAAGAGGCATTTCTCAACTTGGCGGAAAGGTCGAAGATATCATATACTACGATCTTTGCGATTTTTATGACGGCGAGGACGAGGACAAAAAGCACTGCCTCATCATAATCAGAAAAGAAAAGAACACTCCCAAAGAATTTCCCAGAAGATATGCCCAGATAATTAAAAAACCCCTTTAAAGCGATTTTGTTATAAACGAACAAAAAGAACCGCGTCAGCCGACGCGGTTCTTGCTTTTTTAATATCCGTTTGCTCTTTGTTGTTCGAGCATCATATCCTTGACCTTCATGAGGCGCGTGGTGTTTCCGCGGTCGTTTTCGTCAAGTTTCATGACAATGGTCTTTATGCCTGCCTGAAGATCGGGGATCATGATATATTCAAGGGCGTTTACTCTTCGTCTTGTCTTTTCAATCTCATCAGCAAGCATCTGCGACTGTTTTTCGACCTCTGCAAGTCGCAAAAGATCGGGCAGAATATCGTCAAGTTCGGAAATTGCATTGTCAAGCTCGCCCGAGGTGAAAGCAAAGCCGTAGCCGTAAGGGCTTGCACCTTGCGCCTTAGTTACCTTGTATTCGTATTCGGGAACGATAACGCTCATGACGTTTTTGGTGGACACCGAAAGTTCTCCTTCTGTCTTTGGATAGATCAGAGCTTCTTCAATAGCCTCGCGGGAGGATACTGCCGCCGCCACCGTAAAGCTTGAATGGAGATTTTTCATGCGTTCTTCGATTTTTTTGCGCAGAGCCTTGTTTTCCCTTACCGTTTCAAGAAATATCTTCATCAGCTCGTCGCGCTTGTCCTTTAAAAGCTTGTGTCCGCGGCGTGCGGTCATGAGTCTTTTTTTCAGGCGCGAAAGCTCCATTCTTGTCGGTATTACTTGCTTCTGTGCCATATCACTTGTCCTCTTTGTAATACTTTTCAAGAGTTTCGGGCTTGATACGCTTCAGCTCGCTCTTGGGGAAGATGGTAAGAAGCTTCCAACCGAGATCAAGAGTCTGCTCGATGGTGCGGTTTTCTTCAAAGCCCTGGTTGATATATTGCTTTTCAAATTCTTCTGAAAATTTTGCATAAAGTCTGTCGGTGGGGGTAAGAGCCGCCTCGCCGAGTACGACCATAAGCTCGAGAGCTTCTTTTCCGCGGGCATAGCAGGCAATAAGCTGGTTCATCAGCTGTGCGTGGTCCTCACGCGTTTTGCCGTCGCCGATACCCTTGTCCTTGAGTCGCGAAAGGGACGGAAGAACGTCAACGGGGGGCAGATAGCCCTTGCGATATACCTCGCGGGAAAGGATAATCTGACCTTCGGTGATATATCCCGTAAGGTCGGGGATGGGATGGGTCTTGTCATCCTCGGGCATGGTGAGAATGGGGATCATAGTGATCGAACCGTCGCATCCGAGCTTTCTTCCCGCTCTTTCGTACATGGTGGCAAGGTCGGTGTAAAGATAACCGGGATATCCTCGTCTTCCGGGGACTTCCTTTCTTGCCGCCGAAACCTCACGCAGAGCTTCGGCATAGTTTGTGATATCCGTAAGGATTACAAGCACGTGCATATTCTTTTCAAACGCAAGATATTCCGCCGCGGTAAGCGCCATACGGGGAGTGGAAATTCTCTCGATGGCAGGGTCGGATGCAAGGTTGATGAAAAGAACGGTTCTGTCAATGGCGCCTGTGCGCTTGAAGTCGCTGATGAAGAAATCCGCTTCTTCAAAAGTGATACCGATGGCGGCAAAGACAACGGCAAATTTTGAATCAGAGCCCAAAACCTTTGCCTGACGCGCGATCTGTGCAGCAAGGTTTGCGTGGGGCAGACCCGAACCCGAGAAAATGGGAAGCTTCTGTCCGCGAACAAGAGTGTTAAGACCGTCGATGGTCGAAACGCCCGTCTGGATAAATTCCGACGGATAGTTACGTGCGGCAGGGTTGATAGGTGTGCCGTTTATGTCAAGATTCTGTTCGGGGATAATGGCGGGGCCTCCGTCGATGGGGGTGCCCATACCCGAGAAAACTCGTCCGAGAATGTCGTCCGACACGCCAAATTCGATGCCGTGACCAAGAAAACGCACCTTACTGTCGGCAAGGTTGATACCTGCCGAGCTTTCAAAAAGCTGAACGAGCGCCTTGTCTTCGTTTACGTCAAGCACGCGGCAACGGCGCATTTCGCCGTTGGGCAGCTCGATCTCGCCGAGCTCGTAATATTTTACACCCTCGACCTTGTCGACGAGCATAAGAGGTCCTGCGACCTCGCGTATTGTTTTATATTCCTTAGTTATTGCCACTTTCGTCAATCCTCCTTGCGTGCTATCACTTCATCGATCTGACTGTCAAGAGCAGAAAGCACGTCTTTCAGCGCTCGGTCAAATTCTTCGAGAGGAACAGACTTGAGTCGTCCGATGGTTTCGCGGACGGGAATGTTCGAAAGAAGTTCGATGTCCGCACCCTGTTCGATGGCTTTCTTTGATTTTTCGTTGTATGCAAGGATCGCCTTGAGAAGCTTGTACTGCTTCTGCAAAGGAGAATAGGAATCGTCGATGTTAAATGCGTTCTGCTGAAGGAAGTCTTCACGCACGGAACGGGCAACCTCGAGAGTAAGTCTGTCGCCTGCCGAAAGTGCGTCCATACCGACAAGCTTTACGATTTCTTCAAGTTCGTTTTCGACCTGAAGTATCTTAAGCGCTTCAGCTGTGATCTCGTTCC
>JAFYUZ010000113.1 GCA_017549365.1 Clostridia bacterium
CCTCGCGTACTTCCATACTGTTTAACATCTCGATCAGCGTATTGAAATTCTGCTCCTCTTTTGGTGCTTCGTACCAGATGTAGCCAATCAGTGCCGTATACAAAAGCGTCTCAGCTTTCTGCCAGAAATCATCTCCGCCTTTCCCCTCGCCCTTCGTGTTGGCAATTAGCGTCGTCACAAGCTTCAGAATGTCTTTTTCTGAGTGAATATACGCGAAAGGGTTGTATTTCATCGATTTCTTGAAATTGATCGTATTCAGAATCTTGATCTTGTACCCATTCCGCTGGAGCATCTTGCCGCATTCGCACACGACGCTGCCTTTCGGATCGGTTACAACGAATGACGAATGACACTGCATCAGATTCGGCTTGATGAAGAACCGCGTTTTGCCCGAACCGGAGCCGCCGACGATCAGCACGTTTTTGTTCCGGCCAAAGAGCGCAGGCAACCTGCTTATTCTCGGCGACAGCTATTCGACCTTCGAGGGTGTTATGCCCAAAGGCCACGCCGTGTGGTACTCTAAAAACCCCAATCCCCAGAACACCGACGTTTCAAAGCTTACCGAGACCTGGTGGCACAAGTTTGTAACCGAAACAGGCTCGCTTCTTGCCTTAAATTCCAGCTGGTCGGGTTCCACCATCTGCACCACGGGTTACGGCGGGGCAGACTCGACAAACTCGGCGTTTATCACCCGAATCGACAAGCTTGCGGACGAAGGATTTTTTGAAACCAACGACCTTGACACCATCCTCATTTTCGGCGCGACCAACGACACCTGGGCAGGCTCGCCGATCGGCTGGATGAAATATTCCGACTGGACAAAAGACGAGCTGAAATACTTCCGCCCCGCCCTTTGCTATATGCTGGCAAGACTTAAAGAGCTTGCGGGCGACGCGCGCATCGTATATATGGTGAACACGGGACTTTCCGACGTTATCAAGACCAGCATCCTCGAAGCCTGCGAGCATTACGGTGTTGAAGCCCTTGTGCTTTCGGATTTTTCAAAGACCGACGGACACCCCAATATTGCAGGTATGGAAAGCATCAAAAACCAGCTGATCGAGTATCTTGCAAAATAATCGCTTCTTCCCGCCCGGGACGGCAAAAAACGCCGCCCCGGGAATTTTTTTATATTTTTTGAACGATTTTTTTCGGCTGTTAAAATAACTTTTTTATTTATTTATAAGAAAAGAAAAAATAATACTTTACTTTTCTTCCGCTTAGTGTTATAATATAATAGATTATGCATATATTGGAGTTTTATGCCTTATGATAATTCTGGGAATAGATCCCGGATACGCCATTGTGGGCTTTGGCGTCATCGGATATTCAAACAACAAGCTCACCCCCATAGAGTACGGCGCCATCACCACCCCCGCCCACACAAAGACCGAGCTTCGCCTTTGTGAGATATACGACGGCATCTGCGAGCTGTGCGACAAGTTTAAGCCCGACGCCATTTCGATCGAAGAGCTTTTTTTCAACAGCAACGCCAAAACCGCCGTGAACGTTTGCCAGGCACGCGGAGTTATCTTACTTGCGGCAAGCCGACGGGGTATTCCGATTTTTGAATACACCCCTTTGCAGATAAAGCAGTCTGTAACAGGCTACGGCAGAGCCGAAAAGCATCAGATCATCGCCATGGTCACAACTCTTCTCGGACTTAAAAATCCCCCCAAACCCGACGACACCGCCGACGCTCTTGCCGCCGCCATCTGCCACGGTTACAGTTCTTCCTCGATGTTGTTCAATCTAAAATAAACTTTACGGAGAAAAAATGTTTTACTATCTTAACGGAAAACTCACCATCCTTCGCCCCGATCTTGCCGTCATTGACTGCTCGGGGGTGGGATATCAGCTACTTATCAGCGCCACAACCCACGCGCGCCTTTGTGCAAAGCACACTATTCTTCCCGACGGAAAATGCGACGGCAAAGAGCAGATGCTCTTTACCCACTTTTCGGTAAAAGAAGATTCGCAGGAGCTTTTTGGTTTTTACGACGAGGAAGAACGCGACATCTTCCGCCTGCTTATAACCGTTTCAGGTATAGGCCCCAAGGGTGCCCTTGCCATTCTTTCGGCACTTTCGCCGTCTGAAATTGCCATTGCCTGCGCCGCAGACGATGCAAAGGCGATCTCAAAAGCCAACGGCATAGGACTTAAAACGGCGCAAAAGGTTATAATCGAGCTTAAAGACAAGATAGCAAAGACCATAACAAGCACAAGCTACGGCGATTCGGTTGACGTTGAAACCGGCGAGGTGCTGAACAGTGCTTCTGTCGTAAACGACGCCATATCAGCGCTTGTGGTGCTCGGATACACCAAAAACGACGCCGCAAAGGCAGTGAAATCCGCGGGAAACGGCACGGTCGAGGAGCTTATACGCAAATCGCTGGCACTTCTTATGAAGTAAAAGGAGTTTTGAATTTTGATTAAAAGTACGAGAAACGAAGAATATAGCGAAAACGAATTTGATTTTGAAAGCCGCATAATAAGCTCGCGGGAGATTTCGGAGGATTCCGAAAACGAGATCTCTCTGCGCCCCAAGACCTTGTCCGAATACGTGGGACAAAAGGGCGTGAAAGAAAAGCTTGCCATTTCGATGGAGGCGGCAAAAATGCGCGGAGAGTGCCTGGACCACATTCTGCTTCACGGCCCTCCCGGACTTGGAAAAACCACCCTGTCGGCGATCATTGCCGCCGAAATGGGCGCAGGTATACGTATAACGTCGGGACCTGCCATTGAAAAACAGGGCGACCTTGCCGCGCTTTTGACCAACCTTAAAGAAAACGACATCCTCTTTATCGACGAGATACACCGTCTTCCCCGTCAGGTCGAAGAGATCCTTTATCCTGCCATGGAAGATTTTAACCTTGATATCATCATGGGCAAAGGTCCGTCTGCCCGAAGCATACGCCTGCCCCTTCCCCGCTTTACCCTTATCGGCGCCACCACCCGTGCAGGTCAGCTGACGTCTCCTTTGCGTGACAGATTCGGTCATCTGATGCGCCTTGAGCTTTACAACGAAAACGAGCTTTCGGATATTGTGACAAGAAGTGCGGGTATTCTTGAAATGCCCATTGAGCACGACGGAGCTCTTGAGATCGCCCGCCGTTCGCGCGGTACTCCCCGTATTGCCAACCGCCTTTTAAAGCGTGTGCGCGATTACGCCCAGGTAAAGGGCGACGGCGTTATCACCAAGGAAATGGCAGACGGAGCACTGCAGCTTCTTGAGATCGACGCCCTCGGTCTTGACAGCATCGACCGCAGAATGCTTTCCGCCATCATCAAATTTTTCGGCGGAGGCCCCGTGGGACTCGAAACCCTTTCTGCCACCATCGGAGAAGAGGCGGTCACTCTTGAGGACGTTTACGAGCCCTATCTTCTCCAACTGGGATTTTTGAACCGCACCCCCCGCGGACGTTGCGCCACCGTGCGCGCCTACGAGCACCTGGGCATTCCCTTTGAGGAAAACCCAAAGACAAAAACGCAAGACAGATCGTCTCTCCCCTCGCTTTTTGACACAGAAGAATAATTTTTTTGATAAGGAAATATTATGGCTGAAAAGAAACCAACCAAGAAAAAGAGCAAAACAAAAGTTACAGAAGAGATCCTGCCCCCCGCACCCGCCCTTGACCAGGCGATAACCGACACTCTGCGCGTAAACTATATGCCCTACGCCATGAGCGTTATCATCTCGCGTGCCATCCCCGAGATCGACGGTTTTAAGCCGTCGCAGAGAAAACTGCTTTACACCATGTACGACATGGGACTTATGCACGGGGCACGTACCAAATCGGCAAACGTTGTCGGCGCCACCATGCATCTCAACCCCCACGGCGACGGCGCAATATACGAGACCCTTGTAAGACTGACAAAGGGCAACGAAACCCTGCTTCATCCTTTTATCGACTCGAAGGGTAACTTCGGCAAGCGTTTTTCCACAACGGCGTACGCCGCATCCCGTTACACCGAATGCCGTCTTGACGATTTTTGCGAGGCGATCTTCGGCGGAATCGACAAGGATGCCGTGGACTTTGTGGACAACTACGACAACACCATGAAGGAGCCCACCCTGCTTCCCACCGCTTTTCCGAACATTCTCGTTTCGGCAAACCTGGGTATTGCCGTAGGTATGGCAACCAACATCTGCTCGTTCAACCTGGGCGAGATATGCGACGCCACCATCGAGCTGATGAAAGATCCCAAGGCGGATCTTCTTGAAATAATAAAAGCTCCCGATTTTTCGACGGGCGGACTTCTGATTTACGACAAAGCAGCACTTAGCGAAGTTTACGAGACGGGCAGAGGATCTTTTAAGGTAAGAGCAAGATACTCTTATGACAAAAAAGAAAACTGCATAGAAATATCGCAGATACCCTACACCACCACCGTCGAGGCGATCATTGCCAAGATTGCAAAGCTGATAAAAGAGGGCAAGCTCAAGGAAATTTCCGACGTGCGCGACGAAACAGACCTTCAGGGTCTTAAGCTTACCATCGACCTCAAACGCGGCGCAGACCACGAAAAGGTTATGGCAAAGCTTTTGCGCTCCACCCCTCTTGAAGACGCTTTTCCCTGCAACTTCAACGTGCTTATCGGCGGCAACCCAAAAACTCTCGGTGTGCGCGATATTCTTAACGAATGGATCGCGTGGCGTACCGACTGTGTCAGACGCGAGCTTTATTATAACCTTTGCCGTATGGAAGAAAAGCTTCATCTGCTTTACGGTCTTAAAGAGCTTCTTCTTGACATCGACAAGGCAATAAAGATCATCCGCGAGACCGAAAGCGAAAAGCAGGTCGTCCCCAACCTTATGAAAGGCTTCTCTATCGACGAGGTGCAGGCAGAATACATTGCCGAAATAAAACTGCGCAACCTCAACCGCGAATATATTCTTAAACGCATTGCCGAAACCGAAAAGCTGGAGGCTGACATTGCCGACACCAAAGACAAGCTTTCGTCGCCAAAGAAGATACACGCGGTAATCGCAAAACAGCTTTCGGAAATAAAGAAAAAATATGCCAAGGCAAGAAAGACCCAGCTTCTCTTTACCGAGGACGAGCCGATCTACGAAGAGCCTGCAAAAGAGGCGTATCCCGTTGTCGTCGTTCTTACCAACGAGGGATATTTCAAAAAGCTTTTGCCCCACAAGGGAAATCTGCCCCACAACGAAGAGCAAAAGCTTAAGGAAAACGATTTTGTCGTTGTCCGCGAGGAAACAGACAGCGAATGCGAGCTGCTTTTCTTCACCGACAAGTGCCAGTGCTACAAGGCAAAGCCCGACGATTTTGAAACGGTCAAAGCCTCGGCGCTGGGCGATTACATCCCCGCAAAGCTTGGCTTTGACGAGGGCGAAAACGTTCTTGCCATGCTGCTTGCCCGCGATTACAAGGGAAGCGTTGCCTTCTTCTTTGAAAACGGAAAAGCGGTGGCTGTTCCCCTCAATTCCTACGCCACAAAGCTTAACAGAAAGAAGCTTACCAACGCATACAGCGACGACAGTCCTGCCGTCGGCATCTTCTTCGTGCCCGAAAAAGAGGGCAAAAAACCCTCGTGCGAGTTTCTTTTGCGCTCGACACAAAACAAGGCTATCATCATGAATTCCGACCAGCTGGCGGCAAAGAGCACAAGAACCGCCGCAGGCGTTTATGTTTTCACCCTGAAAAAGGGCATTAAGCTTGAGGACGTCACTGTCTTTGCCGACGACGGCTCGGAAGAAATGAAAAAATACGCAAAATACAGAAAATCAAAGCTCCCGAGCACGGGAACGCTGCTTGAAGCTTTTGATATCAATGCTCAGCAGGTCAAATTCGACTTCTGATGCAAATCCCTAATTCGTGCACTTTTTTTGGTGCACTCGGAGGAATATCTTGAAATTATTCAAAAAACAAATCTGCCTTGACGAAGGCTTTGACGGCAACGACGGCGGCAATTTTGTCGGCGGCGAAAACCGAAATATGACCGTGAAGACCATAAAGATCACCCCTTTTGACCTTTTTCTTCTTCTGCTTTCCGCCGTCCTCTTTTGCACCGCCGCCATTGACAAAGGATACCTTGCACTCATCGCCCTTGTGCTTTCGGCGCCGATATACGCGGTTTTTTCGTACAGGATCGGCAACCATTTTTCGTTTTTCATTCCGCTGGTCGCATACATTGTCGGCTTTGCGGTAACAAAGGATTCGGTGGGGCCTGCGGCCGTTGTTTTTGCGGCAGGTACGTCGTTTTCGATAATCCGCGGCATAAACTACTGTCCCGACAGAGCAAAATCCTCCGCCGTTGCAGGCAGTGCCGTTTCGGCGGTCATATGCGGCTTTGCGGCGCTGGTTGCCATGAAACTGCAATACGGCATATCGCCCAAGGATCTGCTGGCGCAGTTCCAAGGCTATATCGACACGGTAAAGCCACAGCTTATTGAAACGATCTCCTCGCTCGAGCCTGCGACTTTGGGATATGCGGCGTTTGAGCCGGGCGACATCCCAAAGCTTGTGGATGCCATGGCAGAACAGACCCTGTATATGCTTCCTGCGGTGCTTTTGCTTTCGGCAATGATTCTGGGATATATCTCGGCATCCTTCACCCGTACTGTGGCAAAGCTTTGCGATGCGCAAAAAATGCTTGACGGCGTACGCTTTGAAGTTAGGCTTTTGCCCGTTTCGGTGTTCGTATATTTCATCTGCTCGTTGCTTGCGATCTTTTCTGACGGCGCCGTGGGACACGCGCTTAACAACATTTCGTATCTCCTCTCGCCCGGATTTATGATCTGCGGACTCAAGCAGGTGGGCGAAATTTTCCGCAGAAGAAACTATTCAAAGGCGGCTCTTCCCTTTATCATGGCGGTATCTCTTGTTATTGCCGCTCTTCTGCCCGCGGGACTTGGCACCACAATCCTTGTCCTGCTCGGAGTTTTCTACTGCTCACGCAGTAACGAACCTTATCAACAATAACCTTTCGGAGGTGTAAACGTCTTGAAAGAACTGCTCGAACAATTGCGGGCAATGACCTGGCGAAAAAGCGTTTTGTGCGCCATAGCAAGCCTTGCGGTTTTTACGGTGATATCCGCCTTTTTTAACCCGTGGCTGATACTTGCGGGGCTTTTGCTTATTGCAGGATACGTGGTGTGTGCTTTTCTTCTTTTGAGAAAAGACACAAAAAGCGAAGGACTTTTTTCGCAGGACAACGCCATTATCGGCACTACCCTTGATTTTGTTTCAAAATTCAGATCCCCCGTCATCATCGTGAACAAGCAGGGCATGATAAACTGGTACAACTCTGCCTTTGTGGAAGCGTCGGGCTCGCGCCACTCGCTTTATGGCAAAAGCGCCGCAGAAACCATAAACGCAAGCTTTACCCCTGCACGAATTGAACAGCTTAATTCGGGTGCAACCTTTTTTCTCAACTACAACGACGTGGACTACGAGGTTTCGGGATATGCCCTGAATTCGGGCAACAAATCCTACTGCATCGTGGTGCTTGCCGACAGATCCGAGCTTGTTTTTGCAAAAAAAGAGCTTGCCGAAAAAAACGCCGTTGTGGCTTTTATCATGCTTGACAACATCGGTGACTCGGTTGCCGTTTCCAAAGATCAGTACCGCAGTGTTTCGGCACGGGTGGCGCGGCTTAGTTCCGAATGGACAAAAGCCCGCGGCGGCTCTGTTACCGAATACGACAGGGACAAATACGTTGTTGTTTTTGAAGAAAAGCATCTTTCGGGCATTGTTGCTTCGAAATTTGACATTCTCGACAGCATCCGCGAAACGGAGGTGGACGAATCCTCCTCCCCCATCACCGCCTCCATCGGCATTTCCAACATTCCCGGATCTTTTGCCGAAAAGGAAGCGGCGGCACGTGCCGCCCTTGAGCTTGCGCTTCAGCGCGGCGGCGACCAGGCGGTTTTGAGAACAGACAGCTCCACCGAATACTACGGCGGAAAAACAAAGACTGTACAGAAAAAAACCAAGATCCGCTCGAGAGTTGTTGCGGGCGAGCTTTCGGCTCTTATCGAAAAAAGCTCGAATGTTATCGTTATGGGTCACAAATTCTGCGACCACGACAGCATCGCTTCCTGCGTTGCGGCGGCGCGTATTGCAACTACCCTTGGCAAGCAGGCAAAGATCGTTGTAAACATCCACGACGTAAACCTGAAACCCATTTTCTCGCGCATGCGCGGGCTCAACTATTACTACGAGCTTTTCACCGACGCGGCAACGGCGCAGGATATGATAAATTCCGACACTCTTCTCATCATCTGCGACGTAAACAATCCCGATATGTTCGAGTCGAAGGAAATATACGACAACTGCATGAACTATCTGATTATCGACCACCACAGAAAGGTGCAGGAGGAATACGCCATTGCGCCAAAGCTTGCGTATATCGAGCCTTCGGTTTCGTCGGCATCCGAGCTTTTGTGCGAGATTGCCGAATACGCCCTGCCCCACGGCGGACTGACAAAGATCGAGTCCGAGCTTCTTTTTGCAGGTATTATCCTTGACACCAACAATTTCAGAAAAAACACGGGGGTTGGCACCTTCAGCGCGGCGCTGTTTTTGCGTTCGCTGGGCGCAGACCCGATCGAAGCCCAAAACTTTTTCCGCACAAATCTCGACGAATTTATGTACGAGGCGGATATTGAAAACAACATCTCCATCTACCGCGACAGAATGATAATTGCCACCACAAAGCTTGATTCGGACGATGCCAGCCAGACAAAGCTGGTTTCTTCCAAAAGCGCAGACCGTCTTTTGTCGATAACGGGAGTGGACGCCACCTTTGTTCTGGCACGAATCGGGGCAAACGTCAACATTTCTGCCCGTTCGGGAGGCGCGATCAACGTTCAGCTGATACTCGAATCTCTCGGCGGCGGCGGACATTTTGATGCCGCAGGCGCTCTTTTGCGCGACGTGACAATAGAACAGGCAACAGAACTTTTGCAAAATGCGATCGACTCGGTCGTAAAAGAATAAACAAACAAATAATTTTACTGACATACGGAGGTATAAAAAATGAAAGTATTACTTTTGGAAGACGTTAAGGCACAGGGTAAAAAAGGAGAGGTTGTAAACGTTTCGGACGGATATGCAAGAAACTTCCTTTTCCCCAAAAAGCTCGCCTGCGAGCTCACCCCCACCATCATCAACGATCTTAAAAACAAAGAAGCCGCAAAGGCTCACAAGCTTGCCGAAGAAAAGAAGCTGGCAAAGGAAAACGCCGAAAAGCTTCAGGGCATCACTGTTAAGATCTATGCAAGCTCGGGTGCTGATTCCCGTCTTTACGGTGCGATCACATCAAAGGAAATTGCAGAAGAGCTTAAAAAGCAGCACAACATCGACGTCGACAAGCGCAAGATCGTGCTGGACAACGCCATCAAGGCATACGGCAGCTATACTCTTGACGTAAAGCTTCACCCTGAGATCACGGGCAAGCTTTCCGTTGTTATCGCGTCCAAAGAATAATTTACAAGGAGTCTTATAAAAAATGGCTCACGAAATCACAAGTATTGACAGCCCAAGGCGCCTGCCCATTGCGACAGAGGCCGAACAGGCTCTTCTCGGCGCCATCCTTATTGATCCCGAAAGGTTCAAGGACGTCGCAAACATTATCCGCGCCGACGATTTTTATTTGGAACAAAACAGAAACATCTTTGAAGCCATGCAGTCTTTGTTTTTGCAAAGCCGCACCATCGAGGTCGTAACTCTGCTCGATGCTCTGGCACAGGCAGGCGTTACCGACGAGGGCGGTGGCAAAAACTACATCAAGCTTCTGGCAGACTCGGTGTCCACCTCGGCAAATATTACAGACTATGCCAAGATCGTCCGCGACAAATCCATGCTGCGCAGCCTTATACGCGCCGCAGAGGAGATCGAGGACATGGCATACACCGCCGAGGGCGACGTGGCAAGCATTATTGACAGTGCCGAGCAGAAGATATTTAATATCGCCACCGATGTAAACTCCAAGGGCTTTGCCCACATCCGCGACGTTATTCTGCAACACTATACCCACCTGCAAGAGCTTATTACCGACCGCCAGGCGGCGATGGGTATTCCCACCTATTTCAGCAGCATAGACAAGCTTCTTATTGGTATGGGTGAATCCGACCTTATCGTTGTCGGTGCCCGTCCCGGTATGGGTAAAACCGCCTTTTGTCTTAACATTGCCGCAAACGTTGCCTGCCGCCAGAAAAAAGCGGTTGCCATCTTCTCGCTCGAAATGTCGAACGAGCAGATCGTTTCGCGTATGCTTTCGGCAGAGGCACTTATTGACAGCTACAAGATGCGAAGCGGCGAGCTTGAGGACAACGACTGGTCAAACCTTGCCCGCGCCGCCGCAGTTCTTTCGGAAACCGACATTCTCATCGACGACACCACGGGTATCACCGTAACGGGTATGAAGGCAAAGCTTCGCCGTGTCAAAAACCTGGGACTTGTTATCATCGACTATCTCCAGCTGATGCAGTCCGATTCCAAAAGCGACAACCGCGTGCAGGAGATCGGCGAAATTTCAAGAAACTTAAAGCTTCTTGCAAAAGACCTTAAAGTTCCCGTTATCACCTGCGCCCAGCTGAACCGTGGAGTTGAGGGCAGAACCGACAAAACTCCCATGGCATCAGACCTTAGAGATTCGGGTGCCATCGAACAGGATGCCGACGTTATCATGTTTCTTTACCGTGAAGAATATTATAAGGATGATCCCGAAAAGCAGAATACTGCCCAGTGTATAATCGCCAAAAACCGCCACGGCTCGACAGGCAAGGCGGATCTTGGCTGGTACGGTCAGTATACAAAGTTTATTTCGGTGGACACGGCTCACAATGAATAACAAGATTTCCCCCTTTGCATCTTTCTTTGAAAGTGCGGTGTGCCGCACGATCGAAAAGCACGGGATGATAGAAAAAGGCGACACGGTGGTCGTTGCTCTTTCGGGCGGCGCGGATTCTGTGTGTCTTCTTCTTGCACTTTGTGCTTTGTCGGAAAAAATGGATTTTTCGCTCTGCGCCTGCCATCTCAACCACATGATAAGGGAAAATACGGCAGAAAGGGACGAGGCTTTTTCAAAAGCCTTGTGCGGAAAGCTTTCCGTACCCTTTTATTCCGAAAAGATCGACGTGCCGAGCCTTTGCAAAAGCGAGGATGGCAGTGTGGAAACGGTGGCAAGAAACGCAAGGTACGCTTTTTTTGAGCGCGCAAAGGCGCATTTTTGTGCCCGTCGCATTGCCACGGCGCACACGGCATCCGACAACGCCGAAACTGTGATCTTTAACCTTGTCCGCGGCGCAGGCGGCGACGGAATATGCGGAATTCCGCCCGTAAGAGGCGAATATATCCGCCCGCTCATCGGAATGTGTCGCCACGAGGTGGAAGAATATCTTGATGCCAAGGGGCAGGATCACATCACCGACGAAACCAACGAAGACCAGGAATATTCGAGAAATTTTTTGCGTCATTCGGTGATACCGCAGTTGAAAAAGCTGAACCCCGAGCTTGAAGGGGCAGTTTTGAGATTGTCCGAAAGCGCACGGGAGGACAAGGAATTTTTGTCCGCCCTGTCAAAGGAGCGTGTCTGCGACGGCATGACGGCAAAAGAGCTTTGCGCTGTTCCTCTTCCCCTTTTAAAAAGGCATATCCGCGAAAGCTTTTCGGCGATGTGCGAAAGCCGTTTTCTTCTTTCTCTGAAAAACACAAACGACATCACAAGCGCCATTGATGCTTGTGCCGCCGACCGAAAAAAGCGCACAGTCTGCCTGCCGGGCAATATCTGCGCCGTTGTTTCAAAAGAAGGGCTTTGCTTTTCAAGCTCCCGAGGCAAAAACGAAAGCACCCGAAAAACCGACCGTTTTTTTGATATTCCGCAAGTTTACGGAGAAAATATTATAAACGAAAAATACGCGGTCTTTATGGCACGCGGAAAAGATGCGCAAATCCCACAGGTTATCAAAAACGAAGATATTGTTTACAAATTGTATAAAAAAGTGCTTGTTGCATCTGATATAATAGATAATAGCGTTTTTGTACGCCCAAGAAAGGAACACGACGTTTTTGTGCTGGGCGGAATGTCGCGAAAGCTTAAAAAAGTTTTTGCAGACGCAAAAATTCCGTCAGACGAGCGCCCGCTTGTTCCCCTTGTTTGCAAAAAATGCGAAAACGGCAGTGACACCGTTGTGTGTCTTCCGCTTTTTTCCGCCCCGTGTGATGATGCAAGACCCGACGGGACGAAAGATTGCACAATCATCGCTTTTTACCGCTCGTAAATTTTCAACCCCTTTAAAGGAGTGATATAAAAACTTAATGAAAAAGAACTTTAAAGTAATTGCATTTTACATCATCGCGATCATCGCCATGATCGCCCTGACCAACTGGCTTATCGGAAACTCTGACAAGAAGGACGTCACATACAGTGACATCCGCAACCACTTTGTGAACGAAGAGGTAAAATCCTTCGAGGTTTCCAACAGCAACGAGCTTGTTCTTGTCCTTAACAACGAGGAGGAAGAAGAGGTCGTTTACAAGCTTCGCAGTCTTGATATGTTTACCAAAGACCTGGGCGAGCTTTATGCCGCACAGCTTGAAAGCGGAGTTATCGAAAGCTATGATTTTGAAGAGCCTGCCAATATTCCGTGGTGGGTATCGTATCTTCCCACCCTTTTGCTTATCGGCTTTGTCGTCATCTTCTATTTTGTTTCGATGAACCAGGCCATGGGCGGCAAGGGCGGAAAGATAAACTCGTTTGGCAAATCCCGTGCCCATCTGATGACAGATGGCAAAAACAAAGTCAAATTTTCCGACGTGGCAGGTGCCGACGAGGAAAAGGAAGAATTGCAGGAGGTTGTGGAATTTCTTAAAAATCCCGCAAGATACAACGAGCTTGGTGCCCGTATTCCCCGCGGTGTCCTTTTGGTGGGTCCTCCCGGTACGGGTAAAACCCTTCTTGCCAAAGCCGTTGCAGGCGAGGCAGGCGCTCCCTTTTATTCGATATCCGGTTCGGACTTTGTGGAAATGTACGTAGGTGTCGGCGCGTCCCGTGTCCGTGACCTTTTTGAAAACGCAAAGAAAAACGCCCCCTCCATCATCTTTATCGACGAGATCGATGCCGTCGGTCGCCACAGAGGCGCAGGTCTTGGCGGCGGTCACGACGAAAGAGAGCAGACCTTGAACCAGTTGCTTGTTGAGATGGACGGCTTCGGCAGCAACGAGGGTGTCATCGTTATCGCGGCGACAAACCGCCCCGATATTCTTGACCCTGCCCTTTTGCGTCCCGGACGTTTTGACAGACAGATAACAGTGAACTACCCCGATCTTAAGGGTCGTGTGGATATTCTTAAGGTACACGCCAAGGGCAAGCCCTTTGAAGAAGCTGTGGATCTTGAAAAGATCGCCCAGACCACCGTTGGCTTTACCGGTGCCGACCTTGCAAACCTTCTTAACGAAGCGGCGCTTCACGCGGCACGCAAGCACAAAAAGCTCATCGGTATGAACGATATCGAAGAGGCAACCCTTAAAATAATGGTGGGAACACAGAAAAAATCACGCAAGTTCAAGCCCGAAGAAAAGCGCAAGACCGCCTACCACGAGGCAGGTCACGCAGTTCTAGCCCATCTTCTTCCCTCGGTCGATCCCGTGCGTCAGATATCTATCATCCCCGCAGGCCGCGCTTTGGGATATACCCTTACCGTGCCGCTTGAAGACAAGGTAAGCGTTTACAAAAAAGGCCTGATGGAAGAGATAACCATGATACTCGGCGGACGTGTTGCCGAAAAGGTATTTTTTGACGATATTTCGGGCGGTGCTTCAAACGATATCCAGCGCGCAACCCAGATTGCCCGCAATATGATAACCCGCTACGGTATGAGCGACAAGCTGGGCCCCATCGCCTTTGCTTCCGAGCGTTCGGACGACGAGGTTTTCCTCGGCCGTGATTTCAACAACGCCAAAAACTATTCGGAAGAAACCGCCGCCCTTATCGACAGCGAGATCAAGAGCATCATCGACGAATGCTTTGCCCTTGCCGAAAAGCTTATTCGTGAAAACGAGGATAAGATGCACGTGACGGCAGAATTCCTTTTGAAATACGAAACGATGGACGAGGATCAGTTTAAGTTCGTTATGGACACAAACCCCACCCCCACCATCGAGGAGATTGCCGCCATTGCCGAGGCAAAGAAAAAGCAGAGCGATGACGAAAATGAAAAAAAGCGCCGTCAGCAGGTATTTACCGTAAAGTCCAACAAGCAGGACGAGGCTGAACAAGAAGAAAGCATCCCCGAACAGGGCAACGGATTTTTCTTCCCCTTTGGCTTCAATCCGCAGGATCTTATCGACGAGGCTCAGCCAAAGGACAACGCCCCCGACGAAAAGGGCGATGACGAAGGCTCGGAAACCGACGGCGAAAACGAAAACGAAAACAAAGAATAAGACAAAAAGGCGCTCAAAAAACGAGCGCCTTTCTTTGAAAAACATGGAAAACAAAAAAATACACGACCAAAACGAAAGGCTGCTTTCTGCCCTTTCGCTTTTTATCAACAACTGTGCCGACGGCATAAGCATAGATATGGTGGAAGAGCTTAAACGCGATTGCGGATTTTCGGACGAAAAGGCGTATCGAGTGCTGCTTTCGGGGGCGCTGGAACTTTTCGACGATCGGGATATGATGCAAAACTACCTTTCAAAAACCGTAAAAAAGCTTGACCCCGCAGAATTTCTTGACGATCCCTACTACAAGAACATAAAGCTCGATCATATAAGCTTTTGCGGCTGGACACTCTGTCAAAAAAGCTATGCGCCCTACGAGCTTTTTGTTTTTGACGATCTGAAAAAGCTTTCCGACGGCAGGATCATTCCGCAGGTGGGATTTTTTGACCGCAAATTCTCTTACCCTTGTATCATGCAGGACGGCAGAGAATGGATGCTTGTTACCCCAAACGAGATCAACACCATGAAAAAGCCGATACAAAAAGCCCACGGGGACGTTTTGACCTATGGTCTGGGGCTTGGATATTTTGCATATATGGCATCGCTGAAAAAAGACGTGACGTCGGTGACTGTGATCGAGCGCGACAAATGCGCCATAGAGCTATTTGAAAAGCATATCTTGCCGCAGTTTGAAGAGAAAGAAAAGATACGGGTGACAGAGTTTGACGCCCTGTTTTTTGCCGCCGAGCAAAAAAATAAAAAAAGTGCTGAATACGACTTTGTCTTTGCCGATATCTGGCACGATCCGTCAGACGGATGCGATGCGTACCTTCTTTTGAAAAGCCTTGAGCGGGGCGACACCGAATACGCATACTGGATAGAAGACACCATAAAGTGCTATTTGTAAAACAAAAAACATATAATCAGACGAGGTGAACAAAATGAATTTGAGAGAAAAAGACATATCGGAGTTTTCCTTTAACCCTTTTACAAAGATTGGCAAGGAATGGATGCTGATTTCTGCCTGTGACGAAAAAAGAGACGACAAAAAAATAAACACAATGACCGCCAGCTGGGGAGGAGTGGGTGTTTTGTGGGGCAAAAACGTTTTCTTTTGCTTTGTAAGACCCCAGCGCTTTACAAAGGAATTTATCGATGCGCAGGACACGGTTACCCTTTCGTTTTTTGATGAAAAATACCGCGATGCCCTGACGATCTGCGGCAGAAGATCGGGCAGAGACAGCGACAAGATAACCGATGCGGGACTTTGCGCCAAAATCCGCGACGGCGCGGTTTTCTTTGACGAAGCACGCCTTACTGTGGTGGGCAAAAAGCTTTTTGCCCAGGAGCTTGACGAAAATTCTTTTATCGATCCCTCCCTTGTCAGCATAAATTATCCTGCAAAGGATTTTCACACCATGTATGTGTGCGAGATCACGGGAGTGTATGAGTCAATAAGCTGACCGCAGGTTAATTTAGCTGTTCAAGTAGATGCAATTTAATGTTGTTGATTTCGCCGATGGTGAAATTCCACATCAAAAGATAAAGTTTCGGTCCACCCTTTTCAAAGGGTGGCGGATTCCAAAGGCGGCGCCTTTGGTCGCTCTCCGCAGAGAGCGAAACATCCC
>JAFYUZ010000114.1 GCA_017549365.1 Clostridia bacterium
ACCCATCCTGCGCTTTACGAACGCAAAAGGGGTGTTTCGCTCTCTACGGAGAGCGACCAAAGGCGCCGCCTTTGGAATCCGCCACCCTTTGAAAAGGGTGGACCGAAACTTTATTATTTTGTGTGGAATTTAATCATTGGCAAAACGGGCGAACACAGTTCGCCCCTACGATTGGGATTTTTATCATTGATTTGGAATCCGCACCCCAACAATGCCTTCTCCTTTCAGGAGAAGGGGGACCGCGTCAGCGGTGGATGAGGTGTTGGAATTACATCAATGGTAAAAAACAACAACTTTATCTTTTGGTCGGTGTAAAACGCGCCGTTTACGGAGGGTACTCCGCTTTTTGTGAAAAATGACCAAAAATAACAGGGTGAATTTCTACCCTTTGACGGAAGTTATTTTTTGTATTTTGTTGAAATAAATTGCGGTTTATGGTATAGTTGCATTAAGGAAAATATTTGCTTTTCTTACAAATTTTATGCAGTAAAGGAACAGTATATGGCAAGCTCACAATATCTGGCAGAGTTTGAAAAAATGCCGCCCGCCCTTGTTCGCGAAAAGGTGGATATTTTGGCACAGGAGATACGCAACAAAGTTGTCTCGTCCAAAAATTATATCCCCCGCGGCGAGCGTGTGATATATCTTTCAAACGCAGGCTGTGACGAAAACGACGGCCTTTCGATGGAAAAACCCATTTGCACCATAGAAAAACTCAATTCTATCACTCGCGACGGCGACACCGTGCTTTTCAAGCGCGGCGATATCTTCCGCGGCAGTGTAAAAGTGGTGCACAACAACATGACCTTTTCGGCGTACGGCGAGGGTGTAAAGCCTATTATCTGCGGCTCGCTCAAAAACTACGCCGACCCCGATCTTTGGATCCCCACCGAGTACGAAAATGTTTATCGTCTTGCCGAAAAGCTTGACAACGTGGGACTTATCATCTTCAACCCCGCCTACACCTACGGCTCGACCGACGAGATATATGCCGACAGAGCCATGCGCGGCAAAAACGACTTTATGGAGCTTTGCGATCTTCGCGACGACCTTGTTTTTTACAACGACCGCGAAACGGGCGAGCTTTATCTCTGCTCGCACGGGGGAAATCCCGCAGAGCGTTTTTATGACATCGAAATCGGCGCAAAAGGATGTGTTTCTGCCGTGTTTGACGGCGGAGCACCCGGTGCCACCTTTGACAACCTTTGGGTGCTTTTTGCAGGTTGCCACGGCATAAGCTCGGGCACGGCAAAAAGAAGAACTGTCAAAAACTGCATCTTCGGCTGGATCGGCGGCGCGGCTTTTGGCGGCGAAAAGCGCGGCGACGGAAGCTGGAATACCACACGCTACGGAAATGCCGTGCAGATATACGGCGGATGCGTGGGATTTCACGTGGAAAACAACTGGATGTATCAGATATTCGACACTGCCATCACTCACCAGTATGGCGGATATTCCGAGGGCGATTGTATTCAGGAGGACGTTATCTACCGCGGAAACCTGACCGAGGGATGTTTCTGGCACATCGAATTTTACAACGGCGGCCGCGAGGGCACAAAACGCTATGTCAAGGACGTATATATGACCGGCAACATCTGCCGATACGGCGGATGGGGATGCACGGGACGCTATGGCGGCGCGCCCATGTTCTGCGGCGCGGGAATGTGCGAGGATGTGCAAAACTTCGTTGCCGAAAGAAATATCTTCTGCCACTCGCCCGGTGTTCTTGTACAGTTTCTTGACGAGGGCAACCGTAAGATAGTTATGCGCAACAACGTATATATCGATCCCGTCGGTGCCCGTCTTGGCAGAATGTACGGCAACATCTACCTTTTTGACGATACGGCAAAGGACACCCTTAAAAACCTTGTGCACGAGCAAGAGCCCACCGTCGTATTTATGCAAAAACCCAACATGAATTATTTGAAATACTGAAAACATACATCAGGAGGAAACCAAAATGGCAACAAAAAAGTTTATGGCGGAGCTTGAAAGCATGACTCCCGCCGAAGTAAAAAAAGCTCTCGATCTCAAAGCTCAGGAAATGAAGGACTCGGTTATCTTCACTCCCAACTACCAGCCCAAGAGCGAAAGAGTTATTTACGTTTCAAATTCGGGTTGCGACTGCAACGACGGCCTTTCGATTGAAAAGCCGATTGCTACCCTTGAAAAGGTAAACGAGATCACCCAGCCGGGTGACACCGTTCTTTTCAAGCGCGGCGACCATTTCAGAGGAAATATAAAGGTTGACAAGGACGGCGTGACTTATGCTTCTTACGGCGAAGGCGTAAAGCCTATTATCGACTCGTCCAAGAAGAACTACGCAGGTGCCGATATGTGGGAACCCACCGACGTTGAAAACGTTTACGTTCTTAAAGAAGAAGTGGACAACCCCGGTCTTTTGCACTTTGACCCCAGCTATACCTACGGCGTATACAACGAGCTTTACGGCCACATGAAGCTTCGCGGCGCAGGCGGATTTATGAACTACGATCAGCTCTCGTCCGACCTGGAATTCTTTGGCGACAGAGAGACCAACAAGCTCTATCTTTATTCCGACAAGGGCAACCCCGGCGAAAGATTTCTTGATATCGAGATCGGTGCAGGCGGAAACACCTTTGGCGGTTCTGCACACAATGTAACCTTTGACGGTCTTTGGATCATGCACACAGGTTGCCACGGCATAGGCTCGGGCACCACCGTCAACCGTGTTGTCAGAAACTGCATCTTCTCGTGGCTCGGCGGCTCGATGCTGGGCGGCGCAAAGCGCGGCGACGGAAGCTACAACACCACACGCTTTGGCAACGCCGTTGAAATTTACGGCGGATGCGAGGGATACACTGTTGAAAACAACTGGATGTACCAGATCTACGACACCGCCATCACCCATCAGTACGGCGGCTATTCCGAGGGCAACTGTATCCAGCACGACGTTATCTACCGCGACAACCTTATGGAATATTGCTTCTGGTCGATCGAATTTTACGACGGCGAACGCGAAGGCACCACCCGTGAAATCAAAAACGTCTATATGTCGGGCAACTTCGCCTACATGGGCGGCTATGGCTGGGGATGCAAGGGCAGAGAAGCCTGGGCGCCCCTCTGGTGCGGATCGCACGTTTGCGAAAACCTTTCAAACTTCGTTGCCGAAAACAACATTTTCGCTATCTGCACGGGATATCTTGTTCGTCTTGAGGACAACCCCGGCGCAAGAAAGATCGTTTGCCGCAACAACGTTTATGTTCAGGAAAAGGGCAAAAAGCTCGGCCATCTTTACGGCAAGGAATACATCTATGACGACAACGCCAAGGAAAGCTTCAAGCAGCTTCTGAACGACGAAGAATCCACCGTCATTTATATGCCCGCACCTCCCGTAAGATTCTGATTTAAAAATTTAACCTCGGGGGCGCTTTGTGCCCCCACTTTTTAAAAGGAGAAAAACAAAATGGCAATAAAGCACTATCTTAAAGAGCTTGAAAGCATGACCCCCGACAAGGCAAGGGAATTTCTTGACCTGAAAGCGCAGGAAATGAAAAACTCTGTTGTTTTTGCCCCCGATTACCTGCCGAAAAACGAAAGAGTTATCTACGTTTCAAACAAGGGATGCGACTGCAACGACGGCCTTACCCCCGAAACCGCCATTGCCACCCTTGAAAAAGTAAACGAGATCACACAGCCGGGTGACACCGTTCTTTTCGAGCGCGGAAGTCATTTCAGAGGCAACGTTACCGTTGACAAGGACGGCGTGACCTACGCCGCCTACGGCAAGGGCGTAAAGCCTATTCTTGACGGCTCGCCAAAAAACTATGCCGACCCCTCTCTTTGGGAAAAGACCGACGTCGAAAATATATGGCACCTGACCGAAAAGATAAGAAACGTAGGTCTTGCCCATTTTGACCCCAGCTACACCTACGGTCAGTACAACGAGATCTACGGCACCATGAAATTGAAGGGCAGACAAAATTTTGAACAATACAGCGACCTTGCGGCGGATCTCGAATTTTATTCGGATATGAGCACCGACGATTTTTATCTTTACAGCGAAAAGAATCCCGGCGAACGTTTTCTTGATATCGAGCTTGCTCCCAGAAAGAATATGTTTGGCGGCTCTGCCCACAACGTTACCTTTGATAATTTGTGGATAACCCACGTGGGCGGCCACGGCATAGGCTCGGGCACAACCAAAAATCGCACTGTCAGAAACTGCGTTTTCTCGTGGCTTGGCGGCTCGATCCTTTCGCTTGATTTCAGAGGAAGCGGCCCCGTGCGCTATGGCAACGCCGTTGAAATTTACGGCGGATGCGACGGATACACAGTTGAAAACAACTGGATGTATCAGATATATGACACGGCGGTTACCCATCAGTTCTCGGGCGGCGACGTGCAGTGCCATCAGCACAACGTAAAATATCTTAACAACCTTATGGAATACTGCTTCTGGTTTATCGAATATTACAACGCCGACTGCAAAGGTAACCCCCAGAGCGTCAAGAATATCTACATGACAGGCAACTTCTGCCGATTTGGCGGATATGGCTGGGGATGTAAGCTCAGAAAAGCCTGGACACCCATGTATTGCGGTTCGACGGTTTGCTGTGAGGTTGAAAACCACGTTGCCGAAAACAACATTTTCTATCACAGCCTTGGATATCTTGTTGTTCTTGCCAACTGCGAGGGACACAAGTCCGAGATCATGCGCAACAACGTTTACGTAAACCCCAAGGGTGCAAAGTTTGCAAAGCTTTATAACGAAGAATACTTCTTTGACGGCTCTGAAAAGGAGATCTTGAAAAAGATCGTCCACGAAGAAGAACCCACCGTTGTTTATATGCCCGCACCGCTTGAAAGATTTTGATAAAAAGCCCCGTGCCCCCACTTTTTTAAAAGGAGAAAAACAAAATGGCAATAAAGCATTATCTTAAAGAGCTTGAAAGCATGACCCCCGACAAGGCAAAGGAATTTCTTGACCTGAAAGCGCAGGAGATGAAAAATGCCGTCATCGGAGCGCCCGATTATCAGCCGAAAAACGAAAGAGTTATCTACGTTTCAAACAAGGGCTGCGACTGCAACGACGGCCTTACCCCCGAAACCGCCATTGCCACCCTTGTAAAGGTGAACGAGATCACACAGCCGGGTGATACCGTGCTTTTCGAGCGCGGAAGTCATTTCAGAGGCAACGTTACCGTTGACAAGGACGGCGTGACCTATGCCGCCTACGGCAAGGGTGTAAAGCCTATTATAGATTCGTCGCCCAAAAACTATGCCGATCCTTCCCTTTGGGAAAAGACCGACGTCGAAAATATATGGCACCTTACCGAAAAGATAAACAACGTCGGTCTTGCACATTTTGACCCCAGCTACACCTATGGTCAGTACAACGAGCTTTACGGCACCATGAAGATGAAGGTCAAGGATTTTGAGGGTTACAAGGATCTGAAAAACGACCTGGAGTTCTATTCCGACTACCATTCGCAGGATTTTTATCTTTACAGCGAAAAGAATCCCGGCGAGCGTTTTCTTGATATCGAGCTTGCTCCTTTCGGAAACACTTTTTCGGGCTCGGCAAACAATGTGACCTTTGACGGACTTTGGATCATGCACACGGGATCTCACGGTATCGGCTCGGGCACAACGGTAAACCGCACTGTCAGAAACTGTGTTTTCTCGTGGCTCGGCGGATCTCTTCTTACCCTTGATTTTTACGGCTCGGGTCCCGTGCGCTACGGAAACGCCGTTGAAATTTACGGCGGATGCGACGGATACACTGTTGAAAACAACTGGATGTATCAGATATACGACACGGCAGTTACCCATCAGTTCTCGGGCGGAGATTGCGAATGTCATCAGCACAATGTAAAATATCTCAACAATCTTATGGAGTTCTGCTTCTGGTTTATCGAATATTATAACGCCGACTGTCAGGGTAACCCCCAGAGCGTTAAGAATATCTACATGACAGGCAACTTCTGCCGCTTTGGCGGATATGGCTGGGGATGTAAGGGCAGAGAATGGGGCACACCTATGTACTGCGGTTCGACGGTTTGTTGCGAGGTTGAAAACCACGTTGCCGAAAACAACATTTTCTATCAGTGTCTGGGATATCTTGTTGTTCTTGCCAACTGCGAAGGCCACAAGCCCGAGATATTGCGCAACAACGTTTACGTAAACCCCAAGGGCGAAAAATTTGCCACCGTTTTCGGTCAGACTCTCAACTTTGACGGCACCGAAAAGGAAATGCTTAAAAAGTACGTGAACGAAGAAGAACCCACAGTTGTCTATATGCCAAGACCGGGATATACATTCTGATAACGAAAAATCAAAAAAGGCTTCCGAACGGCGACCTGCGATAAAGCAGGTCGCCGAACGATGTTTGCCCTTGCGGGCAAATGATGTCGGCTTCGCCTTGTGATGTAGCCTTCGGCTGTGATGCAGTGCCTGCGGCACGGTGGGCAAACATCACATCACTTCGACCAACGGGCGCAACATCATTACGAACGAAGTGAGTAACATCACTTTTGCGTAAGCAAAAACATCACTCTTATACAATCTCAAA
>JAFYUZ010000115.1 GCA_017549365.1 Clostridia bacterium
ACAAGGAATGGACGATAAAAGCATTGCAGGCAGGCGCACACGTTGCCTGCGAAAAACCGATGGGCCTTTCTGTCAAAGATGTCAAGGAAATGTGGCAGACCGCACGCGATTGCGGAAAAATGCTCTTTCCCTGTCAGTGCATGAGATGGAGAAACTATATGCAACGCTCAAAGGAGCTTGTCGATTCGGGCGAGCTCGGCGACGTATACTTCTCTGACATCGAATTTATCAGAAGAATAGGCATTCCCACCTGGGGTATGTTCCATATGAAAGAGCACAACTTCGGCGGTCCTTTCTGTGATCTCGGCGTGCACCTCATCGACTCTCTGCTTTGGATCGTTGGCGACAAAAAGGTTGAGACCGTTTCGGGCAGCACCTTTACAAAGATTGCAAACCAAGGCGAAGACATTCTTTTAAGCATTGCCGAAAGCGGCGCATACAGCGGAGCTTTCACTCCCCGTCCCTACGATTACCGCGAATTCAACGTTGAAGAATTTGCCACAGGCTTTATGCGTCTTGAAGGCGGCATGAGCGTGAACTTCAAGTTCTCGTGGGCAATCAATCTTCCCACCACAAACCTTAATATGGTTATCTGCGGCGACAAGGGCGGACTTTCTGTAAACAAGGAAAAGCTTTACAAGAACGTGGGCAGATTCCAGAGCGAAAGTGAGCTTAAATGGTTTGACAACGGCGCATACAAGGGTGTTCCCTTTGAACAGCACAGATATATGTACCGCAACATCATCAACACCATCGCAGGCAAGGAAGAATTTCTTATTAAAGAACATCAGAACATCGAAGTTACAAAGGCGATCGAAGCTTTCTACAAATCGGCAGAGCTTCATCGCGAAGTAAGCCTTGCAGACTGACGGCATGATTTCGGCTCCCCTTTTTTTGGGGAGCCTTTTTTCTGCCGATTTCAAAGCGGAATATAAAAACGCCAAGATTTCTAAAAAAATTAATAAGATATATATATAAATCAATCGTGTTTTATGATAGACTTTAGATAACGACTTTTTGAAGCAAAAAGGAGATACTTAAAATGAAAATTACATGGCTCGGGCAGGCAGGTCTTATGTTTGAGACCGACGGCAAGATAATTATGATCGACCCGTATCTTTCGGACAGTGTTAAAGAAATTGAACCGCAAAATTATCGCAGAGTTCCTGTTGACGATAGTTTTTTGACGCTCGCTCCCGACATCATAATACTTACCCACAACCATCTTGACCACACAGATCCAGAAACACTTAAGCACTATCTTGAAAACAAGAGCGGTGTTCTTGTGCTTGCCTCGGGCAATGCATGGCAGAACGTAAGAAAGCTTTTTCCCTTTGACCACAACTACGTACAGTTTAACGAGGGCACAAGCTGGACGGAAGGAAACGTAAAATTTTCTGCCGTTCACGCCGAACATTCGGACGAGTGCGCAATCGGAGTAATCATTGAAGCCGAAGGCAAAAAATATTACGTCACAGGCGACACCCTTTATAACACAAAGATATTCGACCGACTTCCCTGCGGCATAGACGCCGTTTTTGTTCCCGTAAACGGTGTGGGCAACAACATGAATTTTGCCGACGGCTGTGCTTTTTGCGAAAAGATCGGCGCCGTCGCCGTACCCATGCACTGCGGACTTTTTGACAACAAAAAGCTTTCGGATTTTCCGTACAAAAACAAGGCCGTTCCGCAATTTTTCAAAGAGATCGTTCTCACGGAGGTGTAAAAAATGAAGATCACTCGTCTTGAACTTATCAAAGTCAAACCAAGATGGATGTTCTTGAAGATGTACACCGATTGCGACATTGTGGGTCTTGGCGAGCCGGTGCTTGAGGGACACTGTAATTCGGTAGAGGCAGTCATAAAAGAATTTGAAGAGTATCTCATCGGAAAAGACCCGATGCAGATAGAAAACCACGTTCAGGCGCTTTATCGCGGTGGATTTTACCGCGGAGGGCCTCTTATGATGTCTGCCATAAGCGGTATCGAGCAGGCAATGTGGGACATCAAGGGAAAATATTACAATTGTCCCGTTTATGAAATGCTCGGCGGAAAATGCAGAGACAAAATCCGCATGTATACCCACATAAAAAGAGCCGGTGTGCCGGGTGAATTTTCCATAGAAGAAATGCTTGAAATCACAGACCAGCGTTTAAAAGACGGATATACTGCACTCAAGTATTCCATAATACCTCCGATAAAAGCAATTGAAAGTCCTGCAAATACATACAAACATATTGAAAGATTTGCAAAAGTACGTGAAAGAATAGGAAACGATGTAGATCTTGCCATTGATTTTCACGGAAGAGTTAGTCCCGCCATGGCGGTTAGTCTTATAGAAGAATTAAAACCCTATATGCCTATGTTTGTTGAAGAACCCTGTTTACCTGAAAATGTTGATTGTATGGTAAATATCGCACGTTCTACAACAGTTCCCATTGCGGCAGGCGAAAGACTCTTCGGAAAATGGGAATACAGAGAACTTATATCAAAACAGGCAGTAAGCGTTATCCAGCCCGATATTTGTCATGTCGGTGGTATATTCGAAGGAA
>JAFYUZ010000116.1 GCA_017549365.1 Clostridia bacterium
ATGGGTGAATTGCACGAAGTGCAAGAGGGAAACCCTCGCCGGGGGTTTCCCTTTTTTTCGCCACCCGTTAAATTCCTCACCATACGGCAGGAGCAAGCCCCTGCCCTACGATATTGTTGTTTTTGCCATTGATTAAATTCCAACACCTCATCCACCGCTGGCGCGGTCCCCCTTCTCCTGAAAGGAGAAGGCATTGTTGGGGTTCTAATTTCAAACAAATGATAAAAAATCCAACCGTAGGGTGATGTGTGTTCGCCCGTCCTGCCATCGGCAAAATCCCAAACAAAACGGCAGGAGCAAGCCCCTGCCCTACAATATTGTTGTTTTTTACCATTGATATGATTTTACACCAAACGGCAGGAGCAAGCCCCTGCCCTACAATAAAGGCGGGGGCGTTTGTTGGGGTGCAAATTTTTAATCATTGATAAAAAATTCAATCGTAGGGTGAGGTGTGTTCGCCCGTTTTGCGCCATTTATGTAGTCCCGCGCGAAAAAGGCAAAAACAAAAAGGAGGGGCAAGCCCCTCCTGTGACAGGAATCGGATATCCCCGTCAAAAATTGATATTTGCCGAATCCGGCGAATCCTTTGTTATATGATTTTCGGGCACACTGCGCCGCACACCCTTTGCGCCGTCGTCTGTCATGCCGTCGGTCATATCCTTTACGATGCTTTTGTTGTCGTTGTCATCCATGGGAGTTTTGCCGTCCTTGTCGGCATCGCCGCACGAAGCAAGAAAAAGCGTCGCCGCGGTTGACAGGGCAAGAAAGCCTGCCGCATATTTTGAAAATTTCATTTTTCTTTCCTTTCTCTGTTCCCATGTTAGCTTTTCCGAAAACGCCGCTGTTTATACCCGTTAATCCTCCATGTATCTTATGCCGATCTGCGAGCAGATCTTGCTTTTCTCCTCGGACGAAAGGTCAAAGCTTTGGATCCACTCAAGAAGCTCCTGCGCCGAATAGGTCGGGACGTATACTTTAAGAGCTTTGTTGTAGGTATGAAGCTGTGACATACGCTTTGTGACGTTCAGACAGGATTTGTAATAATCGTTGTACTCACGCGTGTTTTTTTGATTTTTTTCGGTGTCGGTTTTCGTTTCATCTTCTGCGTTTTCATCGTCAGAGGGTGACGGAGCGGCACTTTCTTTTTCGCTTTCAAATTTTTCGCGCGCAAGTTCAAGGCTTTCGCGGTCGATGGCGTTTTTTTCCTTTTTGTCCGAAATATCGGCATAAAGCTTTGCGTTGTCGTATTGCTTTTGTGCCTCAAATTCCGCAAGCCATTTTTCATAGTCGGCGGCAGATGCGCTTTCCTTAAAGGCAAGCTCTTTCAGGGCAAGCTCGCGGTCATTGGCCTCTTTTTCTTTCTGCAACAAAAGCTCGTCTTTTCGTGCCGCATCGTCCATCAAAAGCTTTGTTTTTTCAAGCTCGAGGTTGTGCCACCATTTATCGTCGGATACGGCATCTCGGCTTTTTTCATACTGCGCCGCCTGCTCGTCGGAAAGAAGAGAGTTGTAGCGATAATACTCGTCGGCAATGTTTTTCATTGCCCCTTGCGAAAGGTCATAAAGGCTTGCTTCAAGCTCGGCACGGGCTTTTTGCTTGAGGCTGTTTTTTTCTTTTCTCAAATCGTTTACATAATCATAAACCGCCTCGCGTGCCGCGGTCTTTTCGGTGAGACTTCTGCTTCCCTTTTCGGAAAAGCCTTTGTTCAAAAGAGCTTCTTCGTGGAGTTTTTCGCTTTCGCGGTATGCCTTGAAAGCATCGGATATCTTCTTGTCGTATTCTGCGTCAAGCTCGTTTTTGTATTCATTGTACTTGCTCGACAAAAGGGCGGCTCTGTCGTTGATACCCCTGATATATGAATTTTTAACCGACTCCGCCACGCCGTCACGGCTCATGGTCTTGTAGTCGGAATAGTATTTTTTGTCAAAGATCGGCTCGGGCGAACTCGGCGACGAGGTCTTTTTGTTACCCACGCTTTCGGTCATGTCGCCAAAAAGCTTTTGTGCGTAGCCGTCCTTTGATACCGCCGTCTCGTCAATGCCCATGCTCTTTGCCTTTGAAAGATTGTGGTTGTACGAAACGGTGTCTGCCCATTTCATCTGCTCGGAAACGTCAAGACCTGCCGCAAGGCGGTTTGATATTGCATCCTTTGTGCGGGCTATTTCCTCGTTGTAAAGCTCGTCGTTGCCGCTCTTTAACATGCTGATCCTTTGTGCGGCGGGGATGGTTGCATATTTCCATTTTGTTGCCATATTTTTTATCCTTTCTTACAAATTGAATTTTTCCCTCGATACGGGGATGTAGCAAAATTCCAGCCCCGAAACGCCGATGCGTGCACCGAAAAAGCTGAATTTCACGGCGAATTTGTCGGCATATCGGGTGGGAACCTTGATCTTAATCCTTCGGCTTTTTTCGCCAAGGGGCGGCGTGTATGACCAGAAGCTTTCGCCGTCGGCAAAAAATTCCACAGTCATTCCTCCGCCTTTTTCGTAAACGTCACAGTCAAACGAAAGGCTCACCAGCTTTTTTCGGTGGCTCTTTGTGCCAAGATCGTACCCTTTGGTCATAAAAAACGCATTTACAGGCAAGTTTTCGGTGCCGTTTTCTCCCCCGCCGTCAGCGGAAAGGTCGGAAGAAAGAGCGGAAGATGCGGAAAGGGAATAAATTTCCACCTTTTCGTCTTCTGTCAGAAAATAAAGGATGCCGCCGTGGCTGAATATGTATTTGCACCCCGTCGGTGCCGAAAGCTTGTACCACGCAAGGCGGGTCTCTGCCGCATCAAAATCGGCGCTGTTGTAATAGGGCGTTTTGCCGTAATCCCAGACAAAGATGCTTTTGCCGTCGCAGATATAATATTTTCTGTCGTGATCGCAGGAGGAAAAAACGGCGTTTTCGTCGCGGTTTTCTCCCCAATGTCCCGAAAGGTTTGCCGAAACGTGCTTTACGTTGAGCTCGTTGAAAATATCGGTGGATTGCAAAATATATATGCCCGATCTTCTGTCGGCAAAAACGGGGGTGTTGTCCACCGACCTTACGGTGTTTTTCATATCGCAGCCAACGGGAGAATACACCTCTGCCACCGGAAAGGATGCTCCCTTTTCGGCAGAAAAATCGTACTGCATCGAATAGACCCCCTTTTCGGTAAAGAAAAAGAGCTTTTCGTATCTTTTCTGCGCCGCCGTTATTTTTTCACCGTCGCCGAGTATTTCGGCGCCGTTTTCGGGGAAATAAAGGGGGTTTCGCAACTCACTTATAAAATACGCACCCGGGTATTCATCGTTTGCCGTAAGAAAAGCTCGCGTTCCGTCGTTTGACGTACCGCCATAGCAAAAGGCTATGTCACAGCCGTAGATCTTTTTCAAATTTTCCTGCACTGTGGGATCGTTTTGCGATATGGCAAAAACCAGCGACACCGTTTCCACCCCCAAAATTGTGCCGGTGCCGCGCATCGAAAGCTTTTTCGGTTCGCCAAAACCCATCACAAGTTTGGGGTTTAAAACCCCGTCGGTGTAAACCTTTACAGGCACGCTTTCGTCCGCCTCAAAGGGCAGGGTGTATGTGGCGTTGTCGGTGTAGGTCTTGTAGCTGCACTTGACCATCCGCGTCAGAAGATTTACAGGCTCAAGGGTGTCAAAATCGGTCATGCTAAGATTTCGCGAGTAGGTGATCTCGGGGATATACGGCTCTGCCTTTTGCACTGTCATGCCGCTTTTTATCTCAAAAAGCTCAAAATTCGAGCAATAAAGATACACCTTTGCGTTCATGGCAAGAAAAACGCTGTGGCAGTCGGGAAGCTCTGAACTTACCGCAAAAAAATTTTCGCCGTCAAACGAAAAAAGAGAGCTGCCTATGTGCAAAAGCACCTTTTTTTCAAATCCGCTTTCAAAAATACTGTGAAACGCGCCTTCGGCTTCGTCTTTTTTACAAAAGCCTGCGCGGGGGACGAGCTTGCCGTTTTCAAATATCATATCCGAAATAGCTTGCAGTGCGCCGTCGTTGCCGTTTTCAAAAGCCGAAAGTCCGCCCGAAAGAGAACCGGGCGAAAAAACACGCCTTCCCCTGCCCGACACGCTCCCCACATTTACACGGTTGTATGCCATAAAATGATACCTCCCTTCAAACTACCCTCTGAAAAGATAGCCGCGTCGGCGTCTGCCAAAAATTCCGCCTGCAAAAAAGCTGTTTTTTCTTTTCAGATTGTTTTTTGGGTAAAGGTTGGCAAGCATTTCGCGGTATTTGTAGGTAAGCCGTGTGTAAAGCTCGCCGTCCTCCCTCTCGCAAAGTGCGGCGGCAACGGCATAAAGCGCCGCCTCGTAGCAGAGCGGAGAAAGACAAATTTCGGTGTCGGGCGGATCGCTCTCGTCAAAGCTTTCGGGATATTCAAAGTATTCAAAGGTATACGTCCCCGCGTATTTTTCGTCGCAACAAGCAAGACTGCCGCGAATTTCAAAAAGGTCGCAGGGGTATTCTCTTTTTCCCGAATATTTCGTGCCAAAAACCGAAACGACCTCCGAAACGCGCGGCGATATGGCACAAAAAAGCTTTTTGCCGTCGGGCAAAGCTTTTTCGTCGGTGTTTCCCAAAAGCCCCGATTTGTCATAGCATTTAAGCTTTTCGACGGCAAGACCTGTGTCGGTGGAAAAAACCATGCGCACAGCATCCTGCGGCACAAAAAACTTTGCCGTTTCAATATTGCCGAAATCGCCTGCAAGATCAATTTCCCTTATCTTTTCGTTTTGCGCATCAAAAAAGGCAAGCTTTCCGCAGCCCGTAAAGTCAAACGACAAAGAACCGCACAAAAAAGGCACCTCTATACTTTTTTGCCCGTCCGAAAGCACAAAAGAGCAAGCCTCAAAAATCACCTCGGGGCGCGAAAAGCAGACGTTTTTTCTTTTGGGTTCGCTTCCCACGGCGCGGTCGATCAGACAAAGGGCGCCGTTCAGCGCCGAAACAAAGCGGTTTTCCATATCTCCCGTCCCGCCCGAAAAAATATCGTGGTTCTCGCCGTTGCGGCTGTATTCATCGAGCACCCTGAAAACGTCGGCACGCATTCCGCCCAAAGTATGGATGTTGTTCATAAAAACAAGATCTCCTTTCGTATCGTATTTTTTGAAAAAGGGGCAAAAAATTGCCCCTTAAAGTTTTCAGATCGAATCGTAATGAATAACCGAAAGATACACAGAACTATCGGTGCCTGTGTTGCAAAGTTCTGCACAGCCCGAAAATTCCAAAACCTCGCCGTCGGAAAGCGCATAGCCTGCATTCTTGTCGGCGCAGTCGCACGGGGTGAGCACCAGCCCTTCACCGTGCACTTTTATTCTCGTGCCAAGTCCTTCGCATCCGATTTTTGAAACGCCCGATGATACGATCTCTTCGTATTTTGCCCCCACTATTCTGGGGGGCAGATTTGTAACGAACATTTTCTCGTTCCTCCTTTTGATTACGCGGGATCAGAGAAGATGATGGGGCGCGCATCGCCAAAGCCGAAGCCAAAGTCCACATAGCCGATGTAATCGGTGAGAAGAGGATTTGTGCCGTTCGAAACAAGCACTGTGGGCTCGGTGATGTAAACAAGCTTTAAAATCTCGGGCATAAGCATAGAGTCGGCGATCGCCCACTTTTTGCCGCAAAGTCCGATGCCGCCGCCACCGACGACAAGGTATTTCATGCCGTAAACGGGGTTTGCCGCATTTGTGTTGGCATCGCCGTCGGGGTTCTTCTCGGGGATAAGGCGCGAGTTGGGACCGCAGATCTCCTTTGCCTTGGGTTCGAGCTCGGGGCTGACAAGAAGCAGGTCAAAATTGCCCGCAAAGGGAAGCCCGTCGGGGGTGACAAAAGCCGAAGCCTTGGTCTGTGCCGCCGTGATGGCGGAAACCGAAAGGTTGGAGTGAATGACGTTAGAGAAGGTCTCGTTTGTCTCGGAATTGATCTTGTGGTTGTCGGATGCCCATGCCACGCCGTCAGAGCCGATGGTGGTGAAAGCGTTGCCGAAAAGACGGTAAAACTCGTTGAGCACCGTCATATACGCCGAGTCGGCAAGGCGTGTGCCCACCTTTTCGGATTCTTTGGACTGGTCGATCTTGGTCTTTTTGTAGGACATGGTGACCTTCAGCGCGTGCTCCTTGGGGGTGACGGTGGTGATGAAGGCACGCTTCTGGTCGGCGGAAGCAATGTTTGTGCCGTCATAAACGGGGATTTCGCCGTATCCGCCCACGCCTTCAAAGCGATAGTCAACGCTGTCCTGGGTTATCACCTCGGCAAGGTTTGAGATAACGTCCATGCGGTCGGCATAGCGCAGATCAAATCTTTTCTTTACAAGAGGATAAAGGTCCTGGGGCCATGTGTAGATATCGTTCATATTCTGTAATCTCCTTTTCTCTTTTGGTTATCAGTTAAAAAATGTGTTTGCAAAGCCGATCTCAAAGCTTGCGTTTTCGGGATGGGCAAAAACCACCTTTTCGTTCTTGCTTGACGTCGTTGCAAAGCCGATGCCATCGCCTGTTATTGCAAGGTAAGAATATCCCGCAGGGGGAATAACGGCGTATCTGTCGCCGGGCTGGGATGCGCCGCCCTGCTCAACTGTAAGCTTTGCGCCGCTTGATGCCGTGATGCGGCGAACGTTTCCGACGCAGTCCTTATTTGCGGAAGTCTCGGGCTTTGAAACAAGCTTTACAAAACCGCCTGCAAGGGCGTTTGCGACAGAGGGCATGGGGATGCCGCTGACGTTCAGCGTGTTGGCATCGCCTGCCGTCACTACGTCAAACTCGGGGGCTTTTTCAATGCAGACTGTGCCGGGCGAAACGATAACCTTTACCTTGCCCGCGCCTGCCCTGTGGTTAAGCTCGTCCTTTTCCACCTTGTAATCCTCGGCAAGAATACCAAGCACTGTGTCGCCCTCGGCGGCACGCTTTGCTTTGCCCGAAGAAAGGGTGACAACACAGCCCTTAAAAAGGTCTGTTACTGTGTCCACCTCGTATTCGCGGATGCAGGGATGCGAAATTCCTGCGCTGTTCATGTAATAATCCATAAAAAATCTCCTTTTCTTTTTTGTTACGAGCCGAAATTTTTGGCTCAAAGTCTTTTTGTGGGTATCTGCGAAAGCAGCTCGGAATACTGTCTGTATGACATTCCCGCCGCCTTGGCGATACGCTTTTGATTATCCGAAAGCAAGCTTCCGTAGTCTGTGGCACAAGATGCCCCTCCCGAAAAACCCGTGGAGGCAAGCTCTCTTTGTGCGGCGCGGTATCTTTTTGCCTCGGGGCTTTCGGAAAGCTGCAAAAGAAAACCGCGGTATTCCTCGTAAAGTGACAGAATATCCCCGTACCTTCCGCGGGAAAAGGCTCTGAAGGCAGGGTCCGACAATATGTCGGTCAGTTTTTCCTCGCCGTAGGCGGCAAGAAAATCCGAAAGCTCTTTTTTGCGCCTTTCGCCCTCGTCGGGAAAAGAGGCTTTGGTGGGGCTTTCGTTTTCCGCAATATCTGCGTTTTCCTGCTCTGTCAAAACGTCTGCCGCATTGTCGGGAGTCTCCGCGGCATCGGTTTTCAAAAGAGCAGTGTTTTTTGCATCCTCCCTTTCGCTCACAAGGGTTTCAAGCTTTTGAGCGATGGATGCGTTGGATGTATTTTTGAAAAGCTCCGTTTTGCGCAGTTGGGATAAAACTGCGCGAACCTTTTCAAGGTTTTCGTAGTTTTTCCTCTCGCGCATAAGGCGCTGTTCAACGATTTTTTCAAGCTGTCCCTTGGTAAACAGCTTTTCGTTTTCGCCGATGTTTTCGGGCGCAAGTTTCATTTCTTCACTCATCTGTCATTTCCTCCTTCAAAATCTGCGAAAGCTCGGGGGCATTTTCCTCTTTGCCGGCATATTTTCTTTCGAGGGCATCGCATATCTGCGCACGCATGGGCAGACCTATCATCTCCACATAGCTTTGCACAAGCCTGAAATTGTCGGCATTCACCGGCACTTTTATAAGCTCGCTGAGCGCCTGCACGGTGAAAGCCTTGGAATTTGCAATGCCGTCGCCCACGTGGATCTTTACGTCAACAATGGGAATATACGCACCCTCGTCTTTCCCGTCGGGATATGTGGCATAGTCGGCAAAGCGGTATATCACCTGTCCGACATTTACGGCGCCGATGCTTATTATTCTGTCGTCGTCGTAATATTCAAGAGCCGTGCGGTCGCAAAGCTCGTAAAGCCGTCTGAATCCCTCGGATTTTATCACCTTTTTCATCATCTGGCGGTTTTTTGCCCGCTCGTTGAGTAGGGCAATGCCCGATGCTGTTGTCACACGGGTGGGCTCGACCCCCTGGTTCAGCTCGTAATTTCCCGTGGTGTCCTTCATGATATCACGCCAGAAGGAAGAGTTTGCATACTGATTGTTTTGCGAATAGCCTGCGTTTCCAAGCCTTTGGATCTTGCCCATCATGCCGGGGCGCAGTTTCCACACGGCCCCCGGCGAATTGTCAAGCTCGCCGTCGTCCGAAAGGGCGTTTTCCTCGGCAACGATGATGTCGTTGGACGAAAAGGCAGAGTTCATCTGGGCAAACGAAAGCTCTCTGTCGGATGCATCGATAAGGGGAACTATGGCTTCAAGCTCGCTTTTGCCCCAGATGCTGTCCTCGTCGGGAATTTTGGAATATATGACGAAGGGAAACATATTGCAGACGGTGTTTTTCCAATATTTGGGGATATATCGTATCTCCTTGCCGCCAAGCAGGATCGAAAGGGCAATGTCGCCTGCGCGCCAGGTGTAGCTTACGTTGACGGTTTTGCCGTCCACCTCGCTTTTCACGATTTCACTGCCGTCTTTTGGCTGTCTGAACCACCACTCGGTGACAGTTATTGTGTCATCTCCCACCTCGCCCGCGTTGCGCTCGTCGCCGGTGTATTCAAAATATCGGGCGTTTTTGTAATTGTCGATATATTCCGCAAGCTCGCCGTCCCCTTTTATGTCCTTGGCAAAAATTCTTTTTGCCTTTTGCTTGTGCAGACGATAAACATAGCCGATGTATTCGCATCCGTCAACGGTGGACGATGCGGGATCGGTGAAGATCTGCTCGGGCTTTGGCACATCAACGCATACCTCGCCAAAGTTTTTGCCGTCAAAAACCGAGCTGTCCCAGCAAACCTTGTAAACGGCAGAACCGAGAATGTTGAGCCGTCTTTCGTTGAGGGCGTTTTTCTGTTCGAGACAGTTGATGTCGCAGATAAAACGGGTGATTTTTTCGCGCTGTTTTGCCCTTTCATAATCGTCGGATGCACGGGGAGAAAATTCAAAATCGGGCAATTTTGTTTCTATCTGGCTTTCAACGTGGATAAACCCGTCGGTCGACTGCGCCGCCTCCCAGGGGATGTCCTGTTCGCCTGCAAAAGCGCTGTTGTGGGCAGAAATCTCGTGGTCGCCGTCATAATATGCACGCATCTTTTTCCAATATGCGTTTATGGGCATTTTGCATCTTGCGGCATTGTCAAGAAGCGATCTTACCGTTTCCTCACGCGAGGTGCGCACCGAATAATCATAGTCGCAAAAGCTTTTGCCGTTTCTTGTATTGTTTTTGTACACTGTGTTTCTCATGCTTTTTCCTTTCAAAAGTTATAGTTTTTCGCGTTCTTTTTTGCAAGCTCTTTGCACAACCGCATCCTTTTTTCGCCTTTTTCGCTATTCTTTTTGGCAAAGGTGCGAAAGGATGCAAAATATCGCAATGCATCGGGGGCGTGGGTTATCTCGTGGGGCTGGGTGGCGGCATCCTGCGGCCTTTTGGTATCGTGCATCAGCTGGGGCAGAGAGCGTATAAGATTTGTGCAGTTGCGGCAGATCTTAAGCATACTGTCCCGCCGTCCGTCGCCGTATGATATCGGCTTTATCCATTCTTTAAGGCACATCCAGCCGCCGATGCGATCGGGATTTATCTTTGTAAGATAAACGCCGTTTTCGCAAAAAAGCTCTGCTATGCTCTTGCCCGAATCCTTTTGTCTTGCCCAAAGGTCTGACGGAGCAATAAAGGTGCATACGCCGTATGCTTTTTCGTTTATCAGCCTTGCCGCCTCGCTCACCACAAGTCCGCTTTGATATACCTCGTCGTACACGGTGGCGTGCCCCGCCTGATCCACCGCCACAAAAATTGCCGCCAGCATATCAAGTCCGTAGTCGATGGCACAATATCTGGTGCATTTTTCATCGGGAAAAACGGGGGCAACAGTGTGCAGATCCATATCGAATTCGGGAAAAAACTGTCCCGCAAAGGCGTCCCATTTTCCCAAAAGCCACGCATCCCGCAGACCTTTGGGCAAGCTTTGAAGTCGCAAAAGGTATTCGGGGTCACAGGTCAAAAGAACCTTGTTGTCGTAAACCTTGGCAGGAATAAAGCGATAGTCGGCGGGGTTTTCGTACGCTTTGTATTCGCGGTCGATAAAAAGCCGCTTCACCCAGCCGTGGCCGACACCGCCGGGATTACAGGTGATGTACATTCTTTTGGGAAAATCGTTGGCGCCGCGCAGGCACGCCTTGAAGGTCTGAAACTGATATTCGGTAAGCTGAGTCGCCTCGTCAAGGGCGATGATATCAAATTCCTGTCCCTGATATCTGTCCACGTCATTTTCGCTGTCGCAATAGCCCAGCTTTATGACCGAGCCGTTTTTGAACTCGAAGCTTTTGCGCGATTCGACAAAATCGGCAAGTCCCGAAAGCTCTTTTTTCATGGGGCGGATGTGGTTTTCACGAAGTTCCGGAAAACTGCGCCGCACCACCAGCACGCAGATTCCCGCATATTTCAGACACATAAGTATCACCTTTCGGCGCAGTGCCCAGCTTTTTCCGCCGCCCCTTGCGCCGCCATAGGCAACGTATTTTTCGGTTGCCTCAAAAAACTGCTTTTGCTTTTCCTGCGGCAGACCGAAAAGGGTGTGCTTTTTCAGCTTTTTTGGCATTTTATGCTCCGAACCTTTCGGCATCGTCCGAAAGCTCCACCGTAAAACCTTCTGTTTCGTCCTTTTCGCTTTCTTTTGCGCTCCAGCCGAAATGCTCCTTTAAGCTGTTGAACGCCGCCGTCGCCGAAAGGTTTCCGTTCAAGGAATTTTCTTCGATATACGCCTCGATCCTTCTTTTTGCGCCCGATATAACACGGGCGGGGGCGCGCACCTGCAAAAGGGTGTCCAGCTCCTTTGCGCTCATATCAAGATGAAAAAGCAGACCCGAAAGGGTATACGGCTTTATGGGCTTTGCCGCCTTTTTTTCACCGACGGCACCGTTTGCGCTGTCGCACAGAGAAAAATATTCTTCGATCTTTTTTGCAAGCTCTGCGCTTCCTTTTTTTGTTTTGTAGTTTGTCATTTTGCCTCCTTCTTTTATACTTCGAGCGTGTTGCACAGCTCGTTAAAGTATTCTTCTGCGTAATCTCTCCAGCAATCCTCGTGTATCAGATCGCCCGTGGTATAGACCCTTGCCCTCACCTGTCCCGCGCTTATCGCCTCTCCGCAATAGGCACAGGTGTCGTGCTCGAAGCTGTCGTCAAAATAATCGCCCGATTCAAACATTCCCTGCTCTTCAAGTATTTCGCGGCTTATTTCGTAAGGGTCTTTCTTTTTTGGGGTCATCGCCTCCCTCCTTTCAAAAACATTTGTTCTATTCGGCGCCGAAAAAATTTGAGCGTGTCGAACGCTCGTTCGTTGTGACTTAATTATACCGCCGCGCTCGGCAGATGTCAAGCACTTTTTAGAATATTTGTTCGATTTGTAGTTTTGCACAAATCCCAAGCCGCCATGCAGGCATTTAAAAAAATAAATTTGTATATTTTACCACTTGACTTTTGCGAACATTTGTGCTATATCTTCCCTTTCATATTTTTGCCTCCGAAAAAATAAAATATATAGCCTGCGGCAATTTTTGTTTGAAAGGAATGAAAAAAATGACAAACGAAAGCTCGCGCACAAGCTCGTCGATAAAAAATCTGCGTGCAAGCACGGCAGGGATATTTATAAACCTGATCTTCAGCTTTTTCTCGCGAAAGATCTTTGTTCTTGTTCTGGGCAAGGAATATGTGGGGTTATCGAGCCTTATCGGAAACATAACGGCGCTTATATCGCTGGTGGATTTTGGCGCGTCCACCGCCGTCACCTATCGGCTTTACCGCGCCCTTGCCACGGGTGATGACAGATCGGTTTGCGCATATCTGCATTTTTATCGCCGCATCTGCGCCCTTTCCTGCGCCCTCACCTGTTTTGTCGGTGCGCTTTTGGCGGTGCACCTGCCAAAGATAGTGCGCGGATTTGACGACCTTTTCACCCTTTATGCCGTTTTTGCCGTAAGTATTCTGACAAGTGCCGCCGAATATTTTTTCCTGCCCGAAAGGGTGCTTTTGTTTGCCGATCAGAAAAGCTACGTTGCACAGTTTTTTTCGTACACCTTCGGTGCGGTGGGGGTGGTTGCCGATGCTTTGGTTCTTGTGCTTTTCAAAAACTTTGCGGTTTATATTCTCGTCCATTCGGCTTTGTGTTTGTTGCAGGATATCTGTGTGGTGCGCCACGTCAGACGGCGATATGCAAGGCTTGATCTTTCGGCAAAAAAGGGGTATGACAAATCTTTTTTAAAAGATCTTCTTCGCGAGATAGTATCGCTTACTCCGTCAAACGTTGCCGCCACCCTTTCGCGCACCGTCGATAACTTTCTTGTCGTGTCGCTTTTCGGAGTATCGCAAAACGGGGTGTATTCAAACTACAACCTGCTTATTTCGTATGCGGGGATTTTTTCGGTGACGGTGGTGGGCGCGATCTCGGCAAGTGTGGGAAACCTCAACGCCGACTCAACATGCGCGCGTTCGATGAGCGTTTTTGGCATGACAAGCCTTGCCTCGTTTTTTCTTGTAAATATCGGCACAACACTTCTTTTTGTCATGTCGGACGATATAATAACGGCGTGGCTGGGAAGCGGCATGGCACTTCCCTTTTCCTGCTCGTGCGCCATTGCCGCAAACTTTTTTATCTCGGGTGTGCGGCGGGTGCCTTTGGTTTTCCGCGACAGTATGGGACTTTACAGGCACGAAAAAATAAAATCCTTCGTCGATCTTTTTGCCTCAGTCGCCCTTTCTGTGTTTTTTGGAAAAAAGCTTGGCATTGCAGGTATATATCTCGGTCAGGCAGTGTCGGCATTTGCCGTTTGTCTGTGGTACGAGCCGTACGTGCTTTTTAAATACGGCTTTGGTACGGGGGTGGGAAGATATTATATGCGTCTTTTTTCTTTTGCCGCAATATCGGCGGCATCCTGCCTGTGCTCTCTTTCGCTGTGCAAGGTGGTAGAAAGTTTTTCGGTTAAGTTTTTGGTGTGTATTGCAGTTTCGGCGGTATTCTTTTTTGCCTGCTTTGCAAAAAATCAAGACCTTTCGGAAATTTTTAAAAGGGTGTCGGCGTTTCGCCATCCCAAAAGTCAAAAAGCCGACTTCCCCCGTCAGCGAAGATGACACCCCTCGAGAGGGAGTCTTTTTTTCATTGTAGGGCAGGGGCTTGCTCCTGCCGCAAGCCTTACTCTTGAGGGAGGTGGCACGGCGTTGCCGTAACGGAAGGAGTTGGTATTTTATCAATGGCAAAAACAACACCTCATCCACCGCTGACGCGGTCCCCCTTCCCCTCAAAGGGGAAGGCAAATTAGATTTTTAATCGTTGATCTAAAATCCACACCACAACAGTGGACACAGATACAAAAAAAGCACGCCTTTTCAGACGTGCAACATGTCAATCATCATTTTTTGCCTTAATTATGGCAATAGGGATCAAAACAATTCCCAACAACATTCCTACGAACAACTTATATAAAGCCAATCGCATCCATCCATCTACTCCCAACGCACCCCAATTTGCAAAAATTGTCCTTCCTGCTGCCCAATATGAAGCAATAATGTATATACCCAAAAGTATTTCCATTTTTTCTCCCTCCAATAGTAAATAATATATGTGACAGATATATTATAGCGAATATTTCGCTAAAAGTCAATAGCGAATTTTTTTCTAAGTATAATATTTTTATCAAAGGTTGGGAGAGGTGTCAATGCCTTATTACAAACGAATCCGTGATTTACGTGAAGATAAAGATATAACACAAAAGCAGATGGGCGAAATTTTGTCTTGCAGTCAGCGTGTATACAGCAATTACGAGCGAGGAGATATTGATATCCCGACGGCAACCCTCATTAAAATCGCTGATTTTCATAATGTTTCTGTAGATTATCTATTAAATCGCACCAGCAATCCAAAATTCGAAAAATAATTCATTCTTTCAATTATCTTCATGCTAATCAAAAAGGGCAGAACCGAAGTTCTGCCCTTTTTATTATTTTTTCTCCGACGTTCCGTGGCATTGGTCTTTCAAACCGCATCCCGAGCATCCGCCACACGAGCAAGAGGACTTGCCCGCTTTTTTCTTGCGTATCTCGTTTGCAACTATCGCCGCGAAAACAAGAACGACAACTGCAAGGACTATAATCGTTGGTAAATTCATAAACAAATCCTCCTTTTTTCTGATTTATTTTGTTTCGTATTTGTTTTTACGCAAAAGAAGGTAAATAAGAATTGCAAGCACCACAAGTGCCGCCGCAGTTCCAACACCAAATCCGCCGCCCGCAAAAAGGCTGCCAAGCTGATATACGATAAGCGAAACGGAATATGCAAAAACGCACATGTACGAGATGGCAAATGCCGTCCACTTGCCGTTGTTCATTTCTCTCTTGATGGCACCCATTGCCGCAAAGCAAGGTGCGCAAAGCAGGTTGAAGATCATAAACGAGAATGCCTGCAAGCCGTTGTCAAAGAAGCAAGCACCGATTCTGCGCAAAGCGTTGAAATCCGCTCCATCCACCGCCGCAAAGGCATCCACGTCCGCCATTGACGAAAGCGAGCCGAATACGCCCACAACCTCTTCCTTTGCCACAAGGCCAAGAACGGTTGCCACAGCGGTTTCCCATCTTGCAAAACCAAGGGGGGCAAAGAGGAAGGCAATGGCACTGCCGATGACTTCAAGAATAGACTTGCCGCCGTTTGCTTCGGTCATAAAGTGGAAGCCGCCTGTAAACGAGAAGCTGTTGAGAAGCCAGATGATTATGCTTGCCGCAACGATAACCGAGCCTGCACGCTTGACAAACGACCAGCCGCGGTCCCAGGTTGCTCTGAAGATGTTTTTTGCAAGGGGTGCGTGATATGCGGGAAGCTCCATGACGAAGGGGGCGGGGTCTCCTGCAAAAAGCTTGGTTTTCTTAAGTATCAAGCCCGAAACGACCACCGCCGCAACACCGATGAAGTACGCCGCCACGGCAACGAGTGCACTGCCGCCGAAAAGCGCGCCCGCAATGAATGCAACAATGGGCATCTTTGCGCCGCAGGGAATAAAGCCCGTGGTCATGATCGTCATCTTGCGGTCACGGTCCTGCTCGATGGTACGGCTTGCCATAATGCCCGGCACACCGCAACCCGTGGCAACGAGCATGGGAATAAAGCTCTTGCCCGAAAGACCGAATTTGCGGAAAAGGCGGTCCATAATAAAGGCGATACGCGACATATATCCGCAATCCTCAAGAAGCGAAAGCAAAAGGAAGAGAATGAGCATCTGGGGAACAAAGCCGAGCACGGCACCCACACCGCCGACGATACCGTCAACGATAAGGCTCTGCAACCAGCCCTGAACGTTCATTTTTTCAAGAAGGCGTGTTACAAGGTCGCCGACACCCGGAACAAAGGGGCCAAACTGTGAAGGATCGGGCTCTTGCGCCGCAAGGGCGGCAACAAAGCTGTCTGCATCGACAACCGCCCCTTCTTCTCGGTCTTCCTGCCCTTCGATGATGCCCGTGTGTTCGGGATTTGCCGCCGCAAATTCACCTGCCGCGTCAACATTTCCCTCTTCCACGGCATCAATCAGCGCCGCAACCTCATCGGGGATAAAATATTCTATGTAACCGATAAGAGTAGCGCGGCTTTCCTGCCACTCGTCGGAATTTTCGTGGGATTGTGTATATTGCAAAAGCGCCGAGTCAAAAGCTTTTGCTGTGATAACCGTTTCCTCACCGTTTTCTTCGGTGGCAAAGGTGGCATCGCGGCCGTCGGCAAACGCCTTGAAGTTTGCGATCGCCTCGTCATCGACGGTAAGATCGATATTTTCAAGAGCATCCTTTGCCGCATTTATTTCTTCGGGTATTGCCGCCGAAACGTAGGCATCGATCTTTGCCCTTTCGCCCTCGTATTCGCCCACGGCATCGTCATATTCGCCGCGGCCGATGCCAAGTGCAAACCAGCCGTCGCCAAAGAACTGATCGTTTACAAATCCGACCGTCCAGTCGCCGACAGTTCCGATCGAAAGGGTGTATACGAGATACATGATAACGACGAAAATGGGAAGAGCAAGAATTCTGTTTGTAACCACCTTGTCGATCTTGTCAGAGGTGGAAAGTCTGCCTGCGTTCTTTTTGCGGTAGCATTTTTCAAGAATGCGGGCAATGTAATCATAACGCTCGTTGGTGATGATCGATTCGGCATCGTCGTCCATTTCTTTTTCGGTGGAGGCAATGTCGGCTTCGATGTGCGCCATCTTCTGGCTGGAAATGCCAAGCTTTTCAAGCACCTTTGCGTCGCGTTCAAAGATCTTTATGGCGTACCATCTTTGTCTTTCCTCGGGAAGTCCGTGCACCGCTTCTTCTTCGATGTGGGCAATGGCGTGCTCAACAGAGCCCGAAAAAATGTGGTGGGGAATTATCTTTGGCGTCTGTGCCGCGGCAATTGCCGCCTCAATAGCTTCTTTTGTGCCCGTGCCTTTGAGTGCCGAGATCTCGACAACGCGACAACCGAGTTTTTCCGAAAGTATATCGGTGTTTATTATGTCGCCGTTTTTGCGGACGATATCTATCATATTTATAGCAACCACCACGGGAATACCAAGCTCGATAAGCTGGGTGGTGAGATACAGGTTTCTTTCGATGTTCGTTCCGTCAACGATGTTAAGGATAACATCGGGGCGCTCGTCCACAAGATAGTTTCTCGCTACCACCTCTTCAAGTGTGTAGGGCGAAAGCGAATATATACCCGGAAGGTCTGTAAGCGATACGTCTTCGTACTGCTTTACGTTACCTTCCTTTTTTTCAACAGTAACACCCGGCCAGTTTCCTACATACTGGTTTGATCCCGTAAGCTCGTTAAAAAGAGTGGTCTTGCCGCAGTTTGGGTTGCCTGCAAGGGCAATTCTGATCTTCATTCTGTCTTTTCCTTTCTGAAAATAGCTTGCTTTTTCACAGCGTTGTTAGCTTGCGCTAACCGATGCCTTCAAAAAAACAGGGACTTCCCTGCTTTTATTCGATCTCAATAGTCTGCGCATCGGCTTTTCGCAAGGTAAGCTCATATCCGCGCACAGTAAGCTCAATGGGATCTCCAAGGGGTGCGACCTTGCGGATGCGTATCTCGATGCCGCGGGTTATGCCCATGTCCATGATCCTGCGCTTCAGCGCGCCTTCGCCGTGGAGCTTCACTACTTTTACGGTCTGACCGATCTTTGCTTCATTCAAAGTTCTCATGCGTTTCCTCCGTTGTATTATGTAACGCAAAACAAAAAGCTTTGTCGAGTTAGCTTTTGCTAACCATTGATATTATAATACCTCCGCTCCCCTTTGTCAATCTTTTTTTGACACTTCCCGACAATTTCGGCATCAAGAACAAACAAAAGAGAAAATATTTACTTTTTGATTATGAAAAATGCACAAAATCCATTCTTTTCCCTGCCTCAATGAATATTCCGCGACGGCGAAAAATATGCTTTACAAAACCCCAAAAAGGAGCACGACCATGAACCGAAAATATATCCTTGCCGCCTCGGTCTCGCTTTTGTTTTCCTTGTCGGTCAGGTTTTTTGACCTGAAAAACGACAGCGTTCCCGTCATGGGAGGGCAGGAATACGAGGAAAAAGCATCTGTTACCCTTGCGGATCTTGCCCGCGAACTTTTTGAAGGAAGGGAAAGAAGATAAAAGCCTTGCGCATCGGCAAAGTTTTAATCCATCCCACCTTTGTTTTCACCCTTCTTTGCTTTTTTCTTGCCGAAAACAGCGTCTATTCGCTTGCCGTGCTTTTTTGCGCCGCTTTTCACGAGATGGGGCATATTGCGGCAATATACGCGCAAGGGGCGACGATTGCCGAGCTTTCGCTTTTGCCCTTTGGGGCGCAGATCCGCCTGAACAAAGACGTGGGCTACAAAAAAGAGGCGATAATTGCCGCATGCGGCCCTATTTTCGGCATTCTTCTTTCGGCGCTGCTTTTTCCTTTGTCAATCGTTTTCAATTCCGAGCTTCTTTTTTTCTGCGCTGTCTGCTCTTTGTGGCTTTCGGCAATAAATATCCTGCCTGCGCGGGGATTTGACGGGGCGCGCATATTGAAATGTGCCTTTTTGCAGAATTTTGAGTATGAAAAAGCCCTGACGCTTATAAAAAGCTCAGAGCTTGTTTCTTTGGTATTATTGACTTTGTGCGTTGTCGCAACCATCATTTTTTCATCCTGCAATCTTTCGCTGTGCGCCATCTGCATTTATCTTTTGTTTTCGGCATCGGGGTGCGATTACTGACAAAGATCACTTGTCCTTTTCGCTGTCGCCCATTTTTTGCAAAGTACAAAGACCCATGTATTTTGTGCCCGAAACGATATAATGCTCGTAAAGCACCACGTCCACCACGTTAAGAGCCGCTTTGCAAACGTTTGTTGCCGAAATGTCAGAGTCTGACGGCAGCACCGTGCCCTTTGGATGGTTGTGCGCCAGAACAACAAAGGATGCGTCGTGTGCCAAAGCGCCCGAAACCACCCTGCGTACGCTCATGCGCGATCCGTTTACCTCGCCCTCGCTTATAAGCTCGCAGTCGATAAGGTGCATTCCGTTGTCAAGATATGCGGCATACAAAGCCTCGGTCTGTCTGCCGACGAATTTTGAAACGAAAAACCTGCCCGTTTCGTGATAGTCAAAAAGTCTTTCCTTGTTGTTCGCAAGGTCAACGTCATAAAGATAGGTACCCGAAATCTGGGGCATCATCTTCAAAAGAATCGCCGTGTGCTCCGAAACGCCCTCCACCGAGCACAGATCCGCAACGTCGGCATCAAAAACGGCGCTGATCGAGCCGAATTTGTTGATAAGAGCGTGGCCGATGGCATTGGTGTCTTTTCGCGGTTGGGCGTAGAAAAGAAGCATTTCCAGCACCTCGTGCTGGTCGAAAACCGAAAGTCCGTGCTCCAGAAAACGCGCTTTCATGCGTTTTCTGTGCTCGGCGTGGGTATTTTTTGTGTCACGAGAGGCCATTTTATTCTCCGCCAAATTCCTTGAACATTTTGATGCGGCTGGGATGGCGCAGCTTTCGAAGCGCCTTTGCTTCGATCTGACGGATACGCTCACGGGTAATGTTGAATTCTTCGCCCACCTCTTCAAGGGTGCGGACTCTGCCGTCGATAAGACCGAAGCGCATCTTGATTACGCTGGATTCTCTTGGGGTAAGGCTGTCGAGCGCTTCCATTATTTTCTCGCGCAGGATAGTGCGCGAAACGATCTGTTCGGGGTCGGGGGCGTTGGCATCGGGGATGAAATCGCCGATAACGCTGTCCTCTTCCTTGCCCACACGCTCCTCAAGGCTGATGGGATCCTGGGCATACTTTATGATCTCGCGGACCTTTTCCACCGAGCAACCCATTTCCTGGGCGATCTCGGCGTCGTTGGGCTCGCGGCCAAGGCGCTGCATGGCGGCGCGGGAGATCTGGCGAAGCTTGTTTATCTTTTCAACGATATGTACGGGAAGGGGGATGGTTCTGCCGTGCACCGAGATAGAACGGGTTATGGCTTGTCTTATCCACCAGGTGGCGTAGGTCGAGAACTTGTAACCCTTGGTGTAGTCAAACTTTTCCACCGCCTTCATAAGGCCGATGTTACCCTCTTGTATAAGATCAAGAAAAGGCATTCCGCGTCCCGTATATTTTTTTGCAATGCTGACAACAAGGCGCAGGTTACTTTCAATGATCTCGCCCTTGGCGATCTCGTCGCCGTTTGCCATTTTTTCGGCAAGCTCAAGCTCGCGCTCGGCGCTTAAAAGCTCGATCTTTCCGATGTCTTTAAGGTAGACACGCACCGAGTCGTTAACAACAGAGCTGTCCTGGGCAAGCTCTTCTTCAAGAGCTTCTTCAAACTCGTCGTGCTCGTGGTCGTCGGGGTTTTCCTCGCCCTTCAAGATATCGTCAAGAAAGGCGTCCTCTTCGCTGAAATCTGTTATCTCGATGCCGCGGCTGTCGAGAATGTCATAAAGCATTTCGATCTGTTCGATCGAGATGTGGGAATCCTCGATACAATCGAGAATGTCGGCGCTCGAAAGAGAGCCTGTGTTTTTTGCGCGCTCGGTAAGAAGCTCTGCAAGGTTTGTTACTATGGAATTGTCGGGAGATGCGCTTTTTTTCTTTGAAGCAGATTTTGCCATGGCTGTTCTCCTGTTTTCTTATATTTTTCAGACCGACAACATTTCTTTTACGATAAACGCCGCACGGTCTGCCGCAACGTTTTCGAAGCTGTCAAACGAATTTTCCGCGTCCTCGTCGGCAAAATCCGATATGGCACGGATGATGAGAAAAGGAAGCTTGTTTACATACGCCGTGTGGGCAATGGCGGCGCCTTCCATTTCGGTGCAGTAGGCATCAAAACGGGCGCGAAGCTCTTTTACCTTTGCCGCCGAGCTTACAAAACAGTCGCCCGAAACCACCGTGCCGCAATAGGCACAAAAAGGCTCTTTGCCCTCGTCGCAAAGCTTTGCGTTAAGAGCGTCGCAGGCATTTTTTGCCTTGTCCGCAAGCTCTTCATCCGCCTCGAAATACGAGGTGTAGGGCGGGTTTCTGTCGAGAATGTCAAGGGGGTCAAAATCGTGGTAGGTCAGCCGCTTTGATATGACGATGTCAAGCTTTTTAAGCTTTTCGTATATGCCGCCGGCAACACCCGAATTTATGATGCAATCGACCGCGAAGATATCCACCAGCCTTTGCGCCGCAATGGCGGCGTTTACCTTGCCGATGCCGCTGACACAGATGTATATTTCGTAGCCGTTGTATTTTCCGAGAAAAATCCCCGGAATATGCGTTTTTTCAGCCTCAAAATCGCGGCAAAAAGCGGCGATTTCGCTGTCCATAGCGCCGATAAGTCCGATTTTTTTCATTTCGCTCCTCCACTTCTTAATCAAGATAATCTTTAAGCCGCTTTGAACGGCTGGGATGGCGAAGCTTTCGAAGCGCCTTTGCTTCGATCTGACGGATGCGCTCTCGGGTGATGTTGAATTCCAGTCCAACCTCCTCAAGAGTGCGGGTTCTGCCGTCTTCAAGGCCGAAGCGCAATTTCAGCACCTCCTCCTCACGGGGGGTGAGGGTGTGCAGCACTTCGTTAAGCTGCTCGCGAAGCAGCGCGTAGGATGCGGCATCTGCAGGTGCCGGCGCGTCGTCGTCGGGAATAAAATCGCCAAGGTGGCTGTCCTCCTCCTCGCCGATGGGAGTTTCGAGGCTCACGGGCTCCTGCGCCAGCTTCATTATGTCGCGCACCTTTTCGGGGGACATATTCATGACCTTTGCGATCTCCTCTGTGGTCGCCTCGCGTCCCAGCTCTTGCAGAAGCTGGCGCGAAATGCGAAGCACCTTGTTTATGGTTTCCACCATATGTACGGGGATTCTGATGGTGCGCGCCTGGTCGGCAATGGCACGGGTTATGGCTTGTCTTATCCACCAGGTGGCGTAGGTTGAAAATTTATATCCCTTGGTGTAGTCAAACTTTTCCACCGCCTTCATAAGGCCGAGGTTTCCCTCCTGGATAAGGTCGAGGAAAAACATTCCTCTGCCCACGTATCTTTTTGCAATGCTGACAACAAGACGCAGGTTACTTTCCACAAGTATGTTTTTTGCCTGCTCGTCGCCGTTTGCCATTTTTTCCGCAAGGGCAAGCTCTTTTTCGGTATCGAGCAGTTCTACCTTTCCGATCTCTTTGAGGTACATTCTTACCGGGTCGTCAATAAGCATACCTTCCTGCGAAAGCATACCGTCGTCGTTTTCTTCGTCGGCATAATCGCCCAAGGTTTCCGAGCTTATCTCGTCAAGGTTCATATCCTCCTCGTAGCCGATGACCTCAATGCCCAGCTCTTCGAAGGTTTCGTATAATTTTTCTATTTGTTCAACGTCAAGATCTGTTTCGTCTATGACCTCCAGCACCTCTTCGGTGGTCAGATGTCCCTTTGCCTTGCCTTTTTCTATCAGGCGAAGTATCTCGTTTTTCTTTTCGCCCGATTGGTTTTCGGTGTTCTTTGCCTTTGCCATTGTGATGATGTAACCTTTACCTTTCCGTGTGTCGCTGTTTATTTGTTTTCGTTGCCCTGCGAACGTTTTGCGGCAAGATATGCCGAAAGTTCGTCGACAGACATCTTGTCGGCAGGGGTTGCCGACATTTTTTGTTTTTCTTTTTTAAGTACTGCGCAAAGCTCGACAAGAGTTTGCAGATCGTTTACCGTAAGCGCGCGCCTTTTGCGGTACATGGCGTGGATCCTGCCCATCTGCTCGGGCGAAAAGATCTCGTTCAGTGCCGAAAGATCGACCTCACCTGCGCCCGCCGCGTCATAAAGACCCTTAAGCTCGCAAAAAACGCTCTTGTTGAACTCGGTGACAAAATCGTTTTCGCACAGGATATCGGAAGAAAGACGGGCAAAATATTCGGGATAAAGCAGAAGTATGCCTAAGATCTGCTCTTCTGCCGACGTGCCCTTTATGCTCTTCATGGCGTCGGGGTTTATTCTGTCGCCATAGTGGCGCAGTGCCTCCTCGCCCGATTTTGCAATTTCTTTTTTCTGTGCCGTCGCCATTCTTCTGGTGCGGCGCTTGATATCGGCGGCAATGGTGTCCTTGCCAATACCCGTAAGCTCCGAAAGGCGCAAAATATATACCTCGCGCTTCATTTCGGGATACACCCCTGCCACAAGGGCACAGGCTTCTTCTATCATCGAAAGCTTTTCTTCGGGGATATCGATGTTGTATTTTCCGATTATCTCGGAAAGACGGTAGTCTATCTGACCCGATGCCCCCGTCATAAGGCGGCGGAAGCTTTCGGGGCCGTATTTTTTGATGTATTCGTCGGGGTCTTTTGCTCCCCCCGTTACTTTCAGTATCTTGACGTCAACGCCGACTTCTGTCATGTATTTGATCGCCTTTTCGTCGGCGCGGCGACCGGCATCGTCCGAATCGTAGGATACGAAAAGGGTTTTTGCATAGCGCGATATAATGCGCGCCTGCTCGGGGGTTACGGCGGTGCCGAGGGTTGCCACCGCTCCCGAAAAGCCTGCCTGATGCAGGGCAATAACGTCCATATATCCCTCGCACAGGATCATCTCGCCCGAATTCACTCTGTCGCTGGTGTTGCCGACGGTGCCGACACAGGCGTTTTTGGCATAATTCAGGGCAAAAAGGTTGCTGCGCTTTTTGAAAACGGGGGTGTCGGACGAGTTGAGATACTTGGGTTTTGAATCGTCCATAACTCTGCCGCCAAAGGCGATTACTCTGCCGGACGTATCGATTATCGGGAAAATAACGCGGTTGCGGAACATATCAAAGGGGGTGCCGCGGGAGGAGATGCCGCAAAGAAAAGCTTCTTTCATTTCGTCAACGGTATATCCCTTTGACAAAAGGAATTTGTAAAGATCGTCAAACGAATCCTTTGCAAAGCCCAGGCCAAAGCGGCGGATGGTTGACGGCGCAAGTCCGCGGGAGGTAAGATATTCCAAAGCTTCGCGTCCCTGCGGCGACATAAGATTTTCGTGGAAATGGCGGGCGGCAAGCTTGTTCATTTCAAAGTTGCGCTCGCGCGAGAGTATCTCTTTTTGCTTTTTTGCGCCAAAATCGTCGTCCTGCGGTACGGGAATGCCTGCGGCATCGGCAAGCTGAATGATCGCACTGCGATAGTCGAGATTTTCGATGCGCATGGTAAAGGTGATGACGTCGCCGCCTGCACCGCAACCGAAGCAATAAAAATTCTTCTCGGGGAAAACCGTAAAGGAGGGGGTGCGCTCGCTGTGAAAAGGACAGCAACCCACAAGGTTTGAGCCTGCGCGCTTGAGATCGACATATTTGCCGATAACAGCTTCAAGGCTGTTTCGCATTTTCAGTTCTTCAATAAAGCTTTGCGGAAAAGCCACGTGCTCATTCCTCCTTTTCGTAAAAAATATTATCTGCTCCGAATTAAAATATTATCTGCCCCACATTTTGGGCAAGAAGAGCTCTTTGTAGGTTTCAAGCGCGTATCTGTCGGTCATGCCTGCCACGTGGTCGGCAACGACACGCTCAACGGGATAGTCGGCAAGAAATTTTTTGTTGTCGTCGGGCATAAGCTCGGGACGTTTTATGTAATAATTGTAGATGGCGGCAAGCACCTCGCACGCCTTGCCTTCTTCTTTTTTTGCCTTGCTGTTTATATATACGTTTTCAAACATAAATTCGCGAAGTCCTGCCGTTGCCTCTTCCACCTCGGGTGCCATGGCAAGCTCGGGGGTGCCCTTTTTAAAATTTTCAAGGGTGCCCGAAACAAGGCTTTTTACCATTGTGTCTATTCTGGTCGAATGGTTGCCGCCGAGAACTCGGCTGAATTTTTCGGGGATCATGGCGTCGGTGAGAATACCTGCGCGGATGGCGTCGTCGATATCGTGGTTTATGTAGGCTATTCTGTCGGCATATTTGATAAGACGCCCCTCAAGGGTCTTTGCGGCGACAGGTCCCGTATGGCACAAAATGGCGTCGATGACCTCCACCGTAAGGTTAAGCCCCCTGCCGTCGCGCTCGAGCACCGTGACGGTGCGCACGCTCTGCTCGTTGTGGGCAAAGCCTGTGGGGCAAAGGGAATTCAGCACCCGCTCGCCCGCGTGTCCAAAGGGAGTGTGACCGAGATCGTGCCCCAGGCACGCCGCCTCCACCAGATCCTCGTTGAGCCGCAAAAGGCGCGCCACGCTTCGTCCGATCTGCGAAACCTCAAGGGTGTGGGTCAGGCGTGTTCTGTAATGATCGCCCTCGGGCGAAAGAAAGCACTGGGTCTTGTGCATCAGGCGTCTGAACGATTTGGAATGGATTATTCTGTCGCGGTCGCGCTGGAAATCGGTGCGCAGATCGCATTTGTCAATGGGAAAAAGTCTGCCTTCGGTGTCGCAGGATCTGAAGGCGAATTCGGACAAAAACTCCGCTTCTGCGCGATCTTGCATTTCGATGTAAGAAAAGTTCATAAAAACCGCCCCTTTCGAAATACGGGGCACGCAAAAAAATGCGTCCCCCCGTTTCGACTTCTTAATTCAATATACCGCCAAAGAGTGCAAAATACTTTTTGTTTTCGGCAGAATCAGCCCTTCTTATGCCTTTTTCAAAGCTCGTTTGCGATCGCTTCGACAATTTTTTCCCGCACCTGCGAAAAACTGCCGAAAACGGTGCAGCCTGCCGCTTTTTTGTGTCCGCCGCCGTCAAAGAAAGCGCAGATCTTTGCCACGTCGACGTATTCGTTCGAGCGCATCGAAAGACGGTATTTTTCGATGCCGTCCTCCCCTGTTTTTTCCTTTACAAAAACCGCCACTTCAACCCCTTCTATCATGCGCAAAAGCTGAACGCAGGTGTCAAGCTCTGTTTCGTCAATGCCGTTTTCAAAAAGCTCGCGGCGCGAAACAAACGAAACGGCGATCTTGCCGCCTTTAAAAAACTGCACGTTTTGGGTACAAAGGGCTTCTGCCTTGAAGGTGCCGAACGATTTGATGTCAAAAAGCTTTCTGGATATCTCGGCGTTGTCGGCGCCAAGCTCGATAAGTCCGCCTGCGGCGCTCATGGTTCTGCCGCGGGTGTTGGAAAATTTGAAATTTCCCGAATCGGATGCCACGGCGGCAAAAAGGGCGCAGGCTGTGTTTTTGTCAATAAGCTTTTTGCCCGATATCTTTTCCATTTCAAGAATAGTGAAATACATGGTCTCGCCTGCCGAGCTTGCAAATTCTTCGACAAAAAGCTTGCCGCAGGGCAGAGTGTTCACATCGTGATGGTCAAGGGCAAGCGATATATTCTTTGCATATTCCGAAAGCGACGAGCCGATAAGCATTGCGCTTGCCACGTCGACCGATACGATATACGACGGGCAAAACTCGCCCTCAAAGCTCTTGCCGAAAAACAAACCGTCCCCGTTGGCATAAGAATAAAGGAACGAAAGATGCGCCGGAAGCTCGTCGGTGCAGGCGACCTTGGCGTTTTTTCCCGCCGCCGCAAGCGCGTTGTAAAGGGCAATGCCCGTGCCCGCAGTGTCGCCGTCGGGATGGCTGTGGGTAAGTATCAGAATATCGTCGTGCAAAAGTATCTCGGAGGCAAAGTCCGCGCGGTCGATTTTTTCGGATATGTCAAAGTTGTTCATTTTTTCTCCTTTTTGCAAAAAAATAATTGCATATTAGAGTATTGTACCACAAAATGCGTCATTTTTCAATCAGTTTTTTGATTTCGGAATATTATCCTCAAAAAATCACAAAATTATCACATAGAAAACATAGTTTTTACAAAATGATTATCTATAATGAAACCGTAAACCAAAAAAGCATACTTTCAGGAAACGGAGGAAGATCATGTACAACGAAAACAACGATCCCATACTTGAAAACACCCCCTCGCCCGAAGCGCCCGCCACGGAAAATGCGAAAGAGCAAAGCGCACCCGCCACCTTTGAGCGCAACGAGATCATCTACAACGCCGACAAAAAGAGCGACGAATACAATGTAAACTACATCACCACCACGAAAAAGGCAAAAAAGCCCAAAGCCCCCCGTCCGAAGGGATACGGCATAAAAATTGCCGCCGTCATCATCGCGGCGATCTTCACCCTTACCCTTTGCGCCTTTATGGGCACCTACATCTACAAAAACCTCACCGCCATTTTATCGTCCGACGCGATATCAAACCTTTCGGAAAAGCTTGATATTCCGCTCGGCGTTGACAAGGGAGTTTTCCAGATGGAGATCCCCGAATCTGACGGCAAGGTGCAGACAGAGCACATGATTTCCGTAAAAGACGTCACAGGCGCTCTTTCGGTAAACGAAATTGCACAAAAATGCACAAAAAGCTCTGTGGGCATAATGGTCGAGACCACCCAGTACTATTTTGGCAGAGCATACGCCGCATCGGGGGTTGGCTCGGGCTTTATTCTTTCTGACGACGGATATATCGCCACCAACCACCACGTTGTGGAAAATGCATCCAAGATCACGGTGGTTCTGCACGACGGCACCGAGTACGAAGCTACGCTTGTGGGCTCGGACAGCATAACCGACATTGCCGTGATAAAGGTCGATGCACACGATCTTCCCGTTATGGAGCGCGGAAACTCCGACGAGGTCCTTGTGGGTGATCTTGCCGTTGCCATAGGCACCCCCGCAAGCATCGAGCTTGCAGGCACCGTCACCGACGGCATTATTTCTGCGGTGAACAGAAAGATCGACATCACCGACAGCTACGGCAGAGTGATAAAGACCATGACCCTTATCCAGACCAACGCCACCATAAACCCCGGAAACTCCGGCGGTCCGCTCATCAACCGCTATGGTCAGGTCATCGGTATCAACACCCTTAAGCTTACCGACCAGTACGAGGGAATCGGCTTTGCCATCCCGATAAACGGCGCGGTGAGCATTATGAACCAGCTTATTGCCGACGGCGCCGTTTCGGACAGAAGCGACAGCCTTGTTACAGGCAAAGCATCCATCGGTATCCAGTGCGTTGACGTCACCGAGGAGGAGGCAGACTACTACGGCATTCCCAAGGGCGTTCTTGTAATGCAGATAAACAAGGGCGGCTCTGCCGCAAAGGCAGGTCTTCGCCGCGGAGATATCATCATTGCCTTCAACGGCAAAACCGTGGAATCCACCGACGAGATCAACACCATAAAAGAAGAGTTTAACGCAGGCGACAAGGTCACTCTGACCGTCTTCCGCGACGGCGAGGGAAATATTGACATCACCTTTGCCCTTGATATGCAAACCAATTAAGGTTTCTCCTTTCTGATACAACGGGTCGACATTTTGTCGGCCCGTTGGAGCGTGTCGCAAAAGCTCCACGCTTCACGAAGGGGAACAAGTCCCCCCTCGTGAACTCCCCCGCATGAGGCATTTTCTCACCGAAAACGCCTCATAGAGGTGTGTTTTTCGGCAACAAAGTCGCCAAAAAACACGAATTTTATTTTTAATTTTTATTGTTTTGATGTTTTGCAACAGACTGTAACGGGTCGACATTTTTGTCGGCCCGTTGTTTTTTTCGTTGATGTAAATCCGACTGCTCCCGTCACTGCCTCGCCGTGCCACCCTCTTTGCAAGGAGGGCATTGTTGGGGTGAAAACTTAAACAATAACAAAAACCACCCGCAGGGCGAGGTGCGTTCGCCCGTTTTTGCCATTGTTGCTATTGACAAAACACCAAAAGATTGGTATTATTAAAATAGGAAATTATGGTAGGTTTCCCAACCTAACGGAAGGAAGTGTTTTTTTGTATGAATATCAAAGAAATGTATATGAAAAACCCCGTCTACGCGCCCAGATACGAAAAGGACGAACTTTTTATTCTCCCCCAGGGCAGTGCAAAATTCAAGGGTGTTTTTGACGAAGCAATAAGATTTGTTGCCGAAAACCAGTGCAAAAACAAGCACAACTGGGCACTTTTTGTCGAGCAGTTCCGCTCGAACGTGGACGACCCCACCAACGCTTGGCGTTGTGAATACTGGGGCAAGATGATGCGCGGCGCATCCTTTACCTACGCCTACACCCAGGACCCCGAGCTTTACGATATCATGGTCGAAACGGTGAACGATCTTCTCACCACCGAAGATGACCTCGGCAGAATTGCGACATACAGTGTCGAAAACGAGTTCCACGGCTGGGATATGTGGGGCAGAAAATATATCCTTCTCGGTCTGCAGTATTTTATCGACGTATGCAAGGACGAGGCGCTTAAAGAAAAATGCGTTGCCACCATGTGCCGCAACCTTGACTATATCATCTCGAAGGTGGGCAAGGAAGAGGACGGCAAGCTTCCCATCACAAGAACTTCTGCCATCTGGCAGGGTCTCAACTCGTGCTCGATTCTTGAGCCTGTTGTCAGACTTTACAGCCTTACCGGCAAGAAAGAATATCTTGAATTTGCCGACTACATCGTTTCCACAGGCGGTATCGAAAACGGCAACATCTACGAGCTGGCATACGAAGGAAAGCTTTATCCTTATCAGTACCCCGTAACAAAGGCGTACGAAATGATGTCCAACTTCGAAGGACTTATGGAATATTACCGCGTAACCGGCATTGAAAAATGGCGTGTTGCCTCCTGCAACTTCGGAAAGCTTGTGGCAGAATCCGACCTCACCATCATCGGCTCGTCGGGCTGTACCCACGAACTGTTTGACCACTCTACCGTGAAGCAGGCAAACACAAAAAATCTTATCATCATGCTCGAAACCTGCGTAACCGTTACCTGGATCAAGTTTATCACCCAGGTGCTTTTGCTCTGCGGCGATGCTTCTCTTGTGGACGACATCGAAAATTCGATCTACAACGCCCTTATCGGCGCCATCAACACCGAGCACAGCGACGCTCTTGCAGGCTTTACATTTGATAGCTACAGCCCCGTGCTTATGGGCACCCGCGCCCGTCAGCTGGGCGGCACCCAGAGAATGCGCAACGACACCGAGGTTTTCGGTTGCTGTGTTGCCATCGGTGCGGCAGGCACAGGCCACATTCCTTCCATCGCAGTTATGGCAAGACGCGACGGCGTTGCCGTAAACCTTTATGAAAAGGGCGAATACACCGCCGTTACCCCCTCGGGAAAAGCTTTGAAGCTTACTTTTGACACCGAATACCCCTACGACGGCAAGATCGCCATAAAGCTTTCGCTTGCGAAAGAAGAAAAATTCACCCTTGCCCTTCGCATTCCCGCATGGAGCGAAAAAACAAGCCTGAAAATAAACGGAAAATCCCGCAAGGCAAACAAGGGCTACACCGAGATCACAAGAGTATGGAACAAAAATGACGAGATAGTTCTCGACCTTGATATGCGCGTTCGCATCGTTGATGCCCCCGTTGACAAGGACGACAAAAATTCCAAGTTCCACAAGGCTCTTATCCGCGGTCCTATTGTACTTGCCCGCGATGCAAGACTTGGCGAAGAGATCGACTCGGTCATCGACCTTGCGGCAGATAAGAACGGCTTTGCAATAGTTAAAGAAAGCGACACCGCAAAGTTTGTAAAGCATATTGAATTTGCAGTCAAGCAGAACGACGGAAGCTATATCCACGTGGTCGATTACGCTTCGGCAGGAAAAACCTGGCGCCGCGACTCTCGCATGACCGTGTGGATGCCCACAAAGAATTACTGGAGCTTCTCGGAAACAAAAGCTGTTACCTTCTTCCTCGGTCAAGTCGGCAAGTATCTTTGCGATATCGATGGCAAGGTCTGCCTTGACGAAGAAGCGCAGAAATGGAAGATCGAAAGATGCGGATATTATATCCGTCTGAAAAACGTAAAGAGCGGAAAATATCTTGCCATGACAAAGAAGGACGACGTCTGCCGTCTTGAAATGGTTTCCGCCTGCGATTGCGATTGCCTTAAATGGAACTTTACCAAAGCAACTCTCAATCGCTACACCCTTGAAAACAAGCTTTTCGGTCTGCAGCTCTTTTACGACAGAGGCACAAGCTCCTTCCTTCTCGAAAAACCCTTCTCCGAGCATTTTGTTTACGATACCTGCATCTGGAGAGAATTCGCGGTTAAGAACTGACATAAAAACAGTAAAAAAAAGCCCGCAATACCGCGGGCTTTTGTTTTTGCAGAGGCACAAAAAATCCGCCACGAGAGCGGATTTTTGTTTTTATTCAAGACAATTCGTGGTCAGAAAATCAGCGCCGAAATCAATAATTTCTCTTGCAAGGTCGGGGTCGTCGCAGGTGCAGACGTTGACCTTGATGCCGTGGCTGTGAAGAAGGTCGATGCGCTGTTTGTTTCTTTCGGGGTGGGCGTAATCAATGTCGATGCCTGCGTCGATATTTATCGAGGTAAGCATTTCAATAACGTTGTCGTCCATTCTCTGTCCCGTGAGATACTGAATCTGTGCATTCGGCAAAAGGTCACGAAGATTTACACAGTTTTCGTATTCTATCGAAATGAAAATAACACCTTCGAGATAATCAAGCGCCTTTATTTCTTCGATCATTCTCTCAATGTCGCCCTTTGCAAACACGTTTTTCACTTCGAGAATGCAAACTTTTCCGTACTTTTTGCAAATTTTGACGTAATCCTCAAGAGTGGGGATTCTGATGTCGCTTCTTAAAAAGCTTCCGTCGATATCGGGCAATACGACGTTTTTCAACTCTTCAATATTGCCGTTTCTCACGTCGACGATGCACTTGCCAAGGCATACGCGCTCGGTCGTGTCGTCGTGCATTGCCACAAAGCTTCCGTCGGCAATGACCTGAATATCGGTCTCAATTCCGAAATAGCTTCTGTTGCCTGCCGCAACAAAAGCAGGACAAGTGTTTTCACGCTCGATGGAGCTGACGCCGCGATGGGCGATCATTTTTGTCTTTTTCCCTTGAATCTTTATTGTATCCATAAAAATTTTCAACCTGCAAGTGTCGTGTAATCCACAATTTCCGTACCGGGATAGTAAAGTCCGAGAATGTATCGGTAGTCATATCCTCTTTCAGCAAGGGTCATGGCGCCGTACTGGCTTAATCCCACGCCGTGGCCGTAGCCTTCGCCCGCAATGGTGAAAACACGCTCGCCCGTGTGGGGAATGGTTTTAAGTCCCGATGAGGTCAGCACCTCGATGTCGGTGGATGTGGCAGAAAGTGTCTGCTCGCCCTGGGCGGAGATCACGTACATATTGCCCGAATCAAGGATAAGGTCCTTTTGATCCGCCGCCTTCACGGTGGTGTGGGACGAAATGGTAAAGCAGGCGCTCTTGCAATATTTTGTGATAAAATTGCGCACGTGGGTGGATTTTTCCACAACGATCTCGTTGTCAAAAGCATCCGAAACCGTCAGCTTGTAAACGTAATCCGAGCCGTCCTTGCGCTCACATTCGATGGTCTGCACGTCGCCCTTCAAAATGCCTGCATATTCCTCTTTCGAGTTGATATAATCTGTAAGCTCGGATGCCGAAACGGTATAGCTCCATCTGCCGTTGACGTAATTTTCGGTTTCGTTAAAGCCCACGTTTACACTGGCAAGGTAAGGATATGCCTCGGGCACGCTTCCCCACGCCGAGCTTGCGCTCTCGGTGGTGTCGCCGCTCGACGAATGGTAGGTGGTAAGGGCAGGCTTGCCCTCATACGCCACGATGATGCCGCGGGTGTCGCGCACTGCCGCATCGGTTGCCTCAACGCATTTTCCAACCCCCGTGTATGCCTGACAGTGGGGCTTGTCGCAAATGTCAAAGCCGTCGGATCTGTGCTTTGTTCCGTTGTAAAGGGTAAAGCTTCGTGCCACGACCGCCTGGGATTTCAGCGCCTCGGCAGGCCAGGAGTTGTATACCTCGGACGCCACTACTCCGCGGATGTAATCTTCGAGATAAACAACGCTTACGACCCGCATTGCACCGCCGATAAAAGTAAGCTCGGCAAAGCCCGTGTATGTGTTTGCGCCAACGCCGATTTCTGCATTGTCGCCGCGGGCGCGCACGCAAACGGGACTGCCCGCCGCCGTGTGCGAATAAACTGCCGTCCATTCGGGGGTGGTTATGGTGATGGTGCCGTTTTCGGCACAGGATGCCACAAGGGCGGTGCTGTCAGACGAAGCAACACTTGTGAAAACACGGCTTTCGCCATCAAAGGTACCAATGTCAAAACCGCTTTGCGAGGTAAGAGCCACCGACGACACTGCGCTTGCGCCAAAATTCAGCCCCACGCGTATGAGTCTGTCGGAGGTGTAAGAATACGCCTGCGCTCCGACCAGCGACGGCCACGCCGTGAGGATGGTGACAAGAACAAAAAGCGTTGCAAGGGCAAGGCACAAAATTCTGACCACCATTTTTTTGCTGTCGGGGCGTTTGTTCGTCTTTTTCATAATCATTCAACGATGTAATCTCCGCGAACGAGAACGTATGCCTTGTCCGAGGTGATCACAATACCCCTTCCGTCGTTTCGGGGAATGATGAGGGCGTGGTTTATGCCCACTTCTTCTCCGTTAAGTACTTCTTTCATTTCGGAAATGTCCGAAAGTCCGTTTTCGGGAATTTCCGAGAAAGCAACGGCAGACGAGCCGGGACGTACGATAAGCTCGACTGTGCCGCTTTTTGATGAAAGCTTTTGACCTGCCAAAAGCTCGACAACGGCATATCCCACGTTTACGGGGGCGGCGTCGTCTGCTGTGCCTTCGCCCTGTGCAGGTGTTTCTTCTGTTTCTGTTTCTGTTTCGATTTCGGTTTTTGTGTCTGTTTCGGGATCTTTTTCGGCGTCAGATGCGGCCTCTGCCCTGATCTCGTCTTTGATCTCCTGTTTAAGGGATGGGCCGAAAACGTCCTTCATATAGCTGAGAGTGACCAGCGGATCGTTTTCGGGTACATAGTCTGTTGCAAGGACAAAACAGGGAAAAACAATAGCAATAACACAAAGCACCGATGCCGCGATAAGGGCGGATCTTTTTTTCTTTGATGAATCAAAATGCTTTTTCATTTTTCCGGATCTCCTTTCTGAAACTGTGTTTTTTAAGAGAAAAATTAGTCTTTTTTTGTTCTGTTTCTGCGTTTTTTTGAGCTTTTGCGACAGTTTTTTAACGATCTTTTCTGAACGCAGATGTAGTTATTATATCATATATTATCGAAAAATGCAACCCCCTGTATTTTCAAGCGCTTTGTCGGGGGTTTTTGCAACCCGAAAATGGGGGCAAAAAGTCAAAATTTGCATGCTCGGAAAAAGTTGAAAGAGTGGGGCAGGCGGCTTTGAGTCGGTGCGACAAATTGCCCTTTACAATTCAAAAAAATCAAAAATACAGTTGCAAACGTCTTCAAAAAGTGGTAGAATAATATTATAGACATTTTTACGGGAGGTAACGGACATGAGACGTTTTTTCATTCGGATATTTTTGATTTTGTGCCTTGCGGCAATATCCGTTTATCTCTTTAACTATTCTCTTTGCGCGATCTCGAAAAACAATAAGGAAATCGGAAACGAAAACGAAGATCCCCTCCCCTCGGTTCCCGACGCGCCCTTGCCCGATGAAGAAACAAAAGAGGACACAAAGCCATTTTTTATGGATGAATATCTTTCTTCCTTTAATAAAAGCACGACCGACGACGGATATATCGTAACCGACGCGGTGTTTGACGAAAACTGTATTCTTGCCCTTTGCGATATACCCGAAGGCTCATTTATTCCGCAAAACGCCAAATACGAGGTTGACGGCGGAGCATACTTTACCATGTGGCCGAGAATGGGATACATCGTCCTTGCCGACGGCACACAGAAAAAACTGCTTTATCCCAACGGCTCACCCGTGCCCGTCCCCGAGGGGCACGATCTTTCGGCGGCAGGTGCGCGCGACAAAAACGGCACCCCCGTTTTCCGCGATTGGTCGGCGGGCGGAGCGTACGTTATCCTTTTGCCCGACGGCAGTGTTGCGCCTTCCGATTACGATCCCGTACGCGATTCGCGCGGGCTTAATTTTGACTATCCCTCGTACTACGGTGTCACCGACAACGAGGCGTGTCAGCGCGTATATACCCAAAAAAGCTTTGGATACACCATCGACGGCGAGGACGCCCGCGACGTCATAACAAATTACCGCAAGGCTTTCAACTATTCCGAAGGCTACGGTGTTGCCGTGGATGCGCAGGACAGACTGTATTTCTTCAACGAAGAGGGCAGACTCCGCATCGGCGGTCTTTCGGTTATCATGTTTTACGGTTGCGGCGACGTGCTTGACGAAAGATCTCTCGGCTATTACTATTTTGACGAGGGACTTACGAGGGTTACCAAAAAAAGCTTCTCGCGCGGAAAGCTGATATCGCAGTATCAGACCTTTATCGACCGCGAGGGCGACGAATTCAAAACCCCTGCCGATTACAGTGTGTATTCATACAGCAACGGCAGAATACTTCTTGTAAAAGATGGCAAACACGGATACATGACCTCGCGCGGACGCTGGATATGCACCCCCGAATTCACCTACGCCCGTCCCTTTTTCGAGGGGCTTGCGGTGGTTGGCGAAAAGGACGGCAAAAAGGGCGTGATCGACCGCGACGGCAACTATGTCATCTCCCCCGTGTTTGACGAGATAACCGACTGTTCGGGCGGCGTTATCTGCGCCTATTCTTCCGAATGCGGATGGCAGATATTTAACAAAAAAGAGCCTCTGCCCGTGATCGAATAGCCCGAAAACGAAACCGAGGCAATCGCCGAAAAAAATCCTGAAAATATTTCAGAAAACGCGGAACTTTCCGCAGAATAATACGTCTAATATCCCGGTAAAAAATCGAAAAAGAAAGAAGGTGTAAACAAAGTGGCATTTTTCGCATCGAAAAATCATAACGACCCGACCGAAAAAATATCCTCCGACGCGCTTCTTGTGCAAAAAGCGATCGACGGCGATGGCGAAGCTTTTGGCGAGCTTGTTGAAAAATACGAAAGCTTTGTTTACAGAACCGTCTTTTACGATCTGAAAAGCCACGAGGACGCGCAGGATATCTCGCAGGAGGTATTTATAAAGGCGTACAAGGCTCTCTCGTCCTTCCGCGCCGACAGTGAATTTACCACCTGGCTTTATAGGATCTGCAAAAACACGGTATATGACTACCTGCGCAAAAACGCCAAGAAAAAACCTCTGCTCTTTTCCGAGCTTTCTTCTCCCGAAGATGGCGACAGAGAATTTGATGTTGCCGATACCGTCGGCAGTTACGACCCCGAAAAAACCGCCGTTTCAAACGAAACGGCTCGCATCGTGAACGATGCCATCCGCACTCTTTCGGAAGAACACCGCACCATCATCGTCATGCGTGATATCGAAGGTATGAGCTATGCACAGATTTCCGATGTGACATCCCTTGAGGAGGGCACGGTGAAATCCCGCTTGTCGCGGGCACGCGCCGCACTGAAAAAGAAGCTGGAGGGAAAGGGTCTGTTTTAATTTACAAAATGTTCATAAATTAAGCGGAACTTTATTGAAAATGAATCGTCTACATATACAGAACCACAAACAAGAGAAGGGAGGAACGTGAAATGGAAAACGGGAAAATTTGCGACAGCGTGATCCCGGAAATGCTGGGTGACGAAGGCGAGCTTTCACCCGAGGCAAAAACCCACATCGAAAACTGCGAAAAATGCAAAGCAGAGCTTGAAAAGATAGAAAAGATGCGATCTTTGCTGGCATCAAGTGTGCCTGCCGCCCCCGACCTTAAAGATGCGGTTCTTTCAAGGATCGCAAGCGAAAATATCTCCCCCGCCCCCGTCACGTCGTCCCGCAGGCATATCCCCTTTGGCACAATCGCCGCGGCGGCGGCAGTTTTTGCGGTGGGAATACTCGTTTACAAGGGCGATATTCTTGACAAGGTAAACGACGTCGAAAAAAGCAGTGATATGATCTATGTTGCAGATCAGGAATGTGTCGAAGAGGAGGCAAGCGAAGAGCTTGATGCTTTTGACAGCGAAAACCAAATAATCGCCGCCACAAAATCCGACACCGTTATGTACTCGAAAAACGAAAACAACGATTTGACCGAAAGCGTCAAAGCCGAGGCCGAAACTGAAAACACCGCCCCCGAGGAGCAAAAAAGTCTGCAATCGGCAAAGCCCGAAAAGGACATGGTGATAACAGAAAAAGACCGCCTTCTTTCTACCGCGCCCCCCACGGCAGACGTGGGAAACGGCATAGCTTCCTTTGAGGGACGCGACGACTTTTCGGACAAATCAGAGGCCGACGGCACGCAAAGCATAAACGATGCCGCAAACGAAGATGTCCGCGCACCCCTTTCCGACAAAACGGGCGAAACCACCGCAGGCTTTGACCCGACGATAACCCCCGACCACGGCAGACTTCCCCACCCTGTGGGTAGCGGCGGAGGCGGAGCAGGTGGAGGCGGAGCAAGTGGAGGCACGGGCGGAAGCGTAGCTCCCGAGAAAGAAGAAATTGCAAGCGAGGACGGCACTCCTTTGACAACAGCATTTGATTTTAACGCTTTTCTTGCAAAAATAACAAAGGACAGCGATGCCGCCGAGATATACAAGGTGCTTTCACAGTTTTATCCCGACGCCATATCCTACGAAACCTTTGAAAATTCCGATCCCGACGAATATCTTGCCTTTGTTATGTCGATTGATGATTTTGAAAGCGAGTACACCGAAAGCGCATTTTTGAGCTTTTGCGGAAAGATCCTTTTTGTGGGATATAAAAACACCGAAGTGCTGTAAAAAACAATTGCAACACCCTTAACTAAAGTTTTTTGATAAAACTTTTTTACAAAAAAGTTTTCGGATTTTTAAGGCGGAGCCTTAAATCGCTCTCCGCAGAGAGCGAAATATCCTTTGCCTTCAAAAAGCGCAGGAAAGAGTGAATTTTCAACCGTTTCACGGTTGAAAAGAGAGAGAACCCTCGCCGGGGGTTCTCTCTTAATTATTTCAAGAAAAATATTTTGTCGACAGATAGCGGTTGCAGGTTAGTTCCTGCAACCTTTTTTATTTTCGCTCTGCGCATTTTCTTTCTTTTTTGGGAAATACTTTGTGTATAAGAAAAATCTGCGAGGTATCTTATGCACAATTGCAAAGTGGAAATATGCGGAGTAAATACGTCAAAGCTTGCCGTTCTTTCGGGCGCCGAAAAAAACGAGCTTTTAAAGCGGACAAAACAAGGGGACGAAAAAGCCCGCGAGGCGCTGATAAACGGAAACTTAAAGCTTGTTTTAAGCGTTATCCGCCGTTTTTCGTCCCGTGGGGAAAATCCCGACGATCTTTTTCAGATCGGGTGCATCGGGCTGATAAAGGCCATCGACAATTTTGATATGTCGCTGGGGTTGCAGTTCAGCACCTACGCCGTGCCAATGATAATCGGCGAGCTGCGCCGATTTTTGCGCGACAACAACGTTATCCGCGTTTCGCGCTCGACGCGCGACCTTGCCTATCGCGCGCTGAATGTAAAAGAAACGCTTATTTCAAAGCTCGGCCGCGAGCCGTCGATAGAAGAGATCGCAAAAGAGCTTGACACCCCAAAAGAGGATGTGGTGAACGCCCTTGACGCCATTGTGGACCCGATTTCCCTTTACGAACCCGTTTTTTCGGAAAACGGAGATTCGATATACGTAATGGATCAGATCAGCGACACAAAGAACACCGACGAAAGCTGGCTGCAAAAAATCGCCATTTCCGAGGCGATCCGCTCGCTTCCCGAGCGCGAGCGCAACATCATAGAGCTTCGCTTTTTTGCGGGGAAAACGCAGATGGAGGTGGCGCAGGAAATACACATCAGCCAGGCGCAGGTATCAAGGCTTGAAAAAGGCGCTCTTTTGCAGATAAAAAAGCAGATCTGACAGTCGCTTTTTGCAAACCTTTGCCGTTTGACTTTTTTTGCCGTATGGTATATAATGGTGTCATAAAAAACACCATCGGAGGCAGATATGAAAGAAAGAATAGTTTTTTCGCCCAACCTTTGCGACACAAAGCTTTTTGGCGAAACGGCAAGACGTGCCGAAGTTTTCTTTGAAAACCGCTTTTTCTCGGATTTTGCAAAAAACGAGGTTTTCACAGAGGCTGAGGAGGTTTTTAAAAATCAGGTGGACGACGAACAACCGAAATTCGGCATCTGGCAGGGCGAATTTTGGGGAAAACAGATACTCAGCGCCATCGAAGTTTACAGATACAAAAACAGCGAAGAGCTGAAAAAGCTTATTGAAAATTCCGCAAAAAAGGTGATCTCCTACGCCCGAAAGGACGGATATATCGGCTCTTACCGCGATTCAAAAAACGTGGTGCTTGACAAAAGCGTTGAGGGCGCCAGCAATTGGAACATCTGGGGCAGAAAATATACCCTTTGGGGACTTGTGGGCACGTATGAAATAACAGGCAACCGCGACATTCTTGATGCGGCAGAAAAGCTTGCCTGCCACCTTATCGACGAGCTTCACGCAGAAAATATCGAGATAAGAAACACCGGCACTTTCTCGGGTATGCCAAGCTGTTCTATCCTCAAGCCCATGCTTTTGCTTTATCGTCACAGCGGCAACAAAAAAATCCTGGATTTTGCCCTGCACGATATTGCCGACAATTGGGAGCGCGAAGACGGCGCCATGCCAAACCTTATCAAAAATTCCCTTTCGGGAAAAAAGGTGGCGGATTGGTATCCCGAGCCGGGGCTTTGGGCAAAGGCATACGAGATGATGTCTTGCTTCGAGGGCATTATGGAGCTTTATCACGTGACGGGGGATGAAAAATATTTTGACGCGGTAAAAATATTTGTGGATAACATCACAGAGCACGAGAAAAACGTTTTGGGAAGCGTTGCCTTCAACGATATGTTTGCCGATGCAAAATACGCCATCAACACCCTGAGCGAGCCGTGCGATTCGATACATTACATGCGCCTTTGCTACGAGCTTTATATTCTGACCGACGATATAAAATATATGCACGCCTTTGAAAGCTGCTATTTCAACGCATTCATGGCAGGACTTTATCACGATTGGGCGGCACGTGCCGTCAGAAGTGCGGGCAGACATATGTGGACAAACCAGGCAGGCATGAAACACCAGCACTGCTGTCTCAACAACATGGCGCGCGCCATTTTGCGATATAACGAGCTTGCCGTTGTGCAAAACGAAAAATTTGTGACGGTCAACCTTTTTGACGAATTTTTTGCAAAGCTTGCCTATGACGGCGGCGAATGTGAAGTTTCGGTTTCGGGCGGATTTTTTGAAAACAAACCTGTGGAAATCAGCGCAAAATTTACGGGAAATTCCAAAAAACTGCGGGTGAGAATCCCCCACTGGTGCGAAAACTTTTCCTCTTCGGCAGACGGAAAAATTGTCGGCGGATATTTTGAAACAGATGCCGTCGGAGACGTTGTATTTTCCGTAAGCTTTGATATGAAGCCCAAGATTTGCGAATTTGTCGGCACTCCGTGCGATGGCGAATGGCACCTTTTCCGCTGGGCAAGCGATTACGCCAAGGTGTGCACCGTCCCCCACGAGCTTTTTATCACCGAAAAGAAATGCACCCTCACCTACGGACCGCTGCTTCTTGCCAAGAGCAAAAAATGCGGCAACACCGAAGCCGAGATATTTGACACCCCCGCCCTTTGCGCAAACACAAAGATCGACCTTTCGCCTGTGAAAAAGGACGGCACATATCTTGCCTTCAAGGCGCGCTTTGACACCGACGGCAAGGTGTTTGAAACCACCCTGTGCGATTTTGCATCCTGCGCCAACGACAGGCTCGATGACGACAGATATTTCTGCATTTATTTCTGATTACACAACAAAAACGGGAGCACCGCGGTGCTCCCGTTTTTTATGCCCGTACTTAATATGTAAGCTCTGTTTTTTGAGATTCAAAAATTTCTCCGTTGTCGTCTTTTCCTTCAAGGTCGGCTCTTATGTACTCGGGTATTTTGATGCGCATCGACTGGTTTGGTGCCATAAGCACGTGCTGAGCGTAATAAACCGAAAACTCGTGCTTGATATCGCAGGCAAGAAAAGCCGCCGCCGCGCCGCCCCAGCCAAAATCGGTGGAGGCAGAAGAGTTATCGAGCGGACATCTTATTCCAAGTCCGTAGCCATAGCCCTGCGACCAAAGGCCGTATTCGGCGTTTTGAGAAGCAAGAAGCTTGTTGGTTGCCATGTATTTCACGGTTTCGCGCGAGATCACGGTGTTGCCGACGCGAAGTGCCTCGAGAAATTTCATGTAATCATCCACCGTCGTAACACAGCCCGCGCCGCCGCTCTCGTATTCTGTGCCGATGTTGTAGTTGTTTTGTGCACCGACATACTCGTATTCGCGCTTGTCGGCGTGATAACGATACTGCGCACAAAGCGAATCAAGAGTTTCCTTGTCGGGCAGGAAGGTGGAATTTGTCATGCCTGCTCTGTCAAAGACGTTTCTTTTTACGTAATCCCCAAACTTTTCGCCCGAAACGACCTCGACAAATGCCGCGATAACGTCGTGGCAAAGGCTGTAACTGAATCTTTCGCCGGGTTCAAAGGCAAGAGGATCCTTTGCAAGATATTTCATGGTTTCGCGGGTGGGGCATGCACCGCCCGTTTCTTCCCTTGCCGCCATCAGGTTTTTCGAGCGCAGATCATATGTAAATCCTGCCGTCATAGTGAAAAGGTTTTCGATGGTTATGGGATTTTTCGCTTCTCTTACGGTGTCGCCCTCGCGAACGTACATTTTTGAAAACTCGGGCATATACGCAGAAAGCTTGTCCTGCAGGGAAAACTTGCCTTTTTCAAAAAGAGTCATAGCCGCAACGCAGGTAATGGGCTTTGAGCAGGAATAAATGTGATATTTTTCGGTTCCGTCGATCGGCTTTGTTTTTTCGACGTCGGAATATCCGTGCATTCTGCGCATAACGGTCTTGCCGCGGTGGCGCACCTCGATATCAAACGAGGGGGTGTCCATCTGCGCGAAATAATCAAGCAATTTGTTTAATGATCTGAATTCGTACATTTTTTGTCACCTTCAATTTTTTATCTGAAATCAAACGAGAAAACGTTTGTGCTCTCGTCCTCGCCCCAGTTGCCGTTTACGGTAAGGGTGAGATTTTTGATCTTTTTGCCGATCTTTACGTCGATGGCGCGGAGAATGTTCTTTTCCTCGCAGGATATCTTTTCTACCTTGCCGTTTTCGTCGGCAATTTCAAGAGTGTAGCTCTTGCAAAGGGGTGCGGGGGTCGAGAACTGAGGCGAATCAAGCCACACGTTTGCTCTTTGGGCGTGGGTTCTTTCGCACCAGCCGCCGGGCATGGTCTTGCGCTCGAGGTCACAGTCGAAAACAACGTGTGCGCTCTCGACGTATTCGGGACAAGCAAGGGTGTAGGTGATGCTTTCGCCGTTTTTGACAGAAACGCCGCAGGTGGTGTTTCCGTAAACCTTAACGTTCACACGGTCAACGCCGTCACGGATAGAATCGTCTGCTCCGGAAATTGTCGCATCCTTGCACGCCTGCGAGATAACGCGGGATTTTGTGGGAAGGAAGCAGTCGTCGTTCATCAGTGTGTTCTGCAATTCTTCAAGCTTGCTTTCGTAAACACCGTGGGGGCAAAGTCCATATTTTGCCGCAATGCTTGCCGCTGTGCCCACCGCCTGACCGAGCAGACCGCAGGTGCGCATTACACGGGTGGAAGAAAGAGCCATGTGGGATGCGCTGATGTTTCTGCCCGCAAAGAAAAGGTTGTCGATGTTTGCGGAATAGAGGCAACGGTAGGGTATCTGATAGCAAGGGGGTGTTTTGAAATCGGTGTTGGGGGTGCCCTTGTGATAGAAGCCGTCGGGATAATGGTCGTCCACAGGCCATCCGCCATAGGCAACAACGTCGTCAAACTGTCTGTCGCCGAGGATGTCGTTGGAATTGATGATATATTCTCCCGTCATTCTGCGGCTTTCGCGCTTGCCGGGCAAAAATCCGAGAAAGTCGAGATCGTAGGTCTTGCAATATTCGTAATTGCCCGAATTTTTGATATAATCCCAGGTACCGAGAGCAAGACCGATCAGCTCGTCGCGCACTTCTTCGGTGTCGCCGATCGAGTCGCGGTTGCCGCCAAGCTCGAGATACCAGAAGTTTTCGTGCTCGGCTTTCATATCGGGGGTACGGAATTTGAAATGCTCGTCGTTAAGCTTTGTGATGCGCTCGGAGGGAATAAATTCCACCTCGCGGTTGGTTTCGCGACCGGTGATAAGACAGCTCATACCCATGGTAAGATCGTCTTTCTTTTCAACGTGGGTAGCCTCGCCAAAGGCATCCTTTGCTTCGCGTCCGCGCATAAACTTTGCATCGGTGAGGGGGGCAAGGATGCTGTCGCCCGAGCAATCGGCAAAATACTTTGCCTTTACTTCGATAAATCTTTGGGTGGTCATCTGATAACCCTTGACAGAGGTTATTCTGCGGCTTCTGCCATATTCAAAATCGCCGTCCTCGCAGGTGGCGTCCATACACGAGCAGTTGAGAAGCAGGGTTATGTTTTCTTCTCTTTTTACAAAGTCGTAAAGAATGCTGTCCCAGATGTGATAGTTCTTTGTGGGGTTGCGATAGAAGTTTTCTATTTCGATCTCCTGGATGATACCCGTTTCCATATTTGCCGCGCCCGCACCCGAAATCCACATTCTGATTTCGGAAGAAGCGTTTCCGCCGAGCATGGGACGTTCGTGCATAAGCACGGTCTTTGCGCCGTGGCGCGCCGCCGAAATTGCCGCGCACATACCCGATATGCCGCCGCCGACAACGCACAGGTCACATTCGATTACTCTTGTTTCAAGCATTTTTCGTACCTCTTTCAATGGTTTTTATGGTTTCAATAAAATTATAGCACCAAGTGTTTATTTGTCAAGAACTTTTGATTTGACAGCCACGTTTTCTTTGCCGAGAATTTCGGAAAGCAGCTTGTAGACCGTTTCGGAAAGCTCAACATTTTCTCCGCGGCGCACCAGTTTTTTGGTGTCATCAAAATAAAGGAAAACAGGGGTTTCAAGATTTGCGCCCGAGAAGATGTCCAAAAGATCGCAAACCCTTTCAAAATCCTTTGTATCGCGGGATGAAATTTTAAGATAAAGGCAGTCAACACCGCCGTCGCTCCGCTCTTTTATCTGCGGCTTTGCCGCGGGGGTGGAAGCGGATGTTGCGGTCTGCGGTCTTTTTTCGGGTTGATACACCTTGACTTTCGGCTGTTCGTTGCCGTTTTCGGCAATGGGAAGCACCGAGCGCAAAACAAGCTTTGCCTCTTCCCTTGCCTCCTCGCCCATCGATTCTTTAACCGAAATTTCACCCGACAGGGCGATCACGGCATCGTCCTCAAGTCTTGACGAGAACTGCTCGAAAACGTTGGGGAAAACGATAACCTCGATTATTCCCGTCATGTCCTCAAACTCAAGAAAAGCCATTTTCGTTTCGTTTTTGGTGATTTTTATCTTTTTCGAAGCAATGATACCAACAAGGTTTACGCGGTCTCTTTCGCGATATGCCCCTGTACCCTCGTCGCCGAAGGATCCCGTTACGTCGGCAATGTCAACGGCGTGCAGATTTTCCTTTGCTTGGGTGTAATCAAGTATGGGGTGTCCCGAAAGGTAGATTCCCGCCGTTTCCTTTTCCATAAGCAAAAGCTCTTTTCTTGTCATTTCGGGGATGTCGGGATAGTCAACAGACAGGGCAAGCTCGCCCTCACCCTCGCCGTCATCAGACGAGAAAAGATCCATCTGCCCCGTTATCTGCGATCGGTTTCGGCGTGATACAGTGTCAAGCGCCGATTCAAAAACGGTGAGAAGCCGCGAGCGGTAGATGCCGAAGCTGTCGAAAACACCGCATTTTATCAGGCTTTCGAGCATTCTTTTGTTGATGGTGGGCATTCGAAGCAGAAAATCCTCGAAGCTCTTGAAATTTCCGTTTCTTTCGCGTTGTGCCACAAGCTCGCCAATAACGCTTGCACCCACGTTTTTGATGGCAAGAAAACCAAAACGGATATAATCTCCCGAAACGGTGAAATACGCCTGCGAACCGTTTATATCGGGGGGGAGCACCTTGATGCCGAGCTTTTTGCACTCGGAAATATAAAGGTTGAGCTTGTGCTCGTTTTCAAGGTATACCGTAAGAATGGAGGCAAGATATTCTTTGGGAAAATGCGCTTTCAGATATGCCGTGCGGTAGGCAAGAAAAGCGTAGGATGCGGCATGGGATTTGTTGAAGGCGTATTTTGCGAAATCCGCCATATCATCAAATATCTCGCGTGCCGCCTTTTCGGAAACTCCGTTTTCAAGGGCGCCTTTTATAAAAACTTCGCGCTCCTGCTCCATAACGCCTGCTTTTTTCTTGGACATGGCTCGGCGGACGATATCTGCCCTGCCGTAGGAATAGCCTGCAAGTACGCGGCAGATCTGCATTACCTGCTCCTGATAAACGATGCATCCGTTGGTCACCTCAAGAATGGGGCGCAGACGCTCGTCGGAATATTTGATGTTTTCGGGGTTTTTGCGGTTGTCGATGTATTTTGGTATTGAATCCATAGGTCCCGGACGATAAAGGGATATGGCGGCGGTGATGTCCTCCACCGTTTTTGGGTGCATTCTTTGCAAAAGACTGCGCATTCCCGCCGATTCCAGCTGGAAAATACCCTCGGTGTTGCCGTCGGCAAGAAGAGAAAAGGTCTTTTTATCGTCAAGGGGCACCTTGGTTATATCAAAATCGGGCAGATTTTTTCGGACTTCCTTTTCGGCGCGGTCGATGATAGAAAGATATTTGAGCCCCAAAAAGTCGATCTTCAAAAGTCCAAGGTCTGCAATATCGTTCATGGTGTACTGCGTGACCACCGTATCGTGGTTTACGGCAAGGGGGACGTAATGCGAAACGGGGCGGTCGGTGATGACAACGCCTGCCGCATGCATAGAGGCGTGTCTTGGCATACCCTCCAGCGAGCGCGAAAGATTGATAAGCTTTTTCAGCCTGTAATCCTCGTCGTATATTTTTTTAAGCTCGGGTACTATGTCAAGAGCCTGGTCGATGGTAACGTCAAGAAACTGCGGCACAAGCTTTGCCACGGCATCGACCTCGGAATACGAAAATCCCATCACTCGTCCAACGTCGCGGATAACGGCGCGAGCTTTAAGCGTACCAAAGGTTACGATCTGCGAAACGTGGTCGGCGCCATATTTTTGCGCCACGTATTCTATAACCTCGCCTCGCCTTTCATCGCTGAAATCGATATCAAAGTCGGGCATACTGACACGTTCGGGGTTTAAAAAACGCTCGAAAAGCAGATTGTATTTGATAGAGTCAACGTCGGTTATACCAAGGCAAAAGGCGCAAAGACTGCCTGCACCCGAGCCTCTGCCGGGGCCGACGGGGATTCCGCGGCTTTTTGCATGATGGATAAAATCGCGCACGATCAGGTAGTATTCGGCATATCCCATCTCGCAGATGACCGAAAGCTCGTATTCTATGCGCTCTTTGTACTTTTCGATATCGATGCTTTCGCCGTTTTTCTGCGCCTGCGCCGCACGCTCGGAAAGTCCGTCGTACGAAAGCTTGTAAAGATATTCCTTTGGCGTAAGACCTTTTGGAGGATAAAAGGCAGGGAGAAAGATTTTTGAAAAATCAAACTCAAACGAGCACATATCGGCAATTTTTGCCGTGTTTTCGATCGCCTCGGGGGTGTCGCGGAAAAGGGCAAACATTTCCTCTCCGCTTTTCATATAAAATTCTTCGGTGGGAAAACCAACCTGCTCGGCACCGTCGATGGTGGTGTTGGTCTGTATGCACATCAGCGCCCTTTGGGCTTCGCTGTCGGATCTTTCGAGATAGTGGACATCGTTGGTGGCAACAAGGGGGATGCCCGTTTTTGCCGAGATCATTTTTAAGGAGGCGTTCACTGTTTTCTGCTCGGGAATGCCGTGATCCTGCATTTCAAGGTAAAAATTGCCCTTGCCGAAGATATCTTCGAACTCGGCGGCTTTTTCGAGAGCTTTGTCAAACTCGCCCGCAAGGATAAGCTTTGGGATGATGCCGCTGACACAGGCGGAAAGTGCCACAAGACCTTCGCTGTGCTCGCGCAAAAATTCAATATCCACCCTCGGCTTTGCGTAAAAACCGTTCACATACCCCTCGGATACGATGGCGACAAGGTTGCGATATCCGACATCGTTTTTGCACAAAAGCACGAAGTGGCTGTAATCAAGATCCTTCTTTTCCTTGTCAAACCGACTGCGGGGGGCAAGATATATCTCGCAACCGATAATCGGCTTTATATCGTTCTTCTTGCATTCGCGGAAAAATTCCACCGCACCGTACATAACTCCGTGGTCGGTTACGGCAACACTTTTTTGCCCGAGCATTTTTGCGCGGGCAGGAATGTTCTTTATGCGGCAGGCGCCGTCAAGAAGACTGTATTCCGAGTGAAGATGAAGATGAACAAAATCCATTTTATTAAAAACTCCAAAAATTTATATCATTTGATGGTGGGAAATGCCAAAATTTTCCTTTATCATTTCAAAAAGCTCGGTGAGAGGAAGCCCCACCACGTTGAAATAGTCGCCCTCAATACCCTTTACAAAAAGGCAGGCACGACCCTGAATACCGTATGCCCCCGCCTTGTCCATCGGCTCGCCGCTTTTAACATAGTTTTCTATTTCGTCGTCCGAAAGATTGCGGAAAAACACCGCGGTCTCAACGGCTTTTTTTGCAATTTTTCCGCCGTACGCCACGCAAATGCCTGTGTAAACGCTGTGCCGATCGCCCGAAAGAGTGCGAAGCATAGAAAAAGCCTCGTCCTCGTCGCGCGGTTTGCCAAGCAAGGTCTTGTCTTTGTAAACAAGGGTGTCAGCGGCAATTATAAGAGCGGCGGGGTCGCAAAGCTTTTGGACTATTGCCTGCGCCTTGCGGGATGCAAGAAGGGTCACCGCCTCTTGCGGTTTTTCGGTCACCTCGTCAATGTTTTCGTCAACGTCGGCAGGGCAGATCTCGATATCAAGCCCCAGCGAGCGCAAAAGCTCGATGCGACGGGGCGATTTTGATGCAAGAACAATGCGCATACGCCGTCACCTCAAGATCTTTCTGCCCACCGCGTAAATTACGGCAACGAAGATGATGACGGCAACGGTTATATTGATATTGACGCCCAGCGTCAGATCTATTACACCAAGATTTAACGAAACGGGAGAAGAAGTTCCAAAATCAAGGCCGTATGCCAGCCACGAAAGATATTTTACCCCTGCGGCAACCTTTGACACCAGCGAGCCGACAACTATGCCTGCACAGATGAGAAGAAGATTTTTCCAGAATTTCATTTTTTACCTCGCAAAATTCCATTTTAATTATTTCAAAAACAATATCCGCTTTTTTCCAAACCTGCCGACCGCAAGTCAATTCAACTTACCGAGTTTAAACATTTTACTTTCACATTTATTTTACCATAAGCGGTAATGTTTTTCAACAGATTTTGTGATAATAATAAAAAAGAGACGGGAAAGCCCGTCTCTTTGTGATATTTTTTATCAGTCGTCGATCGACTTGTCTGTTGCGCGGTCAAAGATCGCAAGGATCTCCTGCGAAGGCTTTTTGTCGATAAGCGAAACGATGACGCAAACGACAGCACTTGCAACGAAACCGGGAAGGATCTCGTAAACGCCTGTGGGCGCTGTGAGGTAAAGCAACCATACGATATCCACCACCGCACCGACAACGATACCCGCAACTGCGCCAAGATAGGTAAATCTTCTCCAGAAGAGAGAAAGCAGAACCGCGGGACCAAACGATGCACCGAAAAGTCCCCATGCGTTTTCAACCATGTTCATGATAGCCTGTGCGCCGCTGCCGCCGTTGCTGGCGATAAAGAAGGCGATCACTGCAATGATAACAACAACGACACGTCCGACCCAAAGGGTTTCTTTTTCGGATGCGCTCTTTCTGATGATGGGCTTGTAAATATCGCTGGTGAAGGAAGAGGATGCAACGAGCAGCTGAGAGTCAGCAGTAGACATGGAAGCCGCGATGATCGCCGCAAGAAGCATCCCTGCCAGGAAGGGCGGGAAAAGCTTTCTTGCAAGAGCAATAAATACGAGCTTCTGATTTCCTGCGTCCTGAATAAGCTCCTTGCCGACTGCCATTCTGCCGATATATGCAATAAGGATTGCCGCAACGAGAGTGATAAGTACCCAGATGATAGCAACGATAGCAGACTTTTTGATCTTGCTGGGCTTTTCAATAGACATAAAGCGAACAAGGATGTGGGGCATGCCGAAATAACCAAGTCCCCACGAAAGACCTGTAACGATCTCCTGCCAGCTTGCGCCGAACACGCTTGCACCAAATGCCGCTTCCTTTGTCACTCCGCCGTCTACGTAGGTATAAACCTCTGTAAGGGCAGCCTTGTCAAGATTCATTGTGGTTGCTGCTACGATCGGCACTGCAAGAAGAGCCACGAGCATCAGAAGTCCCTGGAAAAAGTCGGTCCAGCAAACAGCCTTGAAACCGCCAAGGAAGGTGTAGATAAGAATGATAACGGCAAAGATTATCATTGCGTACATTCTTTCAAGAGAGGGGAAAAGCTGGGTGAAAACGTCTGCGCCTGCCGAGAAAGCAGAAGCAACGTAGATGGTGAAGCTGATGAGGAAAACGATGGCGCAGATGATCTTGAGCGCAGGATTTGCTGTTGCAAATCTGTTGGAAAGATACTGGGGGAAGGTGATGGAATCGCCTGCCGCCTTGGAAAACTTTCTGAGTCTTTTTGCAACGAATATCCAGTTGAGTGTTGTACCCAGAGCAAGACCGATACCGATCCATGCCTGTCCCAAACCAAACGCAAGAACGCTTCCGGGGAATCCCATAAGCAGCCACGCGCTCATGTCAGACGCCTGGGCGCTCATTGCGGTTACCCACGGACCCATCGAACGTCCGCCGAGAAAATAGTCAGCTTCGCTTTTGCTTTTTGACTTGAAAAAGAAGAAAACTCCGATTCCAAGCATGGCAACAAAATAAAGCACAAATGCCAAAACTTCCATTGTAATACTCCTTAAAATTGATGAACTTATCTCGAAAAATCGAAATATTTATACTATTGTACCACAAAACGGAAAATATTGCAATAAGTAAATCACTTAAATATGAAAGTTTTTTGCAAAGACAGCCGTTTTTTTCTTTTTTTGCCGCGTACGGCAGAAAAATGTAAAAAAAGCCGTTTATTTATTGCCGAAACGCAATTAGTGTGATATAATAGGATGAAAAGCTGTTTTCAAAGCTTAAAAGTAATTGCAAAAGAGGAAAAGGTTATGCAGGTCACTTTATCTCAACTTACAAAAAAATATCCCGGCAGAGGCAAAAACGCCCCCGACGTTTACGCCGTGAACAACTTTGATTTCGTTATTCCCGACGGAAAGCTTATCGGTCTTCTCGGTCCTTCGGGATGTGGAAAAAGCACCACTCTCAACCTTATCAGCGGACTTGTAAAGCCCACCGAGGGAAAAATATTTTTCGGCGACGACGACGTTACCGATCTTCCTGCCGAAAACCGCGGAGTGGGACTTGTTTTTCAAAACTACGCCCTTTATCCCCACCTGACGGTACTGCAAAATATTCTTTTCCCGCTTGAAAATCTGAAGGGCAAAAACAAGCTTTCAAAGGAGACGATGCTCGAAAAAGCCCACGCCGCCGCAAAGCTTGTGCAGATAGACGATCTTATGGAGCGCAAGCCCTCCGAGCTTTCGGGCGGTCAGCAGCAACGTGTTGCCATTGCCCGCGCTCTTGTAAAAACTCCGAGAGTTCTGCTTCTTGACGAGCCGCTCTCAAACCTTGATGCCCGTTTGCGCCTGCAGACCCGCGAGGAGATCCGCCGCATTCAGAACGAAACCGGCATAACCACCGTTTTTGTCACCCACGACCAGGACGAAGCCATGAGCATATCCGACCTTATCGTAGTTATGAAGGACGGCGTTGTGCATCAGATCGGCGAACCGCAAAAGGTATATGACGACCCGACAAACCTTTTTGTTGCAAAATTTCTCGGCACTCCCCCCATCTGCGTTTTTGACGGCAAAATATCTGACGGAAAGATATATATCGGCGAAAGCTGTGTGTACGAAGGCGGAAAAAACACCGAAGAAAAAGACGTTTTCGTTGCCATCCGCCCCGAAGGCTTTGTGCCGTGTGACGACGGCGAATTTGTGTGCAACCTTTCACGCGTTGAAGTTATGGGTCGCGACAGCAGTGCCATCTGCTCGCACGAAAAGTCGCTTTCAAACCCCTTCCGTGCCATCATCAGCACCGAAGAGGTCGTAAACAAGGCAAAGGGCGACGTGAGATTTCGCATAAAACCCTCGAAGATACTTGTCTTTGACAAAAAAACCGAAGAAAGAATAAGACTCTGACAAAGGAGAAAAAAGCTATATGGAAAACAACAACCGCAAGGCGTGGCTTTATCTTCTGCCTGCCATTCTTTTCATCGGCGCTTTTCTCGTTTATCCGCTGATCGACGTTTTTATCTATTCCTTCGAGGAAAATTTCAATTTTGCCTCGGGCACGTCAACAGGCGTGGGTGTCGGCAACTATCTTCACGTCCTGCGCGATCCGTATTTTTTGCAGGCGCTGAAAAACACCTTTATCCTCGTTGTGATAACAGTGCCCCTTTCAACGATCATTGCCCTTGCCATCTCCATGGGTCTCAATTCGATAAAAGCGCTTAAAAATATGTTCCAGACCCTTTATTTTCTGCCCTATGTCACAAACACCCTTGCAGTCGGTCTTGTATTTATGATCCTTTTCGACTGCTCCGAGCAATCGGTGGGACTTGTAAACAGTTTTTTGTCACTGTTTGGGGTGCAGATGGTCGATTTTATCGACGGCCCGTATGCCGCAAAGATGTTTACCCTGTGTCTTTACACCATCTGGGTGGTTTTGCCCTTCAAGGTGCTTATTCTCACCTCGGCTCTTGCATCGGTGAAGAAAGATTATTACAACGCCGCCAAGGTCGACGGCACGTCAAAATGGCGCACCTTCCGCAAGATAACCCTGCCCATGATATCCCCCATGATCTTTTATCTTGTCGTCACGGGATTTATCGGCGCGTTCAAGGCATACAGCGACGCCGTGGCACTTTTCGGCACAGAGCTTAACGCCGCCGAAATGAACACCCTTGTGGGATATATATATGACAAGCTGTACGGTGCGGGGGGCGGTTTTCCCTCGTATGCATCTGCCGCCGCCATCATACTTTTTGTCATCATCCTCACCATCACCTGCATAAACCTTCTTGTCAGCAAAAAACACGTGCATTATTGAGAGAAGGAGGTACGAAATGAACAAAAATATTGATTTTAAAAAGCTCGAACGGTCGGCGACGATAAGAAAAAATGTGCTAAAAACCGTCACCTACGCAATGCTTGCCGTTTGGGGCATCATGGTGCTTTTGCCCTTTTACTGGATGTTGCTTTCGTCGGTAAAGAGCTACGCCGCGTACAACTCTGAATACGTTCCGCAGTTTTTCACCCTCTCCCCCACCTTTGAAAACTACGTAAAGGCGTTTACAGAAGTACCCCTTGCACGCTATTTTCTCAACACTGTCATATTCACCCTTGCCACAACGGCAATAATGCTTGTGGTCATCGTGCCTGCGGCTTTTGCCTTTGCACGCCTTAATTTCAAAGGAAAAAATCTGGTTTTCACTCTGTTTCTTGCCCTGATGATGATACCCAACGAGCTTGTTATCATCACAAACTACACGACGATAACAAATCTTGATATGCGCAACAGCTTTGCGGGATTGATACTGCCGTCGGTCATGTCGGTGTTTTACATCTATCTTCTCAAAGAAAACTTTGCGCAGATCCCCGACGAGCTTTATTATGCCGCAAAGGTGGACGGCACAAAAGATCTGAAATATCTTTTCAAGGTAATGATCCCCATCTGCAAGCCCACCATCGTCACCGTGACGATATTGAAAGTGATAGAATGCTGGAACTCTTACGTCTGGCCGCGGCTTATCACCTATGACAAAAACTACTATCTCGTTTCAAACGGCATTCAGGAGATCCGCGAAAACGGCTTTGGCCGCGAGGACATTCCTGCCATGATGGCGGCGGTGGTGGTTATATCGGTGCCGCTGATAATCCTGTTTTTGATCTTCCGCAAAAAGATTATGGCAGGCGTGGCAAGAGGAGGTACAAAGGGATGAAAAGAATATTTTCAGCACTTTTTTGTGCTATATTTCTTCTGCCGCTTGCATCCTGCCACGGAAAAATAGTGTCAAAGGAAGAGCAAGGCAAAGTGGAGGTGTACGTTTCGGAAAACGACCCGTACCTTTCGGCAGAGTTTGACGAAACAAAAAAACACGAGATCACCTTTTGGGCAAAAAACGATACCAACAAGACACAAATTGCCATTTATGAAAAGACGATTGAGGATTTTGAAAAGCTTTATCCGAACATCAAGGTCGATCTTCGCCTTTACAACGACTACGGCAAGATATACAACGACGTTATCACCAATATCTCGACCAACACCACCCCCAACGTATGCATAACCTACCCCGACCACATAGCAACGTATATGACGGGCAAGGACACGGTGGTGCCGTTAAACGGACTTATGTCCAACGAAAAATACGGCCTTGGCGGCACAGCCCTTCGCTTTGACTCGCCGAAAAAAGACGAGATCGTGCCAAAATTTCTTTCGGAGTGTGCCTTTGGCGAGGATTATTATGCCCTGCCCTATATGCGATCGACCGAGGCAATGTATATCAACCGCGACTATGTTGAAAAGCTGGGCTACACAGTCCCCGACGTTCTGACGTGGGATTTTGTTTTTGAAGTATCGCGTGCGGCGGCAAAAAAGGACGAAAACGGAAACTTTATCGTCAACGGCAAAAAAACCATGCTCCCCTTCATCTACAAATCCACCGACAATATGATGATCCAGCTTTTGCGCCAGCACGGCGCAGGATATTCCGACGGCGACGGAAGCATCTATATCTTCAACGATACGACCCGCGATATACTTTCGCAGGTTGCCGAAAACACGGAAGCGGGAGCTTTTTCCACCTTTAAAATATCGGGCTATCCCGCAAACTTTTTAAACGCAGGTCAGTGCATTTTTGCCGTCGATTCCACGGCAGGCGCCACCTGGATGGGATCAAACGCCCCCCTTATCGACATTGCCCCCGAAAACCTTGTGGAATTTGAAACGCTGGTGCGCCCCATCCCCCAGGTCGATCCCCAAAATCCCGTAATGATATCACAGGGACCGTCGGTGTGCATTTTTGGCAAAGAGGACGAGGGGGAGGTTATGGCATCCTGGATATTCACCCAGTATCTTTTGACAAACGAGGTGCAGATAGCCTATTCAAAGACCGAGGGCTACGTTCCCGTAACTCTCAAAGCGCAAAATTGCGAGGAATACCTCGACTATCTCTCGCGCGAGGGAGAGAACAACGACCTTTATTACGACATCAAAATAAAGGCGTCAAAGCTTCTTATCGAAAACACGCAAAACACCTTTGTCACCCCCGTTTTCAACGGCTCGACCTCTCTGCGCGATGCGGCGGGTACGCTTATTGAAAGCGTGACAAAATCGGTAAGGCGCAAGGAAAATGTAGACGAAAAATATATTGACGAGCTTTTTTCAAACGTGGTTTCGCTGTGCAGTCTTGACCGCGATATGATAAAAGACGGCGGCACAAGCGAAAAAGCTCCGTCGGATGCGGCAAACCAAAAATTGCCCACAGGCTCTGTGGTGCTTTTGTCTGTGCTTTGCACCGTGTGGGCGATCATTGGTATCTATTTTTTGGCAAGCTTGCGAAAAAAACGAAAAAAATGACGCCGCCTATTGACTTATCGGCAAATTGATGTATAATATTTGATGTAATTGGATACAAATCCAAAAAACAAAAAAGGAGATTTATGAAAATGAAAAAGTTTCTGACAGTTCTTTGTGCTCTCTCGCTTGCACTCACATTTGCAGCCTGCACAACAGAAAAAGAAAACGTAGAAGAAAACGTTGACGGCGAAGGCGAAGCTGAAGTTGAAGGCGAAGCTGAAGTTGAAGGCGAAGGCGAAGGCGAAGGCGAAGCTGAAGTTGAAGGCGAAGGCGAAACCGAAGGCGAAGAAGAAGTAAAGGTTATGACCTACGAAGAATATGCCGCAGCCGCAATTGACGAAGCAGTTGTTATCGATGCATACGTTCAGGGCAAGCAGTCCTGGTGGGACAACAAGGCAACCGTTTATACTCAGGACGAAGACGGTGCTTACTTCCTCTATGAAATGGCATGCTCCGAAGAAGACTATGCAAAGCTCGTTCCCGGCGCACACATCCTTGTAAAGGGTTACAAGGGCGAATGGGAAGGCGAAGTTGAAGTTGTGGATGCCACATTCGAACTCATCGAGGGCGAATACATTGCAGAAGCTCTTGACGTAACAGACCTTCTCGGCAAGGACGAACTCATCAACCACCAGAACAAGCTCGTTGCATTCAAGGGCCTCACAGTTGAAGCAATTGAATACAAGAACGGCGAACCCGGCGACGACGTTTACCTCACCCTCGGTCTTGACGGCGCATCCTACGACTTCTGCATTGAGATCTACCTCACAGGCGAAGATTCCGACGTTTACAAGACAGTTGCTGAACTCGAAGCAGGCGACGTTGTTGACGTTGAAGGTTTCCTCTATTGGTACCAGGGCGCAAATCCCCACGTTACCGCAATCACAGTTGTTGAATAATTTGTTGTAAACAAAAAATGCCGCACCCCGTTTGGGGTGCGGTTTTTTTATTCGTTTTTGTTGTCCTCTGCCCTACGCCCCAACCTTTTCAACAAGGTCATAGGTCACAATCGCCTGACTTATCTCAAATTCTATGGCGCCGCCGATGGTATCAAGCTCTGATATCATCTTTTTTTCGTCCTCGGTGGCATTTTCAAGCACGCCGACGACAACGCGGTTTTCGATCTCGTAAACGCCGCAGGAAACGATAAACGGTGTGTCGTGCGCCATCATCATTTCGGTGATGGTTTCGTGGATATCCGTAAGGTACGAAAGGGTGTATTTTGCCTGTTTGAAAACGGTGTTTTTCTTGTCGATACCAAAGGCGTTGCAGACGGCGTTGATATTTTCGTCATTCACCTCGGTCAGAAGCACGATATATTCCGCGCCGTCAATATATGCGCCGCAGAAGATATCTTCTGTTTCGTCGGTCAGCATATCGGCAGTTATTGCCTGCGCATAAAATGCACCCACATCGGAAGGCAGATCGTTTACACTTACCGAAACGGTTGTAAGACCGCGAAGAAAATCGACAACCTCATCTTCCGTACACTCAACAAAGGCAACGTAATACGAAAGATCGCCCATCTTAAAGCTTGCGTGATACAAAGAGTTGTTTTCGGCAATTATCATCGGCAATGAATTTATGGTCGAAACCGCATCCTTGAACGGCTCGAAATTGTAATAAACGGTCAAAAACGGATTGCTCTTTGCGCTGACCGACACAAAAGCCGCCGTATCACCCGCCGCCGAATATGAAAAGCCATAATCGCTCAAAAGATATTCGTCAAGATGGTGGTCGGGATTTTTGTAGCTTCTGACGGTAACTCCGTAAAAATCGCTCAATTCCCACGTGTTTGGAAGATTTGTGCCGAAGTTTTCAAAAGGAATGCCTATCTCTGCCTCAAAATCCGCCGTTATCTGCGCCCATGCCGCATCGTCCGCTCTCTTTTGCCAATATTCCTCGCGCTTAATACAGTCAATGGGCAAATTCAAAGTACCCGTATGTGGGGTTTTATCGTGGTTGACAACGATAACGTCAGCAAGCGCCGCGTAGGTATCGACCACTCCGTGGTGCGCCTGTTGCTCGCCTGTGGGTTTTGTCTCTTTCTCAGATTGTACTTCTACACCGGTCGTCGCATCATTTTTCGGTGCTATCGGGTCGGGTCCTTTAGGTGTGTCTTTTTTCAAGTGCGGCAGGGCGCACACGCCGACAACTGCGGCAAAGCACGCGGCAATAAGCGCAATGCGCAGACCTGTTCCGTTTCTTTTTTTGTTTTCCATTCTCTTTTCCGCCCTTTCTGTGAGATTTTCGTCAATATCCCCCAAAGCTTCAAAAAGATCTTCTTTTTTCACAGCTCATACCCCTTTTCTGTAAGATATTTCTTTAGTTTTTCTCTGGTGCGCGAGAGGATTACCGACACGTTCGTTTCGCTTTTGCCAAATCTTTGCGCAATATCCTTTACCGAACAAGAGTACCAATAGCGCAGAACAAAGATGTCGCAAAAATCTTTTTTTAAATCGTGAAGAAACGCGTTTATGTCTTCTGTCAACGCCTTTTTTGAAAATTCGCTTTCCACGCAGTCAGCTCCCGAAACACATTCGGCAAGTTCGTCAAGAACAAGCAAAGCTTCGCAGTCGCGCTTTTTTGCGTTTCTTTTGCGCAATATGTCAAACGCCAGATTTCGGGATATTTTTGCCACATACGCCTTCAGCGAGCGCGGATTTTCGGGTGGGATTGAATTCCACACCTTAACGTAGGTATCGTTTACACATTCGTCGGCATCCCCGTCGTTTCCGAGAATATTAAGGCACAGCGTGCGGCAGAGGGCAGAATATTTTTCTGCCGTTTTGCCAATGGCTTTTTCGTCACGGGCAAAATAAAGGCTTATTATTTCTTTGTCTTCCATGCTGTTTCCTCCTTTCACTCTATAAGACGGATTTTTTTGAAAAATCTTACAGTTTTCGAAAAAATAAAAGCCATATCAAAAGTTTTTTGCGAAGCTTTTTTACAAAAAAGCTTCCGGATTTTCAAGGCGGAGCCTTGAATCGCTTTCCGCAGAAAGCGACATTCTTTTTTCCCTTCTCAAAGCGCAGGATGGGTGAATTTTCAATTGCAAAGCAATTGAAAAGAGGGAAACCCTCGCCGTTTTTTTAACGTATCACAAAAACTATATCAAAAGTTTTTTGCGAAGCTTTTTTACAAAAAAGCTTCCGGATTTTCAAGGCGGAGCCTTGAATCGCTCTCCGCAGAGAGCGACATTCTTTTTTCCTTCTCAAAGCGCAGGATGGGTGAATTTTCAATTGCAAAGCAATTGAAAAGAGGGAAACCCTCGCCGGGGGTTTCCCTAATTCGACAATCTAAGAAAACCACACAGGCGGTTTCTTTTTCATATTCTTACGGCCTGTAAATTCCCGACCAGCCGTCGTTTTCCCCAACGCTTGAATATTCCTCGTCATCAATGCTTGAAATCTTCAAAAGTGCGGTGTGCGCTCTTTCGTAATACTCGCGGAGCG
>JAFYUZ010000117.1 GCA_017549365.1 Clostridia bacterium
CCATTGAAGCAATAGCGCTTCCTTATCCGACGTTTACAGATAAGCAGGCGGGTGTTATCTATCGCGGCGGCGGACTGTTTGCGGTGAAAAGTGAGGATGAGCGCAAAAATCAGGCGGCGGTTATCTTTGCAAAGTGGCTGACCGAAAAAGAGCACAATCTTGAATTTGTTACGAACGCAGGATATCTGCCCGTGAAAGACGAAGCCTTTGATGCGCTGTTTGACGATCTTTATGGAATTGAAAAAGAAAACTTCCGCAGCGTATATGCGGCAGTCGACGGGATGTTAGACAGCTATACGTTCTACGCACTTCCTTTGTATGACGGCGCATCGGAAGCACAGCTTGATTTTGAAGCAAATGTGAAAGCTGTTCTGAAATCTGCACATAACCAGTATGCAAAACGCGTCGCCGAGGGGGAAGACCCCGAGAAAGTAATGGAAGCTCTGGTCGAAAGCTCGCTTGATGAGCTTATCGGTCTGTGCGGAAAATAAGGAGGCTTCCCATGAAATCTTTATGGCAAGTTGGACTTCCGCAAATAATACGGCAGATCAAAAGCGGCAGTGTTTCCATCCGACGACGGTTTATCAACTACATCATCTCCGCCATTGCTTTGGTTTTGTCGCTGATTCTGCTTTTTTTAAGTCTGTTCGGCATCATGAATCCTACGAGTACGCAGATCATGGATACGCTGGACACTCGGCTTCTTTTCTATGCCGACAATATTGAGCGCGATTATGACAAAGCGGCAGCTCATGCAATCTCCTTTTCCGCTCAGCTGGAAACCGAGATACAGAATTATCTGACCGAGAACAATCTTGACTTTGCCGATCTGAAAAATAATGCGGCTGTCCTTTCTGCTCTGCAAAGCGAGCTTTATGATATCATTTATCTGAATATGCAGCTTTCTCCCGCAAGCGGTGCGTTTTATATTCTTGACACTACGGTAAACAGCCGTTCCGAGCAGCCTTTGTTTAACGGTATTTATCTGAAATACGTCAATCTCTACTCGGAAAGCACCGTCAATAATGCCATTACGCTATACCGCGGATCTTTTTCCACTGCAAAAGAGGGGAATGTTACCTTCCACAGTGGCTGGAACAATGAAATGCGAACCGACTTTTTCGACTCCTGCGATTCCTTGTTTGCGGATGGAAAGCACTACATTCTGAGCTCCACTGTCGAAATCCCCGACACCTGGGAGCGTGCACGTTATGTCTATGTACCGATTCGGTATCAGAAGGACGATATCATCGGCGTCTGCGGGTTTGAGATCAACGACATGTATTTTCAGTTGTCAAAGAAAACAAACGACGATAAGCTGGGACAGCTCATCGGAGCGCTTGTGGATGAGAAGCAGGGCGTATTCACCTGTCAGTTCAATTCGGGGCGTTACAACGCTGCCGATTCGGAAAGTTTGAAGATTACCGAAAAAAACGGAAGTACGATATTTGATTTCGGCAACGAAAAATGTATTGGCAAAACCCAAAACGTGATTCTCGGTGACGACACCTTTACGGCCGCTCTCATGATTACAGAGGCTCGGTTTGATGCCCTGGTGAGACGCGGACAGATGAAAACCGTCGGAATCATTTTTGCGGTCGTGTTGATTATGGTTGCCTATTGCCTGTTCATGAGCCGAAAATATGTTGCGCCGATTCTTCGCAAGATCGAGCAGATCAAGTACAGCGAGAATGACAGCGAACAGCTGAACATTCGCGAATTTGACGATCTGTTTGACTTTATCGAAAAGAAATCCTCGGTTCAGGAAGAACAGTTGCAGTTGCTGAAAGCAACAAAGCAGGCCGCCGAAGAAGAAGCCGCGCGTGCAAGAGAAGCGTACGAAAAGGCGCTGAGAGAATATGAGCTTGCGAAAAGTGAGTTTTTGTATTTCTCGGATGAAAGCAAAGCGGGGATCGTTCTTGAGGATTACGAATATTTCCTCAACAATATAAAGAGGCTTACGCCGCAGGAAACGCGGATTTACGAACTGTATGTTGAAGGAAAAACCACGGCGGAGATTGCCGAAATGATCGGAATCAAGGAAAACACGATGAAATACCACAACAAAAATATCTACTCAAAGCTTGGCGTTTCCTCGCGAAAACAGTTCCTGCGATTTGCGGCATTGAAACAGATTCAGGACAAAAAAGGAAAACTGAATCTGTGATGTCGGCAGACAGCCGCCACGGGGCAAAGCGATCTCTGCCATAAACTGTTCGTTTTTTCCCCGATTGTGTTAAAACCCACCTTTTTATGACACAAATTTACTAAAATCAATCTTTTTTCTTGACAAAAATTCAATATACTGTATAATAGTGTTATACCCGTGCAAATAAAAAACGAAAGGATATGAATATCATGGCAAAGTTTGTAGTAAAAGAAACAGCAACAGGCGTAAAGTTTGATCTCAAGGCAGGCAACGGTCAGGTTATTGCAACTTCCGAAGTTTATTCTTCCGAAGCTGCTTGCATGAACGGCATTGAAAGCGTTAAGAAGAACTGCATCGGCGAGATCGAAGACCAGACAGTTGAAAACTTTGAAACTGTTAAGCACCCCAAGTTCGAAATGTATCTTGACAAGGCAGGCGAATATCGCTTCCGTCTCAAGGCAAAGAACGGCGAAGTTATCGCAACTTCCGAGGGTTACAAGGCTAAGGCCGGCTGTCTCAACGGCATCGAAAGCGTTAAGGAAAACGCTCCCGAAGCTGAAATCGAAAAGGCGTAAATTATTTTTGCAAAACGCCTGAGCACTTGTGTGCTCAGGCGTTTTCACTTATTCTGATTTTCGGAGGTTATTATGTATTCCAACATAGGCAAAAAAATAAAAGTTTTAACCGTTATAATCACCATAATTCTGATGCTCGGCGCGCTGGGCACAGGCGCATATTTCATCGTCGAAGGCATGGACTATTTTGACTATGGCGGAGATTATTTCGTTTACATCGGCATTGCCATCGCCGTCGGCGGCCCCATTCTTGCGTGGATAATGTCGTTTGTGATGTACGGCTTTGGTCAGCTTATTGACAACACAGACAAGCTCGTAAAGCTTGGTCAGGCAAACAGTGCGGCTTGTGCAGCCCCCGTATACGTTGCACCTGCGGCACCCGTTGCTCCCGTTGCTCCCGTTGCTCCCGTTGCTCCCGTTGAAGAGCCTGCGGCACCTGCTCCCGAACCTGCAAAGGAAGAAAAGGTTGCTGAAGAACCCAAGGCAGAAGAAGCACCTGCCGCAAGATTCTGCATCAACTGCGGAAACAAGGTTGCTCCCCACGTTGCATTCTGTCCCAATTGCGGAAACAAAATGTAAAAAACAAAACTACATAAAAACAAAACGGATCTTCAAAAGAAGATCCGTTTTTTTGCTATAAGAATATGTAAGCTTTTTACGAATTACATGCCCATGTTCTTTGCGAGTTCAGCAAGAGCCTTTGCGCCCTCGTAGCAGCTGTCGCAGAACCAGCCTTCTTCGCCTTCAACTTCGATAACCTTAACCTTAACGTCTTCTGTGCCGCAAAGGTCGCATGTGCCTGTCTTAGCCTTGGGGCCGCAAGCTGCAAGAGATGCAAGGGATACGCAAACAAGTGCAAGAGCAATGATCTTTTTCATGGTAAAATCTCCTTAAAAAGTTTAAATTTCAAAGCAAATTCTGTGAGATATGACAAAAAATGTCACATCAAACGACAAATTTTACTTTGTTGTCATTATATCACAAAGGTTACGGATATTCAATAAAAAGTTTTCACGAATCTACATTTTTAACATTTTGTTTACAAAATGTTGCGACGTTAAAGAAGATAGTTAATATTCTCATAAAAGAAATGCAAGTTTTTCGGGTAGTGTTGTGTAATCATCGATCTTTACAAAGTTGTAATCGGAAAGATAAACCGACTCGTCGTTTCCGCCTTTGCCGTAATCGTCGCCCACATAGACCACCTGCGAATGCTTGATGCCGTGCTCTTGGCAATAAAGCGAAAGGGCGTATGCTTTGTCATAGGGTTTCGGTGCCATATCAAACGATGACGAGCCGCCCACAAAAACAACGTAATCGGGGAAATGTGCTTTCACCTCGTCGTATATGGCGCGGCGCTTTTTTCTGTCGGGGTCAAAGGCAAGCTTGTCGGCAATATCGGCGGTTGTGCCGAGTATCGGAAAAGTGATGCAACCCGACGGGTGATATTCTACGTTGTTGCCGGAGAATTCGGTAAAACCGTATTTTTCGCGGAACATGGTGACGAGCTTTTCGGTCTTTTCGCGGTCGACCTCTTTTGCTTCGTCGCGCACGGTTTCTATATCTTTCGTTTTTTCGTTGTATTTTGCATACTGCATTCCGTAGTTTCCGATGATGTCGATGGGAAAATGCTCCATCTGCTCAAAAATTCTGCGGCAGGTGCCTGCGCCCACCATCAGAAGCTTGTATTTTTCCGAAAGCCTTTGAAGCACTTTTCTGTTTTCAGCCGAAAGTTTTGATTTGTGCTGGGTAAGCGTGCCGTCAAGGTCGAAGGCTATAAGCTTTATATCTTTTGTGTTCATTTTTTCCCTCAATCAAAATATCTGAAATTCAGCCAGAGTACCGAGTATCTGTCCTTAAGATCTTTGGCATATCGGATCGCATCCGCGATTTTTTCTTTGCCGTAAAGCTTTTCAAACTCCGAATAATCAAGCCCTGCGGCTTCTATCATTTCGATAAATTCGGACGGCGTGGGAGAATCGGCAAGTATCTGTTTTATTTCGTCCCATTTCGAAATCACTTTGTCGCTGTCATCTGTTTCGTACCAGCCCAGCTTGTCCTGCAACTTTATAATGCCGTCGGCGGAGGAGGTGTATATTCTTCTTATGTCACTTTCCCATGTTTTGCGGTCAAACGCGATTTTTTTCGGGGTGCGGGAAATAAGCTTTTCGCGAAGCTTTGCCGTTTCCACCGACGAGAATACCACGTCGATACCGTGGGAAAAATATTCCTTTTTGTCAAGTATGCCGGTTATTTCAAAAAAGTGCGAAAGATGGTGTTCGCTTCCCGATGCGGGGCGTGAGCAATCAACATAGCTCATGGCGATGCCAACGGTTACAAGGGCTTCCATCAGAGCGCCCACAGTTTCTTCGTCGCGCAGGTTCACACCCTTTGCAAGACTTTTTACCTTTTCGGCGCAGGAATAGGTCAGGTCATACACTTTCTGACAGAAATATTCGCCGTTTATCAGCGCCGAAAGTCGCCAGTCGTTAAGGCAGGAATATTTTCCTATGATGTCGCCGTAGCCTGCGCGGATCATATCAATGGGAGCTTTTGCAAGAACTGTGGTGTCGGCAATTATCGCCTTTGGCGGACGGGCATTCAGTGTTATTTTCATACCCTCAAGAATCAGCGCCGCACCCACCGAGGCATATCCGTCCATCGACGGGGCAGTGGCGATTATGTAGTATGGCAGATCGTTTTTAAAGCTTACGTATTTGCAAAGATCGTTTATAACTCCCGAACCCGTGCCGATGATAAGATCGCATTTGTCGGGCAGAGCCTTTTGTATCTCGTCAATTTTTTCTTCGTTGGGGATAACAACGTCGCCGTTGGCGGCAAGAACGAGGTTTTTCTTTATCTTGTCCCCGAGAATGCCGAAAGCATCCCTTGCGCACGCATTGTAGGTGTTTTCGTCCGAAACGAGAATGACGTTTTCAAATCCTTCGCAAAGAGATGGCAGGGACGAAAGCGCGCCGCGACCGATGACAACGTGATCTATCGGGCATTTGTGCTCTTTCTTGCAAGAGCAGTTTTTAAAGCTTTCGTGCAGTTCGTTTATATTCATAAAAGATTCCTTTCATTACCGTGTTATGAGTCTATGATAACGCTTCTTTGCCGCAATGTCAATATTTGGCGGAAAAGATGGCAAACCTGCAAAAATCGGATTAAAGAATTCCGATCTTTTCAAGATATCTGCGCAGTTTGCCTGCATCTCCGTCAAAAAGATATCCTTTGATGCCAAAATTTTCGGCACCCGAAATATTCTTTTCGCTGTCGTCAATAAAGAGGGTTTCCGAAGGATCGATGCCGCATTCTTTGCAAAGATGGTCGAACATATCGGCGTTTGGTTTTGTGTGACCGCACACTGCCGAAAAAATACACTTTTCAAAATGCGACAGAACTGAAATCTCTTTTGCATGGGCGGCAAAATACGTGCTGATGTTTGAAAGAAGAAAGATACGCACACCCTTTTCTTTGAGTTCTTTTGCTATTTCCTCCATGCCCGATATCTGCGGAATGTTGTATATCCAGTTGTAGTAAACTTTCGCGGTTTTTTCGCGAAGGTGTTCGGGCAGTCTTTCGTTCGAAAGGGCAACGACTTCCTCATCAGATATCGTCCCCTTGTCGAGCTTGTCCCAATAAAGGCGGTCGAAGAGCACCTGCGACATAAGTTTTATATCGTTTTCGTCTTTTATGTATTGTCCTGTCATATATTCGGGTTCAAAGCGAACCAGCACCTGACCGAAATCGAATACAACGTTTTTTATCATCAGAAAAGGCATCCTTTCTTGTTTCTTTTACTATTTTAACACAACGGCAGGTTTTATGCAACATAAAAATTTGCCCGTATTATCCATACGGGCAATTTTTTAACCGAGATATTCTTCGGGATCGATGCAAAGCTCGTTTTTGTAAAGTTCAAAATGAACGTGAGGTACTTCGGCGCTTTCTATTATTGCGCTTTCTCCGATACCGCCGATCGTCGAGCCGACCGATATGACCGCGCCCACCGTTACGTTTGCGGGCAGATTTTCAGAAAGATTGGAATAGCACGAAACAAGCCCTCCCGAATGGCGCATTACCACAGTTGTTCCCATAAACGGATCGTCGTAGATATCCTCAACAACTCCGTCGGCAAAGGCAACCACGGGACTTCCGATATCCC
>JAFYUZ010000118.1 GCA_017549365.1 Clostridia bacterium
AAGTTAAAGTTTGCTTTGTCGACAAAGGGCCTGACGCGGCAAATGCTTCGAGTCGAGCAAATTCGGGAATCGTTCACGCAGGATTTGATGCCAAAATAGGAACTCTTAAAGCAAAACTTAACGTCCGCGGATGTGCGATGATGAAAGATCTGACACGCGATCTTGACGTTGCGTACAAAAACACGCCGTCGCTTGTAATCTGCCTTTCGGACGACGACAGAGGCGCCCTTGAAGAGCTATATGAAAGAGGAATAAAAAATGGTGTTCCCGATCTTCGGATCGTTGAAAAAGAAGAATTGCGCAAGATCGAGCCAAACGTTTCCGAAAACGCTGTCGCCGCACTGTATGCCCCGAGTGCAGGTATTGTAAGCCCTTATGAACTCGCCATTGCCGCCGGAGAAAACGCTGTACAAAACGGCGCAGACTATCATTTTGAGTTTGAAGTAAAAAATATAACGCAGGAAAACGATTATATCGTCGTTTCGGACGGAAACAGATGTATTTGTGCAAAATACGTTGTTTGCGCTTGCGGAATACGCAGTGACGAGATTGCCGAAATGACACAAGACAAGGATTTTGACATAATTCCGCGCAAGGGCGAATACATGCTGTTTGACAAAAACTGCGCAGGTATTATAAACAACGTCCTCTTCCCTCTTCCGACCAAAAAAGGAAAAGGTATACTTGTAGCACCGACAGCAGACGGAAACCTGCTTGTAGGCCCCAACGCAAACGTCGTTGAAAAAGACGATACCGAAACAACAACCGTTGGACTTGACGAAATACACAAAGGTGCTCTTTCGCTCGTTCCATCGCTTCCCCCGCTTAAAAATGTCATCACCTCTTTCGCAGGACTTCGTGCAACTCCGTCAACAGGGGATTTTATAATCAAAAAGTCAAAGACCGTTTCGAATCTTTTGCATCTTGCAGGTATCGAATCTCCTGGCCTTGCTTCCTCCCCGGCAATTGCAGAATACGTTGTGCAAAAGCTTTCTGAAATGGGACTTAAACTGCAAGAAAACCAAAAGTTTGATCCATGCCGCCCTAAAGTTACAAGAATCCGCGAACTTACAGACAATGAAATTGAGGAAAAAATAAAAGAAGACCCGTCCTACGGCAAAATTGTTTGCCGATGCGAAACGATAACCGAGGGTGAAATAATCGATGCCATCCGCCGTCCCATGGGTGCGCGCAGTGTTGATGCCGTAAAACGCAGAACAAGAGCAGGTATGGGCAGATGTCAGGGTGGATTCTGTATGCCCAGGGTAACAGAGATTCTCGCAAGAGAGCTGGGACGCGACCTTTCGGATATCACCAAATTCGGAAAAGAATCAAAACTTCTTTTCGGCAAAATAAAATGAGGGCATTGACATGACAGAAAATATAAAAATAGCCATAATCGGCGGCGGCCCCGCCGGCCTTGCCGCGGCTCTTGGTGCATACGAAGCCGGTATTTCCGAAAAAGACATTCTCATAATCGAACGAGATTCTTGTCTTGGCGGAATTCTCAATCAGTGTATCCACGCAGGTTTTGGACTGCACAGATTCGGAGAAGAACTTACAGGCCCCGAATATGCCGAACGTTTTATTGAACGGGTCGAAAAAGCAAAGATCGGATACGTTACGGATGCCATGGTGCTTTCAATGACAAAGGACAAAGAAATCACGTATATTTCTCCGAGCAAAGGACTTGTGCATCTGAAAGCACAGGCAGTCATACTTGCCATGGGATGTCGCGAGCGAACACGCGGTGCACTTAACATCCCCGGCACACGTCCTGCGGGAATTTATTCCGCAGGTACTGCACAAAGATTTGTAAACATCGAAGGATATTTACCCGGCAAAGAGGTTGTTATCCTCGGTAGCGGTGATATAGGACTTATTATGGCTCGGCGAATGACTCTTGAAGGTGCAAAGGTAAAAGCAGTTTGCGAGCTTATGCCCTATTCAAGCGGACTTGCCAGAAACATTGCACAATGCCTTGATGATTTTGATATCCCATTAAAGCTTTCTCATACAGTAATCGATATCCACGGAAAAGACAGACTTACTGGTGTTACTATTGCAAAAGTTGGTCCTGATCTTAGACCGATTGCAGGCACGGAAGAGAAAATTGAATGCGACACGCTCCTTCTTTCTGTCGGACTTATACCCGAGAACGAGGTTTCAAAAGGTGCGGAAATTGAGTTTGACAAGGTAACAAGCGGTGCTGTCGTTGACAATTTCCGTCAGACGAGTGCAGATGGAATATTTGCCTGCGGAAACGTACTGCACGTGCACGATTTGGTGGATTTTGTTTCCGCCGAAAGCGAACTTGCGGGAAGATCTGCCGCAAAATACGTGACCGAGGGAATAAATTGCGGTAACAAGAGTATCACAAAACCGACAGGCGGCGTAAGATACATCGTACCGCAACGTTATATAGCCGACAGTATTAACGAAGAAACAGAATTTTTCTTCAGAGTTGATAAGAATTACAGAAATGTATATCTTAAGGTTTTCTGTGACGGCAATGAAATAATGAAGAAGAAGCTTTTGCGTGCCGCCCCCGGCGAAATGGAACATATCACTTTCAAAGGTGAAGCTTTGGATGCAATCAGAGTATCAAAAGAGCTTGAAATATCTATCTGCGAGGAGGTGTGACGGATGGAAAAGAAATTTACGTGTGTTATCTGCCCCATCGGATGCGAGCTTTATGTGAACTATGACGAAAATGATATTTCGGATAAAAAGATCAAAGTCACAGGAAATACTTGCCCACGCGGCGAAAAATATGCAAAAACAGAAATCGTCCACCCCGAGCGCACTCTTACAAGTATTGTAAAATGCGATTCTTCGACTTTGAGAATGCTTCCTGTGAAAACAAGCGCGCCCATCCCGAAAGAAAAGCTTTTTGATGCGATAAAATTGCTTAATACGATAAATGTTAAAGTTCCTATCAAACAAGGTGACATATTGTACAAAAATTTCGTTTGCGACGGTGTACATCTTGTCGCCTGCAGAAGCGTAAAAGAATAGTTTGTTAACAATGAGTCTATATTTTTGTGATATACTTCGTGTGCGTACAATATAGTACGCACATTTTTTGTGAAAGGAGGAAAAATATGCTTAAGGAGTCTGCAAAAATTTCAAGCCTGTATTCTGCCCCCTATATGACAATAGCTTCTGACTATCTGTCGCGCTTTGAATATCCGTGGGAAGCTCTTTCGGGAATAAAAGATTTTATAATCGAGCTTGGCAAAACGCTTGACAGTGAAAAATTTTATAATCCGCAGGAAAACGTATGGATTGCAAAAAGTGCAAAAGTGTTTCCATCAGCGTACATCGGTTCGCCCTGTATCATCGACGAAAACGCAGAAATAAGACACTGTGCCTTTATCAGAGGCAGTGCCATCGTCGGCAAAAACTGTGTTGTCGGAAATTCAACAGAACTTAAAAACGTTATTCTTTTTGATAACGTTCAGGTTCCGCATTTCAACTACGTCGGAGATTCTATTCTCGGATACAAATCGCACATGGGCGCAGGTAGCATAACTTCAAACGTAAAGAGCGACAAAACACTTGTCTGCGTCAAATCTTTTTCCGGCGAAGTTATTGAGACAGGTCTGAAAAAATTCGGAGCCATGCTCGGCGATTACGTCGAGGTTGGCTGCAACAGCGTTCTCAATCCCGGCACTGTGGTCGGAAAAAACGTGAATATTTATCCTACGTCCTGCGTAAGAGGTTTTATACCCGAAAACTTTATTTACAAAGACAAGGAAAATATCATCGAAAAACTTTAAGACAGGAGGAAACATTTAATGGGTAGATTATTCGGTACAGACGGCGTTCGCGGTATTGCCAACGAAGGACTCACCTGCGAACTTGCTCTCGAGATCGGCAGAGCAGCCGCAAACGTACTTAAAACAGGCGGAAACCGCAGAAGATTGCTTTGCGCCATCGGCATGGACACAAGAATATCGTCTGATATGCTTGCTTCTGCCATAACAGCAGGTCTTTGCTCTGTCGGAGCAGACGTTATCAATCTCGGCGTTGTCCCCACCCCCGCAGTCGCCTATCTTGTTGAAAAATACAAATGCGACATGGGTATTATGATATCGGCATCCCACAACCCCGCAGAATTCAACGGAATCAAAATTTTCAGTGGCGACGGGTACAAGCTTCCCGATGCTCTCGAGGAACAGATCGAAGCTTTGGTTCTTGACAACAAGTCCACTCTTAAAAACGCAGATCCCCGTGATATAGGCAAGGTATCCTACAACACCAATGCAGTTCGTGACTACATAGACCATCTCAAGAGCACTGTGGCATTTTCTCTTGAAGGCCTTAACATTGCTGTTGACTGCGCAAACGGTGCTTCCAGCATGACGGCAGAAACTCTTCTCACAGAGCTAGGGGCTAACGTTCACATGCTCTTTGACAATCCCGACGGTCTAAACATCAACGATAAGTGCGGCTCGACACACATGGAATCGCTTCGCGAATACGTTGTAAACAACAATCTCGATGCAGGTCTTGCTTTTGATGGCGACGCCGACAGATTTCTTTGCGTTGACGACAAGGGCAATTATATCGACGGCGACCAGGTTATGGCGATTTGCTCTCTTGATATGTTGGAGCGCGGAAAGCTTCCCAAAAAGACAGTTGTCGGAACAATTATGTCCAATCTCGGCTTTATCAAATTCTGTGAAGCAAACGACATCCGTTTTGTTGCAACAAAAGTCGGAGACAGATTCGTTCTTGAAGAAATGCTTCTTGAAGGCTACGGCTTTGGCGGAGAACAGTCGGGACACATCATATTCAAAGATTTTGCCACAACGGGTGATGGTCAGCTCACCGCAATCCAGCTTTTGTCGATAACAAAGCGCAAGGGCATCAAACTTTCTGACCTTTCGGACACAATGACAAAATATCCTCAGACAATGATAAACCTCACTGTATCGCCCGAAGGCAAGCTTGCATACTATACAGATGAAACTGTAAAAGAAGCCATCGAAAATGCAAGAAAAGTTCTTGGCGACGACGGAAGAATCGTGGTTCGTCCTTCGGGAACAGAGCCTCTTATCAGAGTTATGGTCGAAGGCAAGGATATGGAAACCATCGAAGATGTGGCAAAGAAAGTTGCATCTGTTATCATGGAAAGACTTGGTAAAAAATAAAATACAAAATCAAAGCGCCAGACCGACAGGTTTTGTCGGTGACGAGGATGAGAATTATCGAATTTTTCGGCGGATATTCTCACGGTGTATACCCATCGTAATGCCGTTAACAAATAAACAAAGAGACGTCAAAGGTATAGGTCTTTCCGCAACCGCGGCTAAGGCCGCAGAAAGGAATTTTTATGTGCGGAATCATCGGATACTCGGGTGTCGAAAATTCTGTTCCAAAGCTTATCGAAGGGCTTAAAGCTCTTGAATACAGAGGCTACGACTCGGCAGGCATTGCCGTTTTCACCGAAAACGGTATATCGGTCGTCAAGTCAAAGGGCAGAATTGCAAACATCGAAAAAATTCTTGATACTGAGTACCCCAATCTTGAATCTGTCTGCGGCATTGGTCACACCCGTTGGGCGACTCACGGCGAGCCTTCCGACAGGAACTCGCATCCCCACGGAACAGACAGAATAAGACTTGTTCACAACGGAATCATCGAAAACTACATTCAACTGAAAAAAGAACTTTCTGCGTGCGGATATTCTTTTGAATCGGATACCGACACCGAAATCGCATCAAAGCTTATTGATCTCAATTACAAAACCAGCGGAGATCCCATAAAAGCGATCAAAAGCACTGTCAAAAAACTCGAAGGCTCGTATGCGCTCGGAATAATATTTGATAAATATCCGGGCAAAATATTTGCTGCAAGAAAAGACAGTCCGCTTATTGTGGCTCTATCCGAAAACGGCAATTTTATCGCTTCCGACATACCTGCGGTGCTTAAACACACAAACAGATATTACCAACTCGAACAGGGTGAGATCGCAATTGTGGAAAAAGACAAAGTCACCGTGTATGACGAGTTCGGATCTGTGGCAAACAAAGAAGTGCTGACCGCAGACTGGGACGTAGGATCGGCAGAAAAAGGCGGATACGAGCACTTTATGCTCAAAGAGATAAACGAAGAACCTCTTGCAATCGTAAACACTATTCGTCCAAGAATAAAAGACGGGCTCCCATGCCTTGATCTCCCGCATCTTTCGGATGAAGCAATAAAAGCCTTTAAAAGAGTAAGCATCGTGGCCTGCGGCACCGCAATGCACGCAGGATTTATCGGTAGGACCGCGATTGAAACTCTTGCCCGCATTCCCGTAAAGGTGGAGATAGCATCCGAATTCAGATACAGAAACCCCATACTTGACAAAGAAGATCTCGTTATCATAATATCGCAGTCGGGCGAAACGGCAGACAGCCTTGCGGCTCTTCGACTTTCAAAAGAGCGTGGCGCGCATACACTTGCAATAGTAAACGTTGCAGGCTCGTCAATTGCCCGCGAGGCAGACAGCACACTTTACACCTGGGCAGGTCCCGAAATTGCAGTTGCAAGCACAAAAGCGTACACAGTGCAAATATCTCTTATGTATCTTATCGCAACAAAGTTTGCTCTTTGCAACGGCAGAATTACAAAAGACAAAGCCAAAGAGTATCTTCACACTCTTCTCACTTTGTCGCCGGTTGCTGTTGAAAACGCGCTTGTACTTTCAGCTGAATGCGCAAAAATATCAGAAAAAATAAAAAATGCCGAGCACCTTTTTTACATAGGTCGCGGCATCGACTACGATATTGCACAAGAAGCATCTCTTAAACTTAAGGAGATATCCTACATTCACAGCGAAGCGTACGCCGCAGGTGAGATGAAACACGGAACCATCTCTCTTATAACAGACGGCGTACCCGTGATCGCTGTGTGTACACAGGATCACCTTGTTGAAAAAATGATCAGCAATATCAAGGAAGTAAAAGCACGCGGTGCATTTGTTTTGATTATCTGCAAAGAAAATATGCAGATTGACAAAGAAGTTGCAGATGAAGTTTTGAAGATTCCCGTTCTTTCAGATCTTTTCATGCCAATTCCCGCCATGACAGTTCTTCAACTTGTGGCATATCACACCTCGGTAATCCGAGGTTGTGACGTTGACAAACCGAGAAACCTTGCAAAATCGGTTACAGTCGAATAAAATAAGATATTCGGGCACATACACTTGTGCCCGAATATTTCAAAAAAGAGGCTATGATGAATACTTTTGACAAGATATACGAAGCAGTAAAAAGAATCCCATACGGAAAGGTTGCAACCTACGGACAGATCGCAAGAATATGCGGTAATGCGCGGATGTCGCGCGTTGTCGGTTATGCTTTACATGTCAATCCATCGCCCGACACGATACCCTGCTTTCGCGTTGTTAATCGCGAAGGAAGAACCGCCCCTGCCTTTGCTTTCGGAGGAGCTTGTGTGCAACGTCAACTCCTTGAACAAGAGGGTGTGGAATTTGACGAAAACGGCAATGTTTTACTTGATAAATTCCTTTGGAATGAAGAATAAATTTGCAAAAGATCCAAAAGACTTGACATAAACTTATATTTGTGTTAAAATAACTCTGTTAGATATTGGGGCGTCGCCAAGCCGGTTAAGGCACAGGACTTTGACTCCTGCATCACGCTGGTTCAAATCCAGCCGTCCCAGCCAAAAATCTCCTCGGACGAAGTTCGGGGAGATTTTTACTTTTTCACTTTTCACTCTTCACTTTTTCACTAAATCCGTCCGAGGAGATTTTGGCAAAGTTATAAGTAATAGTGAATAGTGAAAAAGTAATGAGTTGAACTCTCACACAACCGAATATCCGCAGTCAAGCGCATGGATCAATCAAGTCCATGCGCTTTTTTATTTCCGCTGAAAGGAGGAAAGCGATGCGAAAGCAAACCGACTTATCCAAGGTCAAGCAAACAGCCCTTGCTATGCTCTCCACAGAGATCAATGAAACACCATACTCGCCGATGATCGTCAAGCACCTTGTCGGGATCTTCGCCGTTCGCTAATCGTTTTCCATATTGATTATGAGCAGATAACAAGGCCGCCTAAAATTGTGATTTTTTCATAGTGCCACCTTCCAATACGGGTTTTCCTACCCGAATTCCCACCCTTTTGAAAAATTTTTTTGCCGTTCCTACCCTTTTTGGTCTTTTGGGGTAGGGTCAAAAAAGCAGAAATCCTTATAATTATAATTGTTATAATTGCAAGATTATCAAAGGAGCGTATAGATCTTGCAATCCAAGGAGGAAATCATTATGAAAAGCAAATTCTTAAAAAGAATACTGTCTCTGCTTCTGGTTCTGTCGTTTTTTACAGGGCTGCTTCCCGTATCCGTAACGGTAACGGCAGCTGGCGGCATCGCGGGCGAAAGCGCACAGAATCCCATCCTCATCAGCACAATGGATCAGCTGATCGAGGAGATGGAGAAGGACGTAACTTCTCCTACCTACTACAAGCTCACCGAGGATATCTCCCACGAAACGTCTATTGATGAGTATTATAGCGGCGCTGAATGGAAGACGGGCGATGACGGCTATACCACCGTCAGAAAGCCCTATATGGCGCAGTGCGTTGTGGGCACGGGTAAAAAGTTCCTCGAGCTTGACGGATACGACATCCACTACAAAAACAACGTTAATTTTCATCTTAAAAAAGCCAGCAGCGAATTTAACGGTGTTAAGCATGACTCCCTTACCTTCTTTTACCTCGGCGAGGGCTGTGACCTAACGGTCTCAAACACCACAGGGGACGATGCCGAGGTTTGGTACGACGGCTGGATGCACAACCGCACCAATTTCTTTGGCGGTCCCAACTATATCTACACGGCTGTTCGTGATGTTTTCCGCGTGGAAGCGGGCGCGGAGCTGACCGTGAACAATACAGATATTAAGGCGGGCAGAAACCGCAAGATCTGGATGGTCAATTCCTACTATACCGATAAGGAAGGCGAGACGAACCTGATTGCCTCTCTGACGTGGAACGGCTTTGCCTATGAGCAGATCTACGGCTCTGCCATCGTGGCAAACGGCGGTAAGGTCACGGTAAACGGCGGTTATATTGAGGGACGCGGCGGCTACCGCGACCTCTTCAACGTCAGCGGCGTTCCCTCATATAATCTGGATAGTGTCACCGACGTTACTATGTACGGTAACTTTGAGAGAGAAGCCATGATGGAAAACTGCCTGTCAGGCGTCGGTGCCAAGGCGGCGGTGCAGATTGCCGGCGAGGGCAGTACGGTCATCATCAACGGCGGTGAATTCTGGGGCTGCGGCGGCGCCAACGTCATCGGCATCAACACCCTGAACGGCGGAAGCGTGAAGGAATATACGCTTCGCATCAACGCCGGCACCTTCGATACCTCCAAGACCGATAAGGAACGCCTTCCCGACCGAACTGCAGGTGTTGTCAACAGCGGTCCCTGGGTCTTCTCGGCTCAGGTATTTGATTTATGGGCAAATTGCCGCTGCATCCGTGACACGCTCCGCGGCAATATCGGTATTCCTGCCGTGGACGGCTACGGCAACAACGTCTTCAACACGAAAATGGTGCACGTCTATATTGATGACGAAGAGCCGGAGGACGAGTGCATTGACAATGCCGATCTGGATTTCAGCCGCAAGAGCGACAGCGACACCATCATTGTAAAGCCGCGAGAGGAAAAGGCTTATTGGTCCACCGAAACCCATACATGGAACAATTACGCCGATCGCGCTCACTATCAGATCTATGCCTATTTAAAGGGCGAGGAAATCGGCGGCAAAACGCTGTTCTATGGACCGGCAGAAACTACAACGCTTTACTTCTCCGCAGAATCCCATTACGATATGACGGATGAGGATAATCCTTATTTTGACAGAGCGCATCTTGCTAATTGCAAATGGGTGCTGTACGAAGAGGATGAAAACGGCAATTTACTCAACAGCTACGAACGAGTGTCTGCTTCTTTCCATACCGAACACAGGGACGGACATACCGTTTTCAATTTCAAGATCCCGCTGAGCTACTTCACGAATTATTCGGCGGTGGCGTGGAATGAAGAGCATACATATTATATGGTCGCGTATATGGAGGAGCGTTTTGACAGCAACGTGAATGGCTACGAGACGCATTCCTATACGACCGGTGTTTTCCAAGACTGGGAGAATGGCATTTACGACGGAGACGGCGTTTATGACTTCTATTACAATATGGGTCTTGAGATCGTCTACGGCCAATCGATTGCTACCTGCGGCGCAGATGTCGTCTACAGTAACGCTGTCTATAACAGCGATCCCGTACTGACCTTCAACGACGCTTTCAATGAAATGAAAGTGAACGGAACGGAAGTCTACCAGTGGCAGGTTCTGGAAGGCGATACCTGGGTGGATCACGGAAATTACCAATACTCTCCCGAACTGGCTGTAGATGGGCTTCTTAAGCACCAGGGGCTTACGGGCAAGCAGGTGCGTCTGAAGATCACCCCCGAGTACGGCGATGAGCGCCCGATCTACTCCAACGTCTGCACGGTACAGAAGGATCAGAATACCAGCTGGCCTACGATCGGTGTTTTCAGCTGGGAAGCGGATCCTAACAATACCGGAAAATATATAACGAAGACCACTTCCTACAACGATGCTCTTGAATGGCTGATCTACACCTATGACAAAGACCGCGATCTTTCCACGCTGGATTGGAATGATGCAGTAGATGTTCCCGTATTTGATAATCTGAAGACAGGCGTCTATACCGTTTATGCGCGCTTTAAGGAAACGGAAGATTACGAGGCAGGCACGGAGATCGGATACAGCAAGGTGGTCGTAGGTCCGTATACGGCGGCTACCGGTATAAACATTACCTATAACAACAAGCAAGTTTCTGAGCTATTCGTTAAGGTTGGTGAGGAATTCAAGCTCACAGCCACTCCCCTTCCTGCGAATGCGACTCTTTCCGGAGCACACTGGAATCCCGAAGAAGGAAAAACTGATATCCTTGCGGTGAAGTACCGTGCCGGTTATGAGTTGTTTGATGATGAGTTTGCGGCAAAAGCTTTGACATTCAAGGGTCTGAAAATAGGCAATATCGTTATTACTGCCGAAATTGAGCTTGAAGACGGAACGATAGCTGATGACACTATAACCGTTCGTGTCGTTCCGGATAACTTTATCCCGTACACTGTTTCCGTAGCGAACAGAGGTGCCGAAGTCATCGAAGGCGGCTCGTTTACGCCTCAGGTGGCACTGCACGCCCGCGTCGAAATGCTGACCGAGCGCCGTGCAACCAAGTTTGAGGCTGGGGATCTCATGAACAGTGAGATTAAAACGAAGTTGCAAAGCGATACGATAAAGAAACAGCTGAGAGACAGGCTCACGTGGGCTCTGGTGGTACCTATCCCACAGCTCGGTATGCCACCGTACACCGAAAGCACCGCCAAGGCGAGCATCAACACCAAGACCGGTGAGATCACACTCAAAGACGCCGCTGTGGCAGGCAATGAGATCAACTTTGTGGGAATACTGAATGATCCCTACCTCGGACAGATCATCATCCCCGGTTCCTTCACCGTAGTTGCGACACCTAAACCGGAACCTCACACCTGTGATTACGAGGGATATTCTATAATAGAGGGCAACCTCAGTTCCCATTATCGCGTATGCGACTGCGGCAAGAAGAAAACGGAGCCACACAAATTCACGGAGTTTACATCTGAGTCTGCAGGTCAGACGGTGAGCAAATACGTATGCTCCTGCGGATTATCTTACAGCAAGACCGTCGACGTACCCGTAAACATACACGTTCATACGCTTGAGTATATGTACGACGACCACGGTCACTGGCAGATCTGTGCCGACGACGAATGTCCTGATGAATATTCCGCGGCACATCAGGCGCACAGCTTCACGGCAGTGACCGATGCGGAAGGTCGGGAAGGCAATGTCTGCAGCGTCTGCGGCTGCTTTACCTCCGACGCGGAAGAAAAGGACGCAGCCGGTTCGGATACGCCGATCGTTAATCCCTACAGCGATGTCAAGCCGGACGACTGGTTCTATGAGGACGTGCTGTATGTGACCGAAAAGAAGCTGATGAACGGCAACAACGTGGGCGGTACGCTGTTTGATCCGGATGTTGTGGCAGTTCGCGCCATGATCGTCACGGTCCTGTGGAGACTGGAAGGCTCTCCGAGCATGACAGCCACCGTACCGTTTGACGATGTTCCTGCCGGTCAGTGGTATACGGACGCCGTAAACTGGGCATCCGCAAACGGCATCGTCAACGGCTACGGCGACGGCCGCTTCGGCCCGAACGATCCGATCACCCGTGAACAGTTCATGGCGATCCTCAACCGTTATGCTGCATACAAGGGCCGGACGGACAGTACTGCACTCCCGATGCCTGCTCAGTACAAGTACAGCGATTGGGCTGAAAACAATGTGATCTGGGCTGAAAACAACGGTCTGCTTAACGGGTTGGGCGTTGATATCAGCGACATGACTGTCAAGGCATCCCGCGCGGAGCTGGCTGCTTATCTGCACAGATTCATGAAAAACATCATAAAGTAATCCGTTTTATTCCGAAAGAGGGGAGCCTCGTCTCCCCTTCTTCTCAAAATCCTTCTTCGTAGATATGTGAGAAGGATTTTGAGAAGAAGTAATCTTCAATTTTTTCATAGGAGGCATATATTATGCGCTATACAGGCAAATGGGTATTTCATTCCATTGGGATGATGAACGATTCGGACGAAATAGTGTACCTCAGTGCTGAGGAATATCTGAAGGCACCGATGCCGTATGTCGATGAATCGGACGAAGAAGCAGTAGCGGACGAGATGAAGGAGAGACGGCAGATGATTGGCGGGCAGATCGCCGTAAGCGAAGATGGCAAGCTGTACATGCTGATGCCTCTGCCCGAAGGGGCTTCCAAAGAAGAAGTCGATCAGGCAGTTAAGGCTGGCGTCATCAAGCTGTACGACGGCATGATGACCGACGATCCGAAGACATGCGAAGAACGGGATGGCGCGTTGTGGCTGGAGGTCGGCGAGGGCATAAGTGAGGACGGCTGGGTGAAGCTCTCCGATGATGATGGGTATCTTACCTTTATGACCACACGATATGTAAAAGCAGAATAAGCAGGAGGATGAAATATGAGTTTTTTTGATTCGTTAAAAAATGCAGCACTCTCCGCACTGAAGAGAGAGTCAAGAAAAGCCGTAAGCAAAACAGTTAACACTGCCATAAATAATATCGGCAAGGGCAGAAATCACACCGAAAAATTTACGTTTGAAGCACTTCCGACAAATGTTGATGAGCTGAGGGCGCTTCCCGAGGCAAAGATGGATACCGCATTTAAGACAGCTGCGCTAGTTATCCTTGCGCTAAATCGCTATGATGCAGATCCGGATGCGGCGGTCGCAATGCTCAGCTTTTTGAAAGGCCCGGAAGATTTCAACGGCAAGGAGCAAGATTTTTTGAAGGATCGACTGGCCGGCAAAGGTTACAAAGCAAGATCGTTCTTTGGCGGTGCAACAGCGGACAACAACTACACACCGACTGCACCGTATACCGTTGCTGTCAGCGAAAATCCGTACTCCTTCGACGAGGAAAACTGGGCTACCATGTATGTGACCAGCGGCGGTGCGGATAATCCCCGCCCCATCAAGCTGCGCAAAAAACCGTCCACCGGCGAGTGGTTCTTAAACGACATCCAGTGCCTTGCAGACATCCGTGTACCGAAATCTGAGGATAAATGGGCGTAAGCGGCATGAGAATGGATCTGTTCGATAGCGGTTACTTCCGGATTGTCGTACCGTACGGCTGGATGGCTTTCTGCGGCATTGACAGCGAATGCAGAACGACACAGAAGAAGGTGCATATTTTCAAGGAAGCGAAGCTCGAAACGGACATTTTCACCCATGCCGGCTTGACAATATGCTTTTTCGGTAAGGAAGATTACTATCTTTCGCCAAAGTTTTTCTATGATAATGTAGTGGACATGGAGCCGTTCACCCTCGGCGCGTACACATGGAACGGCTATACCTGCACCAGTTTCGGCTATCCCTATACAATGCTGGAAGCCAAGCATGACGGATGCGTATTTCAGGTAATGATCCTGATGAAAAACGGCGAATATGAGATCTCCCTGACGGATGCGGACGTACAAGCCATATTAACAAGTCTTACACAAACAAACTGACATGGCGACAGAACCGAATGGCTCGCAAAGGCAGACGCGGCACTGGCGAAGGTTGCAAAATAAATAGAAACAGCAAAAATCGTGGGGCGACGGAACGGGATGTTCCCTCGCCCTACAAATTCCAAAGGAGAGACTTATGAAACGAATAGCAATTCTGTTTGTTGGAGTGTTGCTTATCATGTGTCAACTTGCCGCATGCAATGCAGAACACATTCCCGATGAAACAGAACCTTTTGAAAATATTGCAGACAAAACAGAAACAGAATATGACGGAAACGATACGATTATGCCATCCACTGAACAATCTGTAGCAGAGCATCTTACGCCGGTTAAATATTTCAGTCAGCAGTGGGAATGGGATGGCGAAATTCTGCTGGCAGTGAGCGAATATTCCGCTGTTACTCTGCAGGATGAAAGTACACAGAAATATCCCGCTCTGGCAGAAGCGCTGGAACAGACAAAGAACATGGCAGTACGCTCCATGGAGGACGAGTTCGACAATCTTCTTGCCACTGCAAAAGAGGAACTGACCCTTCTTGCTGCGGACAGTTTTGTAACCAAAGAATCCACCCTTGACGTGCAGATACGCCGTGCTGACAGTGTGGCGGTCAGTCTGCTTTCGGATTCCACTCTGGTTTTCGGAAAAATCAATGACCGATATCTGAACGGAACGACATACGATACCGAAACCGGAAAGCAGCTGATGCTCACCGATGTGATCAAAGATATGAGCAAAATTCCCGCCATTGTGAAAAAGGAACTGCAAAGCCATATGTGGAACGGCAATTTCCGCTCCGAAACTGCTGTGGAAGATTATTTCCGTGACACGCCCGAGGACGGCATCCGCTGGACGCTCGACTACAATGGTGTGACCTTCTATTTCGCAAGCGGTGAAATAGCAGATCTCGGAGACGGACATCTGGCAGCTGCTGTGACCTATGCGGAGTATCCGGATCTGTTCAACGAAAAGTATACGGCAGTTCCCGAATCCTACATCGTCGAGCTTCCGCTGAAGTACCCGTTCTATACCGATCTTGACGGCGACGGAAATGTGGAAGAACTGAATGTGACTCCTTTCTGGCACGAAAGCGGGCTGTTCTATGAATCGTTCGGTATTTACACCGATACGGACGCGCAGTATTACTATGCGGAATTTTCCGCAGACACGGCTCACCGCACAGGCGGCTATCATCCGTATTACATAAAAACCGCGGACGGCAGACACTATCTGTACATTTTCGCAGAAGGAAGTGAGCTGGCATCGAATGATATGGAACTTCGCGTGATTGACATAACCGGCGGCGGCTTCAAAGAAGTCGGAGATATGCACGTCGCACCCGGATATATTCCGGTTGACTGCTCCTGGGCACTGACCGATCCCGAAAACATGATGCTGGAGAATTTTGAAACACAGCAGGAAACTGCGGCTTACTGCGTAGGAAGCGACGGTATGCCTGCGCTGAAATAAGGAAGAAAATTTCATGTATTATTCCAAAAATCATGAGGGACTGGTTTTCATCGACCGCGGCGTGGGAGAACTTGAGTTTAGCGGTAAGGGTATCATTCGCCCGGAAGATACCGAGATATGGAATCCTGTCGAAAACTGGCAGGAGCCGTTCAACGCAGTGACCGTGCAGGATGCAATCACGGAGATTCATGCAGGTGTGCTCGAACGGTTTTCCGGCATGAAAAAACTGTGTCTGCCGAAATCGCTGAGGTACATTGAGATGACCGATGCGCTGAAAATGCTTCTTCACACGAACGATGTGATCGTCCATGCGGCATACGGCTCATACGGCGATACCTTCGCACAGGAGAACGGACTGCGGTTCTTGCCGGAGAATATCGAGCTCGGCTGGCATCGTGACGAGGCGCATGACGAGAGCACCAAACTGATCCTGCGCTTTCACGAGGATGGCACGATAGATCTTCTCATTGACATTTTTACCACCGGTATCTCGGCAGGCTCGAGCGGCGGCGCGTCACTGGAGCGACCGATGCCGGAGGAGTATTATCCGGGATGCACACTTGAAGAATTTGTAGATATGTTCCCGGCTCGGTATCATGAGCAGATTATGAATAATCGCGAGGTGAAGGTGTTTCTCGAGCGTATATCCGAACGTAAAAATGAATCCGAATAAACGAAAGGGGATGCCGAATGGCAGACAACAAGAAAAAGCTGACTATACTTCATTCCAATGATCTCCACGGTGATTTTTTGGCAGAAAACGTGGATGAACGACTGATCGGCGGGGTTTCCCGCTTGTCGGGATATGTGAATCAGACACGCAGTGAGGAATCCAATACGATTTACTGCATTGCCGGTGATATGTTTCGCGGCTCGGTGATCGATTCCGAATTTCGCGGCGTTTCCACCATCGAAATCATGAATATGCTGTCTCCGGATGTGGTTGCCATCGGCAATCATGAAACGGATTACGGCATTGCACACCTTCTGTTTCTGGAGAAATGTGCGAAATTTCCGATCATCAATGCCAATCTGCATATCAAGACCAACAATGCGCGGCTGTTCAAACCCTATCACATCGTCGAAATGGATGGAATGAAGATTCTGTTCATCGGCATTCTGACAGAGGATATCATCAACCAAACGAGAAACGAGGGTGTGATCGGTTCATTTGTGGATGTGCATGAAGCAAGCAAAGAAGTGGGCAGAATATGCAAAGCTCTCCGATGGATTGGAGATTGTGTATGACCGAAGCACACACAGCTTCAGCAAGTTTGACTTTCATCAGATGCCGATTGAGGACGATCATATTTACACGGTCGGAATCCAGTCCTATCACTTCAAAAACTTCGAAGCGATGTATTCTGTTCCGATAGAGGAAATATCCGGGAACGGCAAGGCGCGCATGGTCGCTACGAACAGTCAGGAGATCCTGGAGGAATACCTCTCGGAGCATCAGAATATCGACCGCATTGTCAGCGGCAGACTGATCATACAATAAACAAATAAACTACACAACTATGGGACTTATTAAAGCGATCACCTGAGCGGCCGGCGGCGTACTTGCCGATCAGTCGAAGGAATTTTTCTACTGTGACTCCATTGCAAACGATATTTTGATCGTCAAGGGAAAGAAGCGTGTAAACGGACGTTCCTCAAACACGAAAGCGGAAGACAACATCTTTATACGCAAAAATGCCGAAAATATCTTTTTTGTAGCCCATAGACAAAACCCCAAGGACTTGTCCTTGGGGTTTTACTTTTTATAAACCAACTATTATGATTTGTATTAAAACGCAAAACATTCCTCAGGTGCTAAATCAACACTGACCGAAGATTTTTCAAAAGGAAGTTCCAAAACAAGCTCGGTATCACGAACAGCATGAATCGCGCCGTGGCATTCACGCTTTTGTGCATCCCAGGAAAAATCGACAAAGCCCGTATCAAAATATAACATTGCATGTCCGTTTTTAAACTTATCAGGCAATGCGGGTAAAAGTTTTAATTTTCCTGGCAACGAGAAAATAAGCATTTCCTGTATCGCGTTTACAAATCCCATAATTGCGTCAAGCTGAACAGGAGCTCTGTATTCGTCACCGCATTCATAACCTGTTATGCCCATATCGTGATAGTCATATCCAAGAGTGAAAAAGTTATCGCAAAGAGCTACTTTAACAAAAGCGTTCAGCATATGTATATTCTTTTCGATGTCTTTAAAACGGGAATATACGGCTGACATATGAGGCAAAGACCAGCCGCAGTATGAGCCGAGCTCTCTTAAATCGAGTGCTCTTTTGAATTGCGCAAGCTTTGTCACATCGCCTTTTTCTTCAATTTCTGTTCCCGGGAAAACGTGATAAAGATGTGATATATGTCTGTGATCCTGTGCATCATGCAAATCATCCGACATCCATTCTGCTATTCCGCCCTTATCATTTATGCAATATTCGGGAATGATCGAAAGCATTTCGCTCCATTTTTCTGCTTTTTGTAAAAGTTCGGGGCGTGCTTTTGATTCGGATACAAGGTGTGTAAGCAACTCTTTCAGAATCGCAATTTCAACTGTCGGATTTTTTGTAACGGGCATTGCGTGACCTTTATGTTTATTATAATACTCGATCGGAGTGTTTTCGGGAGAAACCGCAGGATAGAGCGCAAGCTTGCCGTTGTCGTCGGTATAGTAATAATCTTCGTAAAATTGTGCAGCTTCGATCATAAACGGAAGTATTTTTTCTGTGAAAAGCTTTACGTTTCCGCTGTATTTGTAATATTTATAAAAATGCTGAGAAAGCCATCCCGCACAACCGATAAAGTGAAGGATAACCGGAACGTACCATGACACGGTAGAATTTACCGGCGTTGTGTAGGTGCCAACAAATATACCTCTGCATCCAAACAGATTTTTTGCATTTTCTCTGAATGATTCTATCTTGTTGCAATAGTAATCGATCAACGACTCGTTAAGCTTACCGAGACCGCCTGCTTCGGTGTGCCAGTAGATGCTCTGAACATTTTCGTTGGCAACGTGATGGGTAAAATCGCGCACATATCCGCAGGGCCATAATCCGTAAAGCGGAAAAGGAAGACCGTCTTGTGATGTGCCGCTTATAAAGAGATATCTGCCAAAACGCCAGAGTTTTTCTGAAAGTTCGGGGGTGATCTCATCATCCTTCGCTTCTTCAATCAGTTGCTCGTTTGAAGAATACGTTTCTCCGTCATATAAAGAAACGTCGGCATTAAAGTACAATTCCTTATATAAAGGCAGGTTTTCTTCGAAAATAGCGTCATAATCCGAAGGACATTCAAGGATAGCTTTTAAAGCCTTGCTTTCACCCTCTATTCTGTCGTCCTCGCAAGAAAACGCCTTCATCAGCACAAGCGATTCGGTAGCATTATTTACTGTTATTCCGTTTGGATCAGCCGACTGTTTTCCGTCGGTTACAACTTTTGAAACTATACCGAAATATTTTCATTCGTGTTTTGATGAATAGATATAACATCCGCTGTCAACTCTGTATTGAGCAAATTGCGAATCCGATTCTTCCAGTTCGTTTTCTCTTCCGCCCTCAAAGCTTTTGTAAAAGCCTGAGTTCAGCGAAAAACCATTTTCCTTTTCGGATTCTATCGATATCGCTATAATATCACGCTTTCTCGATGCCAGCACACGCCTCTTGTGCCTGTCTTTGCCCAACTTATACGTAACCTCAGCTTCTGATGTGTCGGTATGGATGACTCTTCTGTAATTGCTGTACACCCCGTTACACTCAAAAAGCATTTCAACCCGTCCGAGAGTTCTCATATCGGCAAGCTTGTTTGCATACCCGTGCTTTTTTAGCTCGTTGTACATAACAAAATTTGCTTCGGGATATTTTCCTTCTTTCTGAAGCTTGCGCATGATATCAAGAGCATAAGATACGTCGGGAACAGGAGCATCGTTTCCGTTTACCCACAAATCGCCTCTCGAAAAAATCATATAATCTCTGCCGGCACCACCGTAAAAAACAACCCCCGTTTTTCCGTTACCGACAGGAGTACCGTCTCTCCAACGATTGCAAAAAATCGATGCGGGTCGTTTCATTATAATATCGTATTTACTGTATTTTTCCATACATTTTCCTCTCTTTTGGCTCAGATTGTTTTTGAAAAATGTGCAGTGCCGATGATTGTTTTTTTAATTCGATTTATTTTTTTGATAATTATATCATACATCGAATTGGTTTTCAATAGCGATTATTATTATTTACACAAAAGAGAAAAGACCGATATATAACCGCATCTGCCTCTCAAACAAAGCGGCAAAAACAGCATTTTTCTCGGTCTGTCAAACTATTCTGTTTACAAACTATTTTACATACTTTCTGCCGAAAAATCGCAGAAAGTTCTGACAAATCCCTGCCCGTCGGGCGATGAAAGATCCCCCGCTATCACCTTGTTTTTATAAATCACAAGATTAAGAAAAACATTGGCGGGAACACCGTTTTCATCCTTTGGATAATTGCTGACTTCGTAAGTGTATCTTTTTACCTTTTTCCCTTTATATTTTGCAAGATCAAGCCCTTGCGCCATCTGAATAGTGTTATATTCGGTATAAACCGCATCAAATTCTTTGGGGATTTTGGTATTTGCCACTTCAATCGGTTTGCCGCTTACGGAAATTCCGAAAGCGGAAATAAAATCAAGGCGGTCTTGCTCTGTTTTGATGCCTCCGAAACTGATTTTTTCGTTGGTAACCGCTGACACATAGGCTGTACCAACGTTGTCATAATCGGGCAACAAAAAGATAGACAAAGCCACTATAAAGCACGCGGCAAGAGCAAGCCCCGCAAGCTTTATTTTTTTGCCGTTTAAAGAAAAAACAAACATAAAAAGCACCTCACACATTTTTTACACTGTTTACGGTAAAATATATGCGTGAGGTGAATTTTTTATGATTAAATATTCTCGGGTCTTATTTCCGAACCCTTGTAAATTCCGGCAATTATCTCAAGAACCTGCACCGCATCGCGGATATCGCAGTAATATGTGTCATTTCCGCTGATAGCGTCATAGAAATTGGATATCATTTTGATATGTCCGTTGCCCCAATAGTTCTTGCCGTTAAGAAGATTGTCATTTTTACAGACAAGATCTATTTTGCCGTTTTCGCAACGATAAAGTGCGTCGTCTCTGAAAAGAAGGCTTCCCTTTTCAAAATACAATTCAATTTCAACGGTGGAGTTTAATACATTGCAGTTTGTGGCGTAGAAAATTGCAGTGCTTCCGTTTTTAAATTTGATATAAGCCTGGGCTGTGTCTTCGACTTCTGTAACGTCAAAATTCTTGTCAAGGCTTGCGTGACCTTTGACAGATTCAACTTCGCCAAGGAAGTAATACAGAAGGTCGAGAGTGTGTATCGACTGATTCATCAAAACTCCGCCGCCTTCGGTTGCAAACTGACCGCGCCATCCGCTTTCGGTATAATACGCTCCGCCGCGGTTCCAGGTAACAAAACCCTTTCCACCGACAACTTTGCCAAGCTCACCGCTTTGGGCGATGGCTTTTGCGCTTGCCGTGGTGTTGATAAGTCTGTTCTGGAAAGAAACGCAAACCTTCTTTCCGGTTTTATCAGATACGTCAATTATCTCCTGTGCCTGGGCGCGATTCATTGCGCAAGGTTTTTCAAGATATACATCGCGTCCCGAAAGCATTGAAGCTATCGCCATTTCGGCGTGCAGATAGTGGGGTGTGCAGATGTGAATGATCTGCGCATCGGATTCTGCAAGAAGCTTTTTGTAATCAGTGTATCTTACGGCTTCGGGACAAAGCTTTGCGGCGTTTTCAAGTCTGTCTTCACGGACATCGCAAATAGCCACAATATCGGCATTGTCAATTGCCTGAAGTGCGGTAATGTGTGTCAAAGAAATACCGCCGCATCCGATAATTGCCGTCTTGAATCTGTTATTCATTATTATCAACCTTCTTTTCGAGTTTTAAAAGTTTTTTTCTTTCACGAAGATCGCGGAAAAAGCTTTTCAGCAGATCGGAACACTCTTGCTCACAAATACCGAAATGCAGTTCGGGTTTGTGATTGTACGGAAGATCGTTGAAGTTAATTACGCTTCCGAAAGATCCTGCCTTGGGATCGGAAGTTCCGATATAGAGATTTTTTATTCTGGAATTTATTATTGCACCCGCGCACATAGGACACGGCTCGAGAGTAACGTACATATCACATTCAAAAAGCCGCCAGCCCGACAGTTTCTTGCAGGCTGATTCTATTGCAGAAATTTCAGCATGGCAAAGGGCGCATTTTGCAGTTTCTCTGCGGTTGCGACCGCCGGATATAATTTTTCCCTTGTGAACAATGACTGCACCGACTGGAATTTCGTCATATTTTGCCGCAGTTTTGGCGCGTCTTATGGCCGCTTTCATGTAATATTCATTACTTTTTTGCACAAGAGCACCTCCCCTTTACGATAACTGCAACGCATATGATCCCTACAACACAAACTACCGCAAATCTGATTACAGATATGATACGATAGGCATTTTCGGTTAAAAATCTTTGCATAAGAGTAAATGCGCACGATATGGCATTGTTCGCGGCGTGAATCATCACTGCGTAGATGAAAGATCTTTGCAAGCATATAATCGCCAAAGCAATACCCATGACAAAAGAATATATATACGATGCAGGATCGTGGCAAAGCGCAAACAAAAGCGAAGATATCAGAACTGCCGCAATTTTTCCCGTCGGAAGCAGATTGAAAAGAATTACCTTTCT
>JAFYUZ010000009.1 GCA_017549365.1 Clostridia bacterium
AGCAGCTTCTGTAACTTCAAGAGCTGCAACGTCAAGAGTTACAGTGTTGTAGAAGTCGATAACGTTGTTTTCAACAACATAGTCGGTGTAAACAGTGTAAACGCCTGCACCGGGAACTGTGAGCATGTTGTTGGAGGAAACGTAACGGTTGCCTTCGGCGTCAACAGCAATAGCTACAACGCCTGCGGGAACAGTGTACTTACCTGCGATTTCAGTTACGTCAAGCTCTGCCGCACCGATAACAGTGAGGTCGTAGACAGGAGTCTTTGCTGTTCTGTCTGTGGTAGTATAAGCATATGCAGACATATTATTGATTGTTGCGCCGCCGTTCTTGATGACCTGAATAGCACCCTGAACAACAGGCATCTGAGCTTCTGTCTTGCCAGAACGGTTAATAAAGCCGTTTGCCTCTGTTCCGTTAAGAACGAGGTTTACGTTCTTCTTAAAGAGACCGTATGTGCCGTTCATGTTGTCAAGAGTGATATTCGCAGCCTTGCCTGCACCAAACTTCATTGTCATATCTTTGTTAAATGTCATAACTCCGGTTGTGTTATAACCTGTAAAGTTGAAGTAAGAGAAGCTGGAGAAAGTGTTGTCAGCAAATTCGACTACTGCAGAAGTGTTATATGTCTTCGTACTTCTTGAACCGCCGCCGAAACCGCCATTGTAAGGCTGTCCGAGAACCTTGTATGTGCTGCCGCTCTTTGCGGGACGGTAGAATACTGCACCTTCATCAATCTTGAAATCGTGAGCATTGAGATATGTATCCCAGAACCAGTTTAATCTTGAATCAACAACATCAATATTCTTTACTGTGATGGGACCGCCAAGCTCGACATTTCCGCCACCGTCATTAGCTGTTGTGAAACCATTAGCGTAAGAAACGATGGAACGCTTTTCGAGGTCTGCGCTTTCAAGAACGAGCATTGCTGTATGAGCGGGGATAGAGCTGAGTGTCGGGAAGGAGAGTGCAGTGATTTGTTCAGCAGTTGCGTCTGCAATAACAGCATTGTCATCACTTGCACATCTTACGATCTTGATGGTAACTTCGTCACCTGCGCCGTACTTTTCGTTGATAGCTGCAACAACAGTTTCAAACGAGCCGGGAGTTTCAAGAGTAAGACCGTTGCCTGTTGCGCCGTGCTGTACGTAGTATACAACAGCTTCACCTGTGAGGGTGTAGTCTGCAGTAAGCTTGCCTGCACCGTCATCGATCCAGCCCTTGAACTTCATGGAAGCATCCTCGAAAGGAGTAACTGCTGCCTTGATGTCAACGAGAGTATCTGCGTAGTTAACAGTGTATGTTCCTGCAGGAACTGTGAGGAGACCGTCAACGCTGTAGTATACGGTCTTGGGATATGCGGAATCTGTCGCATAAGCGACCTTGCCGCCTACAACAGTAAATGTGCCTGCTGTGTCGGTAACGTCAAGAGCGTTGCCGTTCTTGTCAGCAGAGTTCATATACCATGTAGCATCAGCTGTTACAAGGTTTGCGGGAACTGTGCCGAAGGAAGCACCGTTGTTGTTAACAACCTGAAGACCACCGGTAACTGTTGTAACATTGGCCTTGTGATTGTTCTGCTTGTATGTACCGCCGTTTACAACGATGGAAAGACCGTCGTTGAACTTGGCAGAGTTGTTACCCCAGCAAATGAAAATGTTTTCAGAGGAGGTGTTGAAGTAATATTTGAGGTGACCACTGAATGTTGTGCTGTATTCATCGGTGATAAGAACGCCGTAACGTGTGTCACCGTTAACAGGTGCGAAATCGGTGTTGAATGTTATTGTGTGACCAACTCTTGTCTGGTTGTTGCCGTTGGAGGTTGCAAGACGATAGTGACCATCAATGAGGTTAAGATCGCCGCCGCCCGAATAGTTGCATGCGTTGTGATACTTGAATGTAACGTTATTGTAAGTTACGTTGTTTCCAAGTGTACGGATACGGTTGTCGCAGAATCTTGTTGCGACAAGTGTGATATCCTCGAAGATTGTGTTACCACCGAGTTCAAGGCTACCTGTACCACCGATAATGCTTGTGTAAGCAAGCATAGCGTCTTCGGTATAACCCTTTACAACAATAGTTGCAGCATGAGCGCCGGGATTTCCGCCATTTCCGCTGACCCATGCAGAAATCTGCTGGGAGTATCGGTTTTTCCGGTGGATTTTGTCAGATAGTTACCGTTTGCATCGTAGTGCCAGAAATCTGCCGAAGCCTTACCTGCAGTCTGTTCTTCGGTAAGAGTATCGTCGTTCATAACGTAGATTGTGGCTGTGATATCTGCGCCGTAACCTGCAGCGTTGATGAGAGTAACGGCATCTTTTACTGTTGCAACAGGGCTTTCGGGAGAAAGACCGTTGCCCTTGCCGTTCCACTTAACGTAGTAAACAGGCTTAGCCTTTTCTACGATCTTTGCTGTAAGAACGCCTGCAACAGAATCATCCCAACCCTTGAAGACATAACCTTCGGGAATCTCGGGAGTTTCGGCTGCTTCGATGATAGCTTCAAGGCTTTCTGCGCCTGTGAGAGCGTGTGTGCCTTCAGCAAGAGTGATTGTGCCTGTGTGGTAGTTGATTGTCTTCTTGTCTTCAGAAACAGAGTAGATATAAGCACCGTCTTTGATAGCAAAAGTACCGTCTGTTTCTGTGAACGCAAGGTCTGCACCTACAGTAGTAACGTACCAAGCCTTGTCAGCATTGATGTTTGCGGGAAGTTCGTTCATTGTACCGCCATCGTTAACGAGCACCTGAAGACCGCCGGTAACATTTACTGCTGCGCCAAGGTCATGGTTAGTGGCAATACCGTTGTTGAGAACGATATCGAGACCATCATTGAATGTACCTACGCCTCTACCCCAGAGGAGTGTGTCTTCAAAGTCTACGTGGTCAATATTGATGGCAACGTTGCCGTTGTATGTTGTTGCCTTATTACCGGGAATTTCAATACCGTATGTTGTGTTATTGGTGTTGAATCCGGAGTTGATATTAAGCGTGATGCCGTTTGCATACGATGCATCGCCACTTGCGCCAAGCATAAATCTTTCGTGACCTGCTTCGATTCCGGAGTAATATACCCAGTTGATATAAAAGCAAGCGGTTTCATTACCGAACGTACAGTTGTTGAATGTTACGTTGTGACCGTTAAGGAAGAATTCTCTGTCCCAAGTACGTGTAACAACGACCATAACGTCGTTAAAGATCATGTCGCCGCCGATTGTGAGTCCGTTGGCAGCACCGATGCATTCTGCGAATGCGAGATATGTTGTGCCTTCTGTGCTGTAAGGCTTGATGTCAATAGTTGCTGCGTGTGCGGGAAGTGTGCCGCCAAGGCCGGGTTTCATAGCAGTTACTCTACCGTAAACGGTCTTGTTCTGCATATGCTGACCCTGAAGGTCGTTGCCGTCCTTGTCATACATATAGAAGGGCTTTTCAGCTCCTTCGGGAGCGTCTCCGTTGATAACGTATACTGTTACAACGTCGTCAGCATCGTAACCCGCTGCATTGATGAGGTTGATTACTGTTTCAAGGTTTGCTGCGGGAGTTTCAGGCGAAAGACCGTTGCCCGTTGAGTTAGCCTTGATGTAGTAGATGGGATCAACGTGAACGAGAGCATCTTCAATGATGGCTGTGATAACGCCGTCAACAGTTGTGTCCCAGCCCTTGAATACCTTGTCAACTGTAACTGTGGGATCTTCAAGAGAATCAACGATAGCATCAACAGATGCTGCGGGAAGAACAGTCCATGTGCCGGGCGCGAGAGAAATTTCGCCTTCGCCGTAGTAAACAGTCTTGCCGTCAGCAGCAACTGCGTATGCAAGAGCGTCTGTATCAACTTCGAATGTGCCTGCTGTTTCTGTGGTGTTGATTGCAAGACTTTCAGCACCTGCAACGAGGTTGTAGTAAGGAGTCTTTGTATCCTTGGCAGATGTTGCCCAAGGAGTTGCTGTGTAAGCAGGAATTGTTGCACCGTAGCCCTGGATAAGGTTGAATACGCCTGTTACAACAGGAACAGAACCTGTGCCGATATTCTTAACGGTTACGCCTGCACCAAGGATGATGGAGAAGTTGCCGTCGATTGTTTCGGTTGCACCTGCGTTGGAACCGCTGATGTTGAGGTTCTTAAGTGTACCTGCGCCGATTTCAAGAGTAACGTTACCATTAACGCCCTGAGCCTTGCCGGAATCGGTGTAACCGGAGATGTTTAAGTAGTCACCGATGATGTCGGCGTTGTCAATGTAAACATACTGATCGCGCTCAACTGTATTGTTGCCGCGGATCATACCCATTGCAAAGTGGGTGGAAGAGGGATAGAATACTGTACCTGTTGTGTACTCTTTTTCGTTAACACCGCGGAGATCGCCGAACTTAACGTTGTTGAACTCAACGGGCCAGTGGTTGAGGTAAATGTCAGTACCGCCGTTCTTCGAGGTTCTCATATCAACGATGTTGATATCTTCGAAGATGGAAGGACCGGAAACTGTCCAGTGAGCTGCGTTGGAGTCGCCACCCTGATAGTTGACGTGACCGATGATGGAAATAACTTCATCGGGATCGTAGGATGTCCACTTGATTGTAGCCTTGTGCTCGGGAACCTGGTTTGCGCTGTTGTTATTGTAGCCGAGTACGCAGTCGGAGTCGATGACTTCCTTCTTGCCTTCGCCGGAGTCGATAACGTAAACAGTTACGAGGTCGCCTTCTTCGTGGCCGTCAGCGTTGATCTTGTTAACAATGTTGATAACCGAACCCATGGGGCTTTCTGCAGAAAGGCCGTCGCCGGTTGCGCCCTTCTTGATGTAGTACTCTGTGGGAACTGTGGGCATTTCTGCACCTTCAACACCTACTTCGAAAAGACATTCCGAAACGGGGTTGTTGTAAGTGTTGTCTCCGAAGAGCACGATCTTCCATTCGCCGTCGGGAAGAGGCCATGTCTTCATTCTCCAGGTCTTGTCACCCGAAGGGAAAGTGAAGCTTGTCTTTGTTGCATCATTATAATCGCCGTATGCGATATAATCAGCATAGACAGGGTTGGATCCGCCATAGGCGGTCTGTGATGCAGGATAAACTGCCGCCCACCAATTGGTAGCATCGGAAGTTATCGTGCAGTTGATTGTTTGCACGCCTGTGGGAAACTCTGTTACAGCCATGGTTACTGTGGATTCAGCAGAAACCGCGAAGCTGAACTGGCAAAGTCCAACGAGCATGCAGAGACAAAGAAGGATTGAGAATAATTTCTTTGATCTCATGATTTTCTTCCTTTCTGAAAAAAAGTTTTTAGGTTAGACTTAACCATACTAACCTATGCTACAATTATAACGACAACAAATTTCTTTGTCAATGCTTTTGACCGCATTTTACAAAAAAATCCCATTAATTATATGTAAATTTTTGCAAAATGACAATGGTGAGCTCTTTGATTTTCGAAAATTTTTCGTTGTTATATCTATTGACGGCATCTGTTTGTGGTGGTATAATGAATGTATAGAAATGAAAACTTAAAAAACAATGTACATAAATTATAAAAGGAGAAAAACAATGCTTGATCTTCGACTTTCCAAATATTTTCTTAAAAAAGAGCATTCGGCAAAGCTGATTGAAGCCATCAAAGCAAATCCGGGCTGTTGCGACGGAGTGTGGCTGAACAGTCTTTATGGCTTTCCCAAATACGAGACTGTGCGCGATGCTGTTGAAAATATGAAAGAGGTAAAAAAACTTTTTGTTGAAGCGGGAATAAAAGTTTCTCTTCAGATCTCAAACACTCTTGGTCACAGTGCGGGACATATGAATTCCGAAGATTTTTCGGGTCTTGTTTTTGATGGCACGCCTGTTGAAAGAATGGTTGGCGAATACGGCGAGATGTCGTATGGTTGCTATTGCCCGAGCGGAGAATATTTCAGAAACTACATTTACGAAACGACAAAAATGTATGCCGAGATCGATCCCGTCTGCGTTTGGGTGGACGACGATCTGCGAATTTATAACCACGCTCCCGTAAATCACGGTTGCTTCTGCGACGATTGCATTTCGCGATTCAACAAAAAGATGGGCACAAGTTACACAAGAGAAAGCCTGGTTCGCGAGATGAACAGGGGAGACGTTGCTGTACGCGAGGCGTATATCGAGCACAACAGAGAATCAATAAACGGTCTTGCCGCTATCATATCCAAAGCGATCCATGAGGTTGCGCCGGGTGCGCGCATGGCATATCAGTCCAGCCGCACAAACAGTTATCTCGGCAAGGATTTCAACTGCATTTTTGACGCCATGTACGAGGAAAGCGGAAAAAAACCCGTCGGTTATCGTCCGGGTGGCGGATTTTATGAGGACAGCGCACCGAGAGGAATGCTTTCCAAAGCTTTGCACCTTGATTGCGCCATTGCCGTTGTGCCTGATTATGTAGAAGATATCTGCCCCGAAATAGAATGTCTGCCCGACGTTTATTTTGGCAAGAGTCTTGAGGGTACGGCAAAAGAAATTTCCCTTTATCTTGCTTACGGTTGCAATTGCATTTCTGTTGCTTCTCCCAACCATGGTACCGAAAACGAAGATTATAATATGCGGCTGATGGAATGGTTTGCAAAATACGGCGCCTTTTGGCAGAAGCTTGTTGAACACAACGGCAGATCAAAATGTTCGGGTGTCGGTATATATCTTTCTCCCGAATCGTATAAAAGACCGATTTCCGATGACGAGCCTGATTTTGCCTGGGACAGAATAAGATTTGCCTTTGAAAACACAAAGCTCATGGAAGTCGGTATCCCCGTCACAAACAATTTTGCGGCTTGTCCCGTTATTTTGCTTTATGAAGAAGCGGCAAAGGGGCTTTTGGATAGCGAGATCAAAGAGCTCGTTAAAAAGCCTGTTGTATGTTCTGCAAAAGCGCTCGAAATTCTTTGCAACAGAGGTTATGCAAAGTATTTCGGGGCATACGTTGAGGATATCGATTGCCTTTCGGGAAAAGAAGTTTTTTCCGACCATCCCATAAATGGCAATAATATAGGAAAACATTGGCGCGCCAGTATGTTCCATTCTCCCACAGGTTGTGTCAGAGCACAGAAGATCTGCGATAAGGACGGCAAGACCGAGGAGATCGGGCATTTTGACGATATGCTCAGCCCTGAAAAATTCGGTACGGTAAATGCCATCGTAAATACCTATGACGACGCAGGAAATCAGAGCGCAAAATGGGCTGTTTTCGGATATGCCCTTTACGAAAGAGTAATGAGCGGCATCAAACGCGATCAGATACTTAATGCTGTTGATTATATCAGCGGCAAAACACTTCCTGCCGTTATCAAAAGTCACGATCAGGTTTCGGTCATCCCGAGAGTGGATGCGGCAGGCAAAACCGTCAGCGTTTCGATCATCAGTATATCCATCGGCGAAACAGGTGAGCAAGAGCTTCTTGTCAGAAATCCCGTCGGCGAAAAGTTTGCATATATGAGCGCAAAAAAAGCCTATACCGAAACAGAATACGAGAGCAGGGAAGACGGATATCTTGTAAAACTTCCGCCGCTCGAACCGTACGAAATGATAACTGTGTTCTGCGGATAAGAATTTTTTCAAAAACTATTGCAAAACAGAAGAAAAACGGGTATAATAAAAGCGGTGTCAGATCTGATACCGCTTTTTCTTCTCTTCGGGGGCGTAAAGGTTTCGACGGGGAAGTTGATATACGATAAGCGAGCAGAGGTCGCGGAAGCTCTTTAAAACGCCGTACTTTAAAATTAAACGCTAACTCTAATAAAGTAGCTCTCGCTGCCTAACTTTCGGCGGCCATCGTCCCGCGGAGTACTGCGGCCGCGAAGACGGTGTCATCTTAGCAGTGAACGTGAGATAGCCAAAGCTTTGCGGCTTTCCATGAACTTATGAAGCTACCTTGCACGTCCGTTTGTCTGTTGATGGACGCGCCGGGGAATTTTAACAATAGACTGCGCTCGGAGAAGGTTGTGTAAAGGCTTTTTCGGACAGGGGTTCGATTCCCCTCGCCTCCACCACTCATTAACACGGAAAAGGATATATAACAAAGTACCCCATCCAGTCAAGGTTTGCCTTGCTTGGATGGGGTTTTGTTTTTTGATGCATAGATGGTGGTGTCTAATATTTTACATAAAACATCAAAAGTTTATATAAAAATGTTATGGCTTCAGAAAAAATTAATCATTTAATGCATCATAGTGCAAATTGTTACAAAGCTTTAAGAAAATTTGCGATATGATGAATTCTCATCAACTAAATCTGTCAAACGTCGAGTATTTAGCGCCTCAGCTATCGTTTCAATGCTCAAGGAATCGTTATCTGTATCTGATACTATACTTGCAGCTCGAGATTTAACACGATCTAACAATTCAAATGTCGGAACTGACTGGTCTGAAATCGGTTGTTTGCCTTCTGGGGCAATGTCAAGTTGAGATAGTTCAGATATTACTCGTTCAGATTGTATATTTTATTAAATCATATTAAGACTTTAAGGTAAATAGTAGTATATATTTTCGAATAAAATCTAATTCATTTGTCTTGTAATATTTTATCCCTGTAAAATCTTTATCATTTTTTGTACTCCATTGGGGATATCTGCTCCATTTTCTTAAAAACACGAGAAAAACACAATTTATGTGACTATTCATACAAAACTGCGAGAGGACAGTCCGTGATTGGCAGATTTTTCAGTCTCACACCACCATCAATTCTCTCGATCATCAACTCGGGCAGTTCGTAAATTCCACCGTCACGGAGATCAACAAGACGCACCGAATCAATTTTTCCGTAGATTTCGAAAGATATCGTGCCCTCGTATGTTAAGGTAAGAAGATCCACCGCGTTCCAATAGATAAGCGCCCGTCTGTCGCCTTCAAGACGGAATCCTTCGATTACCACTGTGGAATCGCAACAATCCTCTCCATTTACACGATTAGACTCAAGACACAGTCTGTTATAAGCAATATTCTCGGGTGCGGAATCTCCGTGAAGTAACGATGTGAGAGCTGAGAAAGCATAGTATGACGGTTTCTCGTAATACTCTCCACTTGCGATTCCGTTCTCATCAAAGTCACAGCCGAGAATGCCGAAATAACCGTAATCGAGATAGCTCGCCTTGTCGTTGAGTTTGCCGGTATGCGCCTCTATCATATCCATCGTGGAGAAGTACGACGTGAACTCCACTCCCATGGCAAGGTCGATGATAATACCGCGAAGTAGCGCCTTCATCTGTTTCACAGGTGTCCAGGCGTAGCTCATCATAGCTCCTGTGCCATCGCTTCTTGACGGAGCGCCCGTTTCTCCTTGAATGAACTTAATTTTCGGGTTATAGCTCTCAAGAAAGTATTTGAAGCGCTGTATCCTATCGCGCCTTTTGAGTTCGTCGTGAGTATAGCAATGGAACGAGACGTAATCTATATGCTGATAGAGTCCTGTCGAGAACGCGACATTCGCCCACTCGAGATTGTCAACGTTGCCATGACAAAGACCTATTACCTCTGCTTCGGGGAAAACCTCTTTTATAGCAATTGAGGTAGCAATGGCAAACTTACCGTAATCCAAGGCATTTTTAAGACGCTGCTCGCGAGTTTCTGGCTCTCCATCTGTATGATGCCATGCATAAAAGCAATCTGGCTCATTCCATATCTCAAAATACTTGATTCTGTCCTTGAAATGCTCTACCGTTGCCTTAACATAGGCAAGCCAAGCTGACAATTCACGCTCGGTTGAAGTAGGTGCATATCCTACTGCACCAAAGCTGCCTTTTGCAGCCTCTGTATAGACAGGGTTGCCGTAGCAGAGGCATAACCAAGGCTCAATGCTGCGTGAAAGGAAGTTGTCAACTATCTCATCGAGCCATAAGAAGTCATATACACCCTCGGTTTTCTCTGTCCGCGCCCACCCAGATTGGAGTCTTACTAATTTTGTACCTGTCGCAGCGACCTTGTCGTATGCTTTATTCGGATCGAAAACGGCACGGTCAAGTTTCTCGAAACCAAGACCCAGGCGCGAGGTGGCTATCTCCTGCGATGAGAGCTGTGGAAGAGTACCGATTTTTTTTAATCTTTCCATTTTTTCTTTTCCTCCTGTAACTTATATCAAAGCTTATTTTTACAATATTAATAGTTTATCATTTTGCAACTTTTATCTTAAAAATCCGAACTTCTCAAAATACAATGCAAAAAGATTATCGTTATTAAGAGATACGCTTTCAGTAACACTTTCCATTGCTTCACCGTTATTTTGGGCAAATTCACTGCAAAGCGACATCAGATATAAACACTGTGCCCTACGAAGTTTTTGCGGTTCATCAATCTTTCCTACAACAACTTTTACTTTATCCATAAAAAATCCCCCTTTACTTTTATGCTTTTTTATGGTATTATATATTAAAAATAATTATTTTTATATAGATAAACTTACTTTTTTTTAACAAATCTTACTTTTAGGTGATTGTATGTTAACTTTGCCCCAAAACATAAGCTGCGGTTATTTTGATTGTAGTGAATTTGGAACACTCTCCGTCTCTCCAAAACGAATAGTAACAAAATTTGAGCTTGAATTTTATCTCGAGGACGGTAAAACCACAACTACCGACAACTACAACTACGAGATAAAAAAAGATTATATCCAGATTGCAAAGCCCGGACAAATCAGGCATAGTGAGTTGCCGTTCTGCACCGCATATATAAAGTTTAATGCCGACGGAGAAATAGCAGAAAAATTAAAACGCATTCCCGAATATTTCCGCAGTAGTCATTCGCAGCGGATATATAATAAAATCGACGAAATAATCCTGCTTAACGAGAGCAACAACAAGCTATTGCTTTACAGTCGCTTGTTGTCGCTTTTAAATTTGGTTTTCTTTGATGCTGATATTCCAATAAGCAGGAACGGGAAAAATTACGAGGTCATAGTTAAAGCAAAGCGGTATATTGAAACTCACTTTGACACCCAAATCAAATTAAAAGATATTGCAGACAGCGTATATTTAAGCGAAATATATTTTCACAATATTTTTACTGAATCCGTTGGGGCTTCACCGCATCAATATCTGATTGATTGTCGCATCGAAAACGCAAAAAAACTTCTTTGGAACAGCGATATCCCCATATGCGAGGTTGCAGAAAAATCTGGTTTCGGTTGTCAGCAGTATCTAAATAAGGTATTTAAAAAGGAGACAGGCATGACACCGGTTTCCTATAGGAAAGCCTTTCAGCAAAACTATACATTGTAGACAAAAGCAATCACTTATCTTCCTATGCACAGGACGAATATGATTTGCTCTATTTTTCTTTGAATCTGACATAATTACTTTAATTTCTTTTCAAAACAGATTGCGGTTCCGCTGTCATAGGTTCTTCTCCCAGAGGCACAGGGGAAAGATGCTTTACCTAATTCTCAAACACACCACAAATTTCATTATAACGAGAAGAAGGGGAATTTGTAGAAGATTCAAAAAGCCACGTCTCAGATTCATTTGATAATTCTGTTGGTGAAGGTTTATTGGATATTCTTTTTTGTTTTACGTTTAAGCTTTTGTGGCTAATTCTTGTGATGGTCCTCTACTGGATAGTGAAATTTTTTTGGATATCTTTAAAATTTGCGTCCAGATTACTGTGGTGGGTATTTAGATTTAGTGCTTTTACTATTTGGTGGCTTTTGCAAGAAATAGTATATGGAATATGGTGGTTAATTAGAGTACCAATTACACTTTGTCTAGATAGAAATGTTCCATATTGGTGGTTTCCCGAATGGCGATTCCCTAAATGGTAAATAATCATTTGTTAACAAAATTAGCTTCATTTCACAACAAAAAAACATCCAAGAAAATTCTATCACAAAACAAAATGGTAATGTGTGATTATTTGGTATCGTACAGCTTTCCCTCCCATTTCCATGCCGCTCTATGGCTATCAAAGCCAAAAGGGTTGCGAAGTCGGTTTTATCAAGGAAATCCATTTTGTCATTTCCGTGATAATAAGAAGGACTGCGTCGCCTCCACCACACAGTATCACAATTAGTATAAAATAGCAAATCACCCCACAACGAAAAGTTTGGTTTCGTTGTGGGGTGTCTGTTTGTTGCCACAATTTTATTTGTTAATCAATATAATATACTTTTGAATTTTTATCGCCAAAAACATCTGAAATAACATTATCTGCATTCATATCAAAAGTTATATTTTCGGGTTCTTTTATTTTGTTTTCGCCGTACTGACCTGTTTTGCCGTTTAAATGCTGAATGTATGTATTACCGTCCATATAAGCAAGGCTTGTCTTTTCAAGCGCCACAAGGTGAAGCAATCTATATGCGCATCTGTCAAAAATATTGTTTGTTATACTGTAATTTTTCGCTGTGTTTACATAACTCCAACCTTTTATTGCGGCGGGGGTGTGCTTGTTGTGGCGCTGCTGACCCCAGCCGTAGCCGGAATTTCGGATAAAGTTCGTTTTTATAATCACGTTATCCATACAGCTTTCACTCTCGCCGTCTATCTGATCCAAAAAATATTCTATACCATAAACGCAGTTTTCTATAAGATTGTTTTCGTATCTGATATCAGACATGGAAAGTTTGGTTCTTGTGGTAACCTGGTGTGTTATGCCCGCATCGTAAACCT
>JAFYUZ010000119.1 GCA_017549365.1 Clostridia bacterium
CAACCCCTTGAGAGCGCAGTTCGTCAACGATATCGCAAACCCGATCGAAGGTGCACGCCACCTTCATTTTCGGCTCGTTTTCAAAAGTTTGCTCCAAAATTTCGGCAGGTGCGGGTTTCCACCCCATGCGAATGCGGATTTCGGGACATTCGGCGGCGTAGGCAAGCTCTTCTCTTTCTTTCATTCTTTCCGACAAAGGGCGGACAACTCCTTTGTCCAACTGATATTTTCTGTAAGAGGCCGCCATTTCGGAATATCCCGAATCTTTGGGAAGTTCGATATAACGAAGCTTTATGTCGTCAAAGGGCACAAGACCGTAAAGGTGAAAACGCGGGTAAATATAGTATTTTCCGTTCTTCACGCCGAAAACAAGGCTGAAATCATACTTATACCCCTCTACGATCACAAGAACGCTTCTTGTTTTGGTTTTTACACCATAGATCGGCATAAGATTTTGCTTGTAGACACGCTCGCCGTCCTGCTTTTTGTTGAAAAAACACAGGCGCGAACCTTTGCCGTCACAGTCGGCAATGACGTAATACCCATCGTCGCCCTCGCGGCAAAATAAGCTTTCGTCTATGATATCAACGTATTCTTCCTCGGCAAAAACAGCGTTTTTTTCAAGAGTGTACGTGCCGTTTCCCGACAAGATCGGGTATTCACGCGAAGAATTACTTAAAGCTTTCAATATCAAATTTCCATTCCTCTCTTTTTCTGAAGGGGGTATTGAATTTTTTTGTCAACATTCCCCTTTCCTCAAGGTGGATATAGCACGCAACATCGCACGAACGTCCGCAGATAGAGCTTTGATAAGCGTGCTGTGCGGGAGGATAGAAAAAGATACTGTCAAGGATCTTTCGCGCCTTTTCGGGGGATATCTGCGCTTCTCCCGCAATTATTTCGAGTCTGTCCTCAAAGTCGGAAAAGGCATCTTTCGGCATAAAGGGATTTTTTGTTCCGTTTGCGCCGTTATAATAAACCGCACAACGCCAATCGTCAACTTTTCCGTTTTGATCGATAGCTTTTCCCGGGCAGGCTTTTATACATTCTCCGCATTTGTCGCAAAGGTGAGGCTTTTTTACCTCGTCAGCCTCAAGAAGAGCATCTGTCAACACAAAGCAATATCTGACCATTGGGCCAAACTCGTCTGTGAGAAGGGCGCCGTGAAGTCCCTTTTCTCCAAGTCCGCATCTGACGGCGGCATCAAGAAAGTCCATCCCTGTTTCGGCGGTCTTTCCGCGATAGATGGCATTGTATGCCACCTCGGGGTTGGTTGCATCCTCTTGCTCCATTATTTGCTGATGGCGGCGTTGAGGCAGGGCAACAAACCCGTTTTCCTCGAGAAGCACAGATACTCTCAAGGCTGCCATGGGCATTATGGTCTCTTCCATATTTTCAACACCCATGGTGGTGTACTGGTAATATGTGGTTCCCTCTTCAACTCCTCGGTAAGCACCGCGGAGAACGCGGAATGCAAGGCCGATAACTGTTTGTACCTCGGGCATTATTGTGAAGATGGGATCGTTTTTTTCGAAACGCGATATGGGGGCAAAACCCACGATATCGGCACCGCAAAGCTTGGCAAGCTCGCATATTTTCTTTTTCATCATTTGTCCCCCTTCAGATGCTTGAAACACGCCACGTCACACGCTCTGCCGCAAAGGCATGGGGCATATCCCCACTGGGTGTTGGGCAAAAAATCAAGCTTTTTGTATATTTTTCGCGCAGAGTCGGCATCAAAACGTTTTTCGCCGTTTATGATCGCTTCTCTTTCGGGGTCGTCCTTCAAGAAATCGTCGGTCATGAAAGGGTTGGACTTGTGGGCACCCTTGTAATAAACACTGCACTGCCAGCTGTCAAGTCCGTTTTCGTCAATTGCTTTTCCGGGGCAAGCTTTTATACATTCTCCGCATTTGTCGCAGATGGGCTCTTTAAGCGGCTCATCGTATTCAAGGGGCATATCGGTGATGATAAAGCAATATCGCATAAAAGGTCCGTAAGTCTTATTGATTATCTTACCTGAAAGTCCCATTTCTCCGATGCCGCAGGCACGTGCAGCCTTGCCAAAATCGATGATAACGTCCGGCACGGGTTTGCCCTCTTCCACCGCTCTTGCGTGAACAAGCTCGTACGTATCGACAACCTCGGGGTTTGTGGTTTTGTCGCCCTTGATGCGAAGGTTGGGAATGGCTTTTTGAAGGCAGGCATCGTATCCTTCGTTTTCGATAATTCCGCCGATCTTGAGAAGAAAAATCTCTGCCATCTCCTCGTCGATATATTTGACACCAAGAGTCGTATAGCCGTAAAACTGGCTTTTTCTGTCCATAGCACCATACAAACCTTTGGGCACCGCAAAGCCAAAGCCGATTATGCTTTTTGCCGCAGGCAGAATCATTTTCGGGTCACGCTGGGGGTTTTCTTCGTCATACACTCTGCCGATACCGCACACGGTCGCGCCAAGCTCTTTTGCTTTTTGTTTTATAAATTCCGAAGTCACAAAAAATACTTCCTTTCTGTGTTTTCCTTACTTGTGTCGCTGTTTTCGATCACGAGAACAGTGGCGTCACGACTTACAACAATGTGGTGCCACAAGCCGCGTTTCACGTTGTATACCTTGCATTTTTCCATTTCAAAGCATTGATCCTCTTCATAAAGGGTTGCGCTTCCCGCCAAAAGGACAAAAGCCTCGTCGGTGGCAAGATGTCTTTCGACACAGTTGTATGCCGAAAACCGATCGCCATATCGAAGCATGCCGATCTTCCAACCCTCATACTGCATTACGGCGCAAAAATCCTTGCCATCGTATTCATATATTTCCATTCAATCAAGCCTCCATGGTTTTTTTGTGCGCAAAGGAGCTTTGAATCTGTCCTCCATGCATCCGCCCTTTTTTTCAAGGAAAGAAACACATCCGCGGATGCAACCGCCGCACTTTGCCATGTTGTATCCGACCCAGCTGGGGAAATACTTTTGCAGGGCGGTGTATACCTTCATTATCTCGTCTTCGTTTGCCACGTCGGTCACTCCCTCCATAAGATCGAGCGAACCGTTTTCGTTTTTGTCCCACACTTCTTTCGGAACGAAGGGATTGTAATGGCGACCCGCGTGGGTATAGAAAGCGTAGCAACGCCACATATCAATGTCGCCCCATTCAATGGTTTTGCCCTCAAGCTCTATTTTGACGCTTTTGCCCGAATTGATGGCGGGAATACATCCGCCCGGACATTCGCGCACGCACGCGCCACACTTTCGGCACAGGGGTTTGCCGTTATATATCTCGTCGTATTCGTCAAATTCCGCATCGGTGAAAAGAAACGCAACTCTCTGCAAAGGGCCAAACTGCGGTGTCAGCAGCATTTTGCTCCAACCGATCTCGCCAAGACCGCAGGCAACGGCGGCAATTCTGAACTGAAACTGAAGATCGGGGGCAACGTTTCCCTCTCTTGTCGGGCGGGTAAACTGCACTGTTCTGTGGTGTGCCGTGGCAGTTTTGGCGTGCTCATTTACTTCGATCTGTTCTTCAGGCGAAAGGGTGTTTCCCGCCGAGCCGTCCATGTCGGACACAACGCCGCGGGCACCTGTGTTTCTGTAAACAAAGGCTTCATATCCTTCGTCCTCGATGACCTTGCCCACGTGATAAAGCACGGCAGGGGCAAATATTTCGTTTATTCCGCCATATGCCATGGAAGGATACTGATAAAACTGTGTTCCCTCCTCTATTCCGCGCTGAACTCCGCGGGGAATACGAAAAACAAAACCGATGCAGCTTTTTGCCTCCGGAAAAAGAAACTGCGGATTCATCTCGTCGGGAGCGCCCGAAAATCTTGTCATGGGCGAAATACCACAGACATCAGCGCCTGCGGCAAGAGCCGCTTCTTTGATTTTTTTGCTGCTTAACATATTTCCTCCTCAATATATCATGCTATCGTTTATCTTCACAAGCTTTATGGGATCTCCGTTTTCAAGAGCATAGGGGTATATGCTGTGCTCGGGCTCGAGCAAACGGAGAAGATCGCCCGAATATTTGCGGTTTACATAGCTTGACAAAACAAGCTGAGGATTTTTGTGCACACGGGTGGCAAGCTTTGCCGAAACAAAATACGGCTCGTACTTGTCGATATCCTCGGGACGGACGAAGTTTGTGTATTCGGGAAGTTTTTTTAAATTTTCCTCGTTTTTCAAAAAGTTGCGGCAGACACCCTCGAAACGATATGCATTGTCCATCTTTGCAATCTCCGCTTCGTGCGCCACAAGATTGTCGTGGAAAATATGGGCAGAACAAAAATTCAAACATCCGCTGTTGGCAAGCATATAAAGCTTTTTGCCGTTGGAAAAAGTCCATGCGTGAAGTTTTTTTATGGCATCAAAATCGCGGTTTAGTTCGCGTTTCATATAAAAACCGTCAAAAACGTCGCAAAGATATTCCATTCCTTCGACCGAGCCTATCTCCATATTGACAGATGCGCGAACTTCGAGATTTTCGAAATTCTTTTTTATAAATTTTGCGATTATAGGCGAGGTGGTGGTGACCGAGGAAAGTCCGAATTTTTCACCGACGTAATATATCGTATCTCCCACCCTGCCGTAAAAATCCTTTGAAAGACTTTCTGCGCCGTAACAATTGGCGTTGAAAAGCAGGTTGAGCCTTATTCCTTTCGAGCTTATTTTTTCAAGCGCCTGTCTTTGCATATCCACAAGCTCCCACGGAGTGTGATCGCAAGAGACGGTCTGGGCACTTCTGCCGCTTGAAAAATCCCCCCACGAAAAATACACCTCGTGGATGTGAGCGGCGTTTTCTTCAATGTACGAAACAAACGAGTCGCAGACCTTGGGAAGGCCAACAGAAAATTTCATAAATCAAACCTCACAAAAATCATTTGATATATTGATTTTATCATCATCGCATGTTAAAATAAAGAAACAAAACAAACTATATGTATCAAAAAACAAACATTTTAAGGAGCGTATATGAAATTTTGCGACGCAAACCCATACATACGATTTGCACAAAGATTTTTCTTTAAAAGGCACAAGGTTATCTTCAATGTTTTCGATTGCAGGATAATGTATATACTAAAGGGATGTCTCGATATCGTGATAGAGGGGCAAAAACACTGTCTGTCCGACGATTCGCTCTTTTATTGTCCGAGCGGAAGCGTTTATGAAATTTCCTCGGTCGACGGATGCGATATATGCGTTTTGAACTTTGATTTTGATACGCAAAGAAGCTCGGTGACAAGCACCGTTTCGCCGATCGAGCTTTTGTCCGCAGACAAGCCTGTGTTTGAAAAAAACAACATCTTCGATGACTGTCCCTCGCTTAATTCTCACGTCGCCATCGAAAAGGCTGTTTTTCTTAAACAAGCCATGACAGATATAACAGACGAGTTCAACGAAAAAAGGATCTTTTTCCGTGAGAAAGCATCCGCCATTCTGAAAGAGCTGGTCTGCGAGATCGTAAGACACGAATTGAACGGAGACGAAAAAACGACAAAAATGCTTGACACCATCATCGCTTACATCATGAAAAACCCAAAGGGAGATCTTTCGAACAAAAAGCTTGCGTCTGTGGCAGGATATCACGAATATCATCTGAACAGACTTTTTTTGAAATACACGGGTGTCACCATTCACAAATACATAATCGAAGCGCGCATCGAAAGGGCAAAAAAGTTGCTTTTGGCGTCTGATATGACAACCGCAATGATTGCGGAAGAGTTGGGTTTTTGCGGAAGCGCACACTTTGCAAGCTGTTTTAAAAGGCTTGTCGGATGCAATCCGTCTGAATACAAATCAGAGATGGGCAGGAAGATTTAAAATCCACCATTCGTAGATTTTTTGGCAAAAAAGCGTTTAATTTATTCCAAGTTCTTTTGTCCGTGGTATTTACACTCGCAAATTTATGTGCTAAAATAAAATCAAGATCAACAAAAAAGGAGTTTTTATGGACGCCAAAACCATCGGCAAAAACATCAGCACACTTCGCAAGAAATGCGATCTTACCCAAAACGAGCTTGCCGAAAAACTCGGAGTCAGCAACAAAGCTGTCAGCCGTTGGGAAAGCGGCAAAGGATATCCCGATATATCCTTTTTCCCAATGCTTTCCGAAATTTTCGGAGTTACCATTGACTATCTGATGCTCGGCGAGCGAAAAGGTATTACCATTGCCGGAAATATAATTGCCGACATAGTAAAAAACATTGACGTTTATCCCGAGATCGGAATGCTTACAAATATCAACGATATTTCCTACGCCGTGGGAGGATGCGCCGCAAACACGTCGATAGATATTGCAAAAATCGACACCTCTCTTCCCGTAAGCGTTGTCGGAATGGTCGGAAATGATCCGCAGGGCAGATATATTTTGTCACAATTGCAAAAATACAACATCGACACAACAGGTATTTTGTTCTGTCAGGACGAGCAAACGAGCTTTTGCGACGTTATGAGCATGCCAAACGGTGAAAGGACATTTTTTCACAAAAAAGGCGCAAATGCAATTTTTTCCCCGTCGGACATTGACATTCCCTCGCTCAACTGTACTCTTCTTCACATCGGATACATCCTGCTTCTCGACAGGTTTGACGAACACGACGAAAAGTACGGAACAGCGATGGCTCGCTTTTTGCACGACGTGCAAAAACGCGGCATAAAGACCTCGATAGACGTGGTGAGCAGCAGTGATGCCGACTATGCGTCGAAAATACTGCCTGCGCTGAAATACACCGACTACGCCATAATGAACGAGATTGAAGCCTGCGGTGCTTTTGGGGTTGCCCCATACCGCGCCGACGGAACTTTGAACTGCGAAAACGTGATATATGCCATGCGCACCATGGCAGAAAACGGAGTTTCGGACAAGGTGATAGTTCATTCAAAATTCGATTCGTTTATTCTCGACGTGCAAAGCGGACAGGTGACCGAAGTGCCGTCGCTGAAAATTCCGACAGAGCTGATAAAAGGCAGTGTGGGCGCGGGAGATGCTTTTTGCGCAGGATGTCTTTATGGCATCTACAACGGATATTCCGACCGCAAAATACTGGAATTTGCATCCGCAGCCGCCGCCTGCAATCTGTTTGCGGCAAACTCTGTTGACGGCATGAGAACAAAAGAAGAAATAGAAAAAATTTGCGAAAAATATGAAAGGATAGGATCATGAAAAGAGCAGAATACGAAAGACAGGTTCAAAAAGCACTGGAATTTTACGACAAGGCAGGTATCATTCTTAACGAGGACGAAAAAAAGCGCATTGAGGTGGTCGATTTTGATATCGGCATAGTTGAAAAGGTTGGACTTCAGCTTTTGACATACATCAACACCGAAAGAGTGTGTGCAAAAGAAATGGTTCTTCTCCCCTTCCAGACCTGTCCCGAGCACAAGCACGTGCCCACCAACGGCAAAGAAGGCAAGGAAGAAACCTTCAGATGCCGCTACGGCAAGGTTTATCTTTACGTAACGGGAGAAGGAAAAAAGGAAGACATAAAAGGCCGTCTTCCCGAAACCGACGTCAGTGTTTTCCACGAAATAATCCTTAACCCGGGCGAACAATACACCATCATGCCCGAAACATGGCACTGGTTCCAGGCAGGAGAAGATGGCGCTGTCATCTCTGAATTTTCCACCAGAAGCACCGACGAAACAGATCAGTTCTGCGACAAGCGCCTTGTCAGAGAACCGAAAATAGAGGACTGAAAATATGCTTGTTAATCTTAACGAAATTCTCAAAAACGCACAAAAAGAAAACTATGCCGTCGGTCTTTTCAACACCACCGACAGCGACATGCTTCAGGCGGTTATTGAAGCCGCCGAGCAGACCCAATCCCCCGTTATCATCGGTACCGCAGAAGTTCTTCTTCCCTACGGAGAGCTGGACCTTATTGCTCCTTCCATGATCGCGGCGGCAAAAAGAGCAAAAGTCCCCGTTGCCGTGCACTACGACCACGGACTCACCTTTGAACGCTGTATGCAGGCTTTAAAGCTCGGTTTTTCGAGCGTTATGTTTGACGGTTC
>JAFYUZ010000120.1 GCA_017549365.1 Clostridia bacterium
AGCAGGAAAAGAAGGAAGTTGAAAACACATTCCGCTTCAGACCCGTTGGTCACGGCAAGCAGAACTTCCCCGCGATCCTTGAGGCCGCTGTTGAAGCAGGCGCATCCTGGGTTGTTGTTGAACAGGACCAGTGGTATGACACACCTGCTCTTGAATGTGCAAAGATGAGCCGCGAATATCTCAAGTCTCTCGGCTGGTAATCGGAGGCAATGCAATGAAACAGCTCCCCTTCAGCATTGATCTTTCGGGCAAAACTGCCATCGTCACAGGCGGCGGCGGAGTTCTTTGTTCGGGATTTGCAAAAACAATTGCCGCTTGCGGTGCCAAGGTTGCTATCCTTGACCTTAAGGAAGATGCGGCAAAAAAGGTTGCAGACGAAATAGTTGCCGACGGCGGCATTGCCATGGGCATTGCGACAAACGTTCTTTCCAAGGAAAGCCTTGTTGCCGCCCGCGAAATTATTCTTAAAGAATACGGCTCGATAGATATCCTTATCAACGGCGCAGGCGGAAACAACCCCAAGGGCACCACCACCAAGGAATATCTCTTCCCCGAGGATCTTTCGGACGTCAAGGAGGACATCACCACCTTCTTCGATCTTGATCCCGACGGAATCAGCTTTGTTTTCAACCTTAACTTCATCGGAACTTTGCTTCCCACCCAGGTCTTTGCCCGCGAGATGGCAAAAGCTCAGGCTCCCGTTATCATCAACGTTTCGTCGATGAACTCTTTCAGACCTCTCACAAAGATCCCCGCATATTCTGCCGCAAAGGCGGCGGTGTCCAACTTCACCATGTGGCTTGCAGTCCACTTCTCGAAGATCGGCATCCGCGTCAACGCCATTGCCCCCGGCTTTTTTGCCACAGCGCAGAACCATGCTCTGCTCTTTAACGAGGACGGAAGTCTCACCCCCAGAAGCGACAAGATTATTTCCCATACTCCCATGGGCAGATTCGGCGTTCCCGAGGATCTCGACGGAACCCTGCTCTGGCTCCTTTCGGACAAGGCTTCGGGCTTTGTCAACGGCGTTGTTGTGCCTGTTGACGGCGGATTTGCGGCATATTCGGGCGTTTGATAGAACATTTCAGTCATAAAAACATAAGTTTTTATAAAAATTTGAAGTTTGTTCACAAAATCTATTGTATTTTCCCACGCCCTGTGCTATAATTATCTCAAATTACAGGAGTTTTTCACTGTAATAATCCATACATAACGATACGGAGGTGTATTTGAATGGCATATGTAATTTCCGACGATTGCATCGCTTGCGGCGCTTGTGCAGACGAATGTCCTACCAGCGCTATCAAGGAAGGCGATGGCAAGTACGTGATTGTTAAGGACGAGTGCATCGATTGCGGCACCTGTGCAGGTGTATGTCCTGTTGAGGCTCCCAAGGCTGAATAATTTAAGCTTAAAAGCCGAACGGCGCGCACGGTTTTCCGTGAGCGCCGTTTTATTTTTTGCCCGCAAAGCACTTTTTCGGGCTTTTTGCATATTATGTATAAAACCCCAAAAAAGGGAGCGCTTGCCATGGCTTTGATTCAAATAGACAACGGTTTTATAAAAGAAGATATATCCGCACAGGGCAGAGATATCCTTGCGGTAAATCTTAAATATCCCGTTTTTGTCGGAGAAAACAAGTCTGTCGAAAATAAGCTGAACGTTTTTTACCTTGACGTCGCACGGAAATATTTTTTATTTTGCAAAAACAGATATGCACAAAAACTTGCGGCAATAATAAAAAAAGATGGGGACGTGGCAAAACACGGCGCAGTTATGAACTGGTACGTGTCGTTTCTTAACGAAAAGCTTCTGTCTATGCTTGTCGACGTTTCGTTTTTTGACGGAAAAGAAAAAAAGAGCGAAAGGCTCGTGCACAATTGGGATCTGCGCGATGCAACTCCTTTGCGTGCGAAAGATTGCTTTGCAAGATCGCGCGAGGCGAAAAAACTGTATACCGACGAGATATGCACAAAAATTTTGAACCGAGAGGGAAAATTCTCTTATTATTCCAACGCGCAACAGACGGCAGTCTCGAAGTTTGATTTTGACAAATTTTACTTTACCCCCAAGGGCGTCGCCTTTTATTACGACAAAAATTTGCTCTTTTCGGCAGGGGATGTATATCCCGCCTTTGTCATTCCTTATTCCGAGGTCAATGGCATCACACGTCTTTATCGCAATTAAGCGTTTTGCACATAAAAATGTCGACATATTTGTGACGATATTTAAATATTTCTATTGCATTTGGTATTGTTACATGATATACTATATAATAGGGTAGTATTTTGGGTAGTGTTACCAAAATACTGCAAGATACACAAATCAATTTATCAGGAAAATTGTTCCGGAACGGATGGTGAAAAATGGCTCTTGAAATCATAAACGCGATCCGCGGCAGCGAGGACGAAGCGCAAAAGATCAGGCAGGATGCCCAGATGCGTGCGCGGGAGATCGCAAAAGCGGCGGAGGACAACGGCGAAAAGCTTGTGTATGACGCCGAAAAATCTGCCCGCGAGCAGGCGGCAAAGCTTGCCCGGGATGCAAGCGAAAAAGCAAAGCAGATCGCAAAAAGCTCGGAGGACGCCGAAAAGGACGAGCGTGAAAAAATGCAGTCTTTTGCAGAGAAAAACATGGAAAAGGCGGCAAGGTTTATTATTGAGGAGTTAAAAAGACAATGATAAACAAAATGAAAAAACTGACGCTTGTTGCGGCGCGGGGGGATATCGACAGCATTGCAAACGAGCTTCTGTGGCTATCCGCGGTCGAAATAAAAGATGCGCAGGGGGAAAGTGGACTTTTGTCATACGATTCCTCGGCAAAGACTGTGGAATATGAGCGCAGAAGAGACGTTGTTGCAGATGCAATAGATGCCCTTGCACCCTTTGGAAGCGGCAAGAAAAAGAAAAGTCCGCCCGGTTTTTCGCGGCAAAGCTTTGAAAAGCTGGAAGAAAAACTGTGCGAGTCCGAAAATCTTGCGCAGGAGGCGGCACGCCTTATTGGCGAAAACTCCGATAGCAGATCCGAAATCAACAGAATCGACGCCGAAACGGCAAATCTTGCCCCGTGGGCAAAGTTTGATCTTCCGCTGGCGCTTGATTCCACACGGTCAACCTGCATAATCAAGGGAACTTTACCCATAAGCGCTTCTCTTGCAGACATTTCGGCGCAGATAAACGAACAGACGGATGCCGTGCTTGGCGAGGCAGGCCGCGACAACAGCTTTGTCTGTGTCTGGGCGGTGTGCATGGCTCAGGACAGAGAAAAGGTGACGGCGGTTCTTTTGAATCACGGCTTTTCAAAGGTGTCGTTTGAAAAATACAGCGGAGTCTGTGCGGACGAGCTTGAAAGGCTGAAAACAGAAAAAGCAGATCTTTTGAAAAAGATCGAACAAAACACAAACGAGCTTAAAAACCTTGCCGAAAGGCGGGGCGAGCTTGAGGCAAGCTACGATTATCTCACCTACAAGCTCGATCAACTTAAAGTGAAGAACAGTATACTTTGCACCGAGTGCACAGGTATATTACAGGGATGGCTTCCCGTATATGCCATTCCCAGACTCGAAAAGAAGCTTTCGGATTACGAATGTTACTACGACCTTGCCGATCCCGAAGAGGGAGAGGACGTGCCTGTAATGTTGTCGAACACGCCGTTTGCTTCTCCCTTTGAATCAATAATCGCAATGTATGCATACCCGAAATACGGAAGCTTTGATCCCACCTTTATCATGGGAATCTTTTACGCTGTCATCTTCGGACTTATCATGCAGGACGTGGGCTACGGTCTGCTTCTTGCTATCGGATGTCCTTTGATGATAAAGATCATGAAGCCGAAAGAATCCACCAAAAAAATGCTGAAGGCATTTATGATCTGCGGATTCTTTACAATATTCTTCGGATTGATGTTCGGCGGATATTTTTCGGATCTGCCCCTGCAGCTCGCGCAGAACTGGTTTGGGGTAAATGCAGAAAGCCTGCCCGAGTTTTCGTTGCTCTTCAACCCGATCGAAAACAACATGGGATTTCTCATTCTCTCTCTTGGCGTTGGTGCTTTGCACCTTGTTGCGGGACTTCTCATCAAGGCCTATATGCTGATAAAAGAGGGCGACGTTTTTGCGGCGATCTTCGACGTTGGCTCGTGGCTGGTGTTGTTTGCGGGCATCGGACTTTTGCTTGCCGTGCCGTCTGTGGGTATGTGGGTTGCCATTGCGGGTGCCGCAATGCTCGTTCTTACCCAGGGACGCGGATCAAAATCCATCATCGGCAAATTCTTCAAGGGACTTTACAGTCTTTACGATCTCATCAACTACCTTTCCGACCTTCTTTCTTATTCAAGAATCTTCGCCCTCGGTCTTTCGGGCGCGATCATCGGACAGGTTATGAACATTCTCGGCACTCTTGCGGGAAACGGCGTGGTTGGCATAATCGCATTCATTCTGATCTTTGCCATCGGCCATGCGCTTAACCTTGCATTGAGTCTTATCAGCGCATTCGTGCACACGGCACGTTTGCAGTATATCGAATTTTTCGGTAAGTTTTATGTAGACGGCGGAAATCCTTTTAAACCGTCGTCGGTAAATACAAAATATTCTGAAATTACAGAGGAGGCAAAATAATCATGACTTGGGGAACAATTATTGCACTTACAGGAGCAGTTATCGCTGCACTTTTGGCTTGTATCGGATCGGCACGCGGTGTTGGTATTGCGTGTGAAGCGGGTAACGCAGTTGTTGCGGAGGACCCGACAAAGGCAGGTAAAGCACTTCTTCTTGAAGCTCTTCCCGGTTCTCAGGGAATTTACGGCTTTGTTACAGCATTTATGGTACTCATGAACGTTGGCGTTATCGGCGGTTCTATCGCTCAGCTCACCATGGCACAGGGATGGTATCTCTTCATCTCTTGCCTTCCCATCGCGATCGTAGGCTACTTTTCGGCAGTTTTCCAGGGCAAGGTTTGTGCAACAGGTATGAACATTCTTGCAAAGAAGCCCGACGATTCCATCAAGGGCGTAACAGCCGCAGCTCTCGTTGAAACATACGCCATCTTCTCTCTTCTCGTATCGCTTCTTCTCATCCTCAATTTCTGATAAGCGATTTTTAGAAATTGACAGAAAGGCGGTTTCAAAATGGGAAAAAGCGTCAATTCGATTGACACTATCAAAAACAAAATAATCGCCGAAGCCCGCGAATACGAAAACGGAGTTTTGGCATCGGCGCAAAAAGAGGCGGCGGAAACAGCCGCTTTGTACGAAAAAAAGGCGCAGGAGGCAAAGGAGCGCATCCTTTGCGCGGCAAAGCAGAATGCCGACGGCATAATCTCCTCTGCCGAAAGCTCGCAGAATATGCGTGCAAGAAACAGCCTGCTTGCGGTAAAGGTTGAGCTTATCGATGCGGCATACGAAAAGGCGGTCGATACCATCGCAAAGCTTCCGCGTGACGAATATCTTTCGCTTTTATGCGTCTTGCATTCTATAAACAAGTTTTTCACACCCGTATTCACAATAATGTCTACCTCATTCTTATCATAGTTCGGTTTGAACGGAAA
>JAFYUZ010000121.1 GCA_017549365.1 Clostridia bacterium
GCTTATGCTCGTGCGATATGATACAAATTCAGTTTCGCGTCCCAAAGGGACATATCGTATTACGAAGTAATATATCGTATCGAAGATATATCGTAAATTCCGCAGGAATTTATATCGCTGATTTCATCTTTGATGAAATCATTATTGATATACTCGCTTTGCTCGTGCGATATATTTTGCTTCGCAAAATACGATATAATAGGGGCGTTTTTTATTCAACGCTTTGGGGTTCGTCATCCCGGACGATCTCGAAGGTCACCTTCGACACCTCGCATTTTGTCACTCCGACCTCGATGGAATATTCAAGCTCGATCTTTCCCGTAAGGTCGTCCCCAAGGGCGATCTCCATCTTTTTTGTCGTAACGGCAAAGTCGATGGTGATAAATTCCGGGGGCATTTGGGGTTCGGGCGGCAAGAGATAGTCCACCGTCATATAGACGCGGTTGCCCTTGAAAAAGGCAAGGTTTGAAAAGGGGGAATAGGGAAGAATTGCAGAGATGGTGTCGCCCCCCGTGATGCACAGGGTGGTGAGAAGCGACGTGCCGTACGAAAGCATAAGGCCCTCGCCGTTTTGCCGCGAGATGCGTGCGGGAAACGAGCAAAAAATATTGGATTTCAGCTTTCTTTTTTTTGCAGGGGGCGCGAGAAATTGTTTGTCGAAGTTTTGGGTTATGGCGTCCCTTATCTCAAAATTGCCGGTGGCGGCAATGTTTTGCGCAAGGTTGTCAAGGGTGAAATACTCGTCAAGGATGCCCGGCAGATTTTCGCAGGAAGACGAGATGTGGGGGTTGTTGTAAATGTTGTCGCTGTCCGAAAAAAAGCCCATGCCGTATAGGTTGGAATAAAGCTTTTTGTCGGTGAAAAAATGCTCGCCCCGAATATTCACTCGGCAATTCGGCGAGAAATTCTCGTCGAAAAACATGGATTCTATTTTTACGCTTTCGCTCATTTTTTTAAAACAGTGTTCCTTTCGGAAAAAATTGTCAGCCTATGGTGACCTTGGTTACGTTTTGTGCCGCCTCGCCAAGAAAAATAGATGCCACCGCGCTGAAATTCTGGGTCTCGTCGCTGACAAAATAGCTGACCGAGCCCTCGCCTTCAAGGTCGGTGAGAAGGTTCTTTTTCGCCAGCATATCCTTTGCGGCAAGGGCGGCCTCGTAGCCCGAATCAATTATTGCGATCTCTCTGCCGAAAAGCTCCTTTGCACAGGATGCCACAAGCTTTTTGATTATGGGATAGTGGGTACAGCCAAGTATCAGCGTGTCGATGTCGCAGTTTTGCAGTTTTTCAAGATATTCCTTTGCGATAAGTCGGGTGACAGTGCAGTTTTCGTCAATGTATCCCGCCTCGATAAGGGGAACGAACATGGGGCAGGCAACAGAGTGCACCGAAAGGTCGGGGTTTATCTTCAAAAGGGTGGTGGCAAAGGAATTTTTGCCGATGGTGGCAGGGGTGGCAAAAACGGCGACGTTGCCGCTTTTTGTCGTGCGTGCCGCGGCGATGCAGGCAGGCTCGATGGCGCCGACGATGGGCAGGGGGAATTTTTTTTCAAGGTTGTCAAGAGCCACGGCGCTGACCGTGCCGCAGGCGATTATTGCCGCCTTGATATCAAAACCCAAAAGAAAACGCATATCGTCGTCGGCGTATTGGTTGACCGTTTCAAAAGAGCGGGTGCCGTAGGGCACGCGGCCCGTGTCGCCGAAATATATAAACTTCTCGTCGGGGAGAATTTTTTTAAGCTGTTTTACGGCGGTTAGTCCGCCGAGACCGGAGTCGAAAACTCCGATGGCGCTTCGTTTGTCTGACATATATCGGATACCGAACTTTCTAACAAAATCTTTCATATTATATTATATCACTTTATTTGTATTATGTCAAATAAAATATTGCAAAAACAGGGGGATATTTTGCTTTTTTTATAAAAAACTTTACATTTTTTCGCTTTTGGATTATACTGATATAAAACCAACCGCAGGAGGTGCGCCGTGAGCTTTGAAAAACACGAAAAAAACGAAATTATGTACTTTACCTCAAGCCTTTTTGACGGCTTTGATATCCCCCATTTTTTTGCCGCAAAAAGGGGAGGGGTAAGCGGGGGCGCTTTTTGCTCGCTTAACGTTTCGACAAGCCGCAAGGACGAAAAGGGACTTATGCACATTGGTCTTGGCGACTGGTGCCATCCCGCCCGCAACGAGGGCGACCCCAAAGCTCCGCTTGAGGTAACCGACACAGCGGTTTCTATTCTCATTTGTCAGCGCGCCGCATTTTTGTTTGGAGTTATAGGCAAAACCGCAGAGAGCGAATATGCCCAAAGCTTGGCAAACGAATATAAAAAGGCTTTCCGTGAAAATTTGATAAATTTCGACAATTTTGTGGTTTGCGGCGACTGCCAGACAAGCCAGGCTTTGGCGATTTATTATGATATTTTTACCGAAAGCGAAAAACCAAAAGCATTTGAATATTTATTAAAGCTGGTTGAAGATTTTGACGGTCATTTCGACTGTGGCGTTTTGGGCGGAAGAATCATTTTCGAGCTGCTCACGGCCTACGGCTATGCCGATTTGGCATACAAAATGATAACACGCAAGGATTTTCCGTCCTATGGCTGGTGGTTAGAGCAAGGCGCTACCACTTTGTGGGAAGCGTTTTATGAGGACAGGGTGAAATCCTGCAATCACCATTTTTGGGGACATATCAGCGGCTGGTTTTTCAAGTGCCTTGCAGGGCTTAATTACAACCCCTGCGCCGACGATACGAAATATCTTGAAATAAGGCCCAACTTTGTAAAGGATTTGCAGTTTGCTTCTGCGTGGTACAAC
>JAFYUZ010000122.1 GCA_017549365.1 Clostridia bacterium
AAAATTTCCAATCGTAGGGGCGAACTGTGTTCGCCAGTCCAATGATTAAATTTCATACAAAACGGCAGGAGCAAGCCCCTGCCCTACAATATTATCGTTTTCACCATTGATTAAATTCCACACCGAACGGCAGGAGCAAGCCCCTGCCCTACAATATTATCGTTTTTGCCGTTGATTAAATTCCAAACGAAACGGCAGGAGCGAGCCCCTGCCCTACGATATTGTTTGTTTTTGCCACCCGTTAAATTCCAACACCTCATCCACCGCTGGCGCGGTCCCCCTTCTCCTGAAAGGAGAAGGCATGATATGGTGCAAATTTTTAATCATTGATAAAAAAATCCAATCGTAGGGGCGAACTGTGTTCGCCCGGAAAGCAATTTGGCACGTATTGCGGAAAAGCCACGGCGTGGGCGTGGATGTCTATCTTCTTTATATTTTTCATAAGGCTTCCTCCTGTTGTGCATTTATCTTTACTTCTATGATAAATTTTTGCAACAAAAAAATCAATGCACAGCATTGATTTTTATTTGGACAATATTGCTCGTTTGGTGGTGGGCGAGACCCCCTTGTGCTTTTTGTAGCACCTGCTGAAATAGCAAACATCGTCAAAACCGCAGATGCGTGCAATGTCAGCCATGGATTTTTCGGATTTTTCAATCAGAATATCGGCAATACGCAGGCGGTATTCGGTTTGATAGTTCAGCACAGTTTGCCCTGTGACCGATTTGAAAACGCGGCAAAAATGGAATTTGCTGACGTTGCACAGCTTTGCAAGCTCGTCCACCGAAAGCTTTGCGGCATAGTCTTGCCTTATTTTTTCTATGGCAGGAAAAACTATCTCGTATCCGCGCATTTTGCCGTCAGCAGGAAGCTCGGTTTTTGCCATATCGCGATATGTGCGCAAAAGCAAGGTAAAAAGCTCGAGCACCAGGGCGTGCACGGCGTTTTCGTACATGGGCGGTTTTTCGCTTACCTCATAGACAATGTCCGAAACGATCCGCACAATGCGCGCATCCCCTCTGATTAGCGTTTGCACCGCCGTTTTTTCGTGCAGAAAAATGCGGCGCAGATCAAAAAGCTCGCCCGATTGCGAGCCAAAAAAGTCAAGCCCCACCATCACAAGGTGGTATTTTCCCTTTTCCTGACCATAATCGATTGTCGAATGAAATTCGTAAGGGTTGATAAAAACAACGTCGGAGGGTTCGGTTATCACCGTTTTGTTGCCGATAAGCAGAGTGGACGTGCCCTCGTAAAAAAGCTTCATTTCGATCTCTTCGTGAAAAACCTTTGAATAGTCCTCTTTTCGGTCGATCTGCGAAACCGAATCGGTGGTAACTTTTATCTTTTGCTTTTCGTTGGTGAATATACGGATGGGAATAACAGTTTCTTTGTCTTTCACCTGTCGGTTTCCTCCTTTTTTTCTGCCGCTTTTGTAAGAGCGGAAATGGCGGCAGGGATATATTTTACCGTGTCAGAGGCGATCATCGGGATATTTCCGTATTCCTCCCCTGCCATTTCGCCCGCAAGACCTGCAATATACGCTCCGCAGGCAACCGATTTTGCATCAGCCGCAGCATATCCCAAAAGCCCCGTCAGAATTCCCGACAAAACGTCGCCGCTTCCTGCCGTTGCCATACCGGGACAGCCGCGGTTGACAATGTAACATTCGTTTTTGTCGCAGACCACGGTGGATGCGCCCTTTAAGAGCAAAACAACATCTTTGTCGAAGCGCGAAACGTATTCTTTGGCGCAACGCACGGGATCTTCAAAAATTTCTTGCATGGTATACCCCGAAATGCGGGAAAATTCAAGGGGGTGCGGAGTGAGCACCACGCTTTGGCAGGCTATGTCGCAAAGTACAGAATCGCCAAGACGAGAAAGGGTGTTCAGCCCGTCGGCATCGATGATAAGCTTTCCGCCGTAGTTTTGTAAAAGAAATATCAATATTTTTTCGTTTTCAAAGCTCTTTCCCCAGCCCATGCCGCACGAAACGGCAGACGTGCCCTTGACAAGCAGAGAAAACGCCGCGTCGTCAAAAAGCATATGTCCGTTGACGTCATCGATCACAAAAAGGGTGCTTTCGAGAAGATGCACCGAAACGGCGGGCGCAATAGTTTTTGCACAGGCAAGCTTTGTCACACCGCAACCGCACCGCATGGCGCTGGCGGCAAGATTTGCAAGCTTGATAGCACCCGAATATTCAAGGCATCCGCCGATTATGGCGGTATATCCATAGCTTCCCTTGTGCGAATTGTGAAGCCGCGCCGTCAAAACGTCGCCAAAATCGCATTCTTCGGGCAGTTTTGCGGCATCGCCAAAAAGTTTTATGCCAATGTCGATGCAGGCAAGCTCTTTGATATGATCCTTTGCCAGACCCAAAAAATGACCGAATTTGTAAAAACCGATGGCAACCGTAAGGTTTGAGCGCACACAAACCCCCGAAAAACTGCCGTTGCCGTGTATTCCGCTGTTGATATCGGCGCTGACGATAAATTTTCCGCTGTCATTTATTTTTTCGATAAGTAGCTTTTCGTTTCCGCATATCTCTCCGCGAAAACCTGTGCCAAAGATGCAATCGGCAATACTGTCAAAGGGGGAAAAATCAAAGTCGGGGGTAAAATCGACGTGCTCTATCCCCTCTTTTTTGCATTTTTCAAAATAAAACTCGCCGTCGGACGAAAATTTTCTGTCTGCAAGAACAAGAGTTGGCACAACGCCCGACTGTTTCAGATACAGAGCAAGAACATAGCCGTCACCGCCGTTGTTTCCGCCGCCGCAAACCACAGCACTTTGCGCCCCCCATCTGTCGCGGGCAGATTTAAAAATGCCCTCTCCCGCGCGCCTCATCAGCTCACGCGAGGGCACACCGCCGTCTATTGTCATTTTGTCAGAATACCGCATGACTTCGTTGCTCACCGCGATCTTCATTTTTTCACCGCCTTTTTCGTTTTACAATTCCATTATAGCAAAAAATTGCCGTTTTGGCAAGGGTTTTGCAAGAAGGATTGGGGGAAATAGCAATTTTGTGTGTTTTGAAACGGCGGGGGTGGAATTTAATCGGTGGTGAAAACGGGCGAACACACCTCACCCTACGATTGGGTTTTTGTCAATGGTTAAAAATTTGCACCCCAACAATGCCTTCTCCTTTCAGGAGAAGGGGGACCGCGTCAGCGGTGGATGAGGTGTTGGGATTTAATCAAAGGAAAAAACCAACAACATCGTAGGGCAGGGGCTTGCTCCTGCCGTTTGGTGTAGAATCTAATCAATGGTGAAAACAACAATATTGTAGGGCAGGGGCTTGCTCCTGCCGTTTCGTTTGGAATTTAATCAATGACGAAACGGGCGAACACAGTTCGCCCCTACGATTGTTTTTTTATCATTGATTTAAAATCCGCACCCCAACACATGCCTTCTCCTTTCAGGAGAAGGGGGACCGCGCCAGCGGTGGATGAGGTGTTGGGATTTTACCGATGGCAAAAAACCACCCCCCTTTCCCGAAAGGAGAGGGCAACATCAGCTTTCTTTGTCCTCTGTTGCCATCATTTTTTCATATTCATCAAAACTGATTTCACGATAATTTTCGGCTCGATCCCAATCGCCAAGCGCGATCGTTATGGCAAAAACCGAGCCGTTTGTCAGCATTTTGCCGTCGCCCGCCCTTAAAATTTTTCTTTCCATATTTTCTCCTTTTCTTACGCAAAGGCAATTGTCCAGTTGCGTTTTGTATCAATCAGGCTGTTCCAGGCGCTCTGTCCATACTTTGCCGCAAAAGTTGCCTGCGCCGCCATCGGCAGAGTGACCGAAAGCCCCGTTGCCGTGTCCGACAAAGCCTCGACAACGTTTTTTATACTGTCGGCAGAAAGCTTTGTGCTGTGTTTAAGGTTAAGGCCACCCGTGCAAATCTTACCCTCTATAACAAGATCGCAAAGGTTGTAGCAATAGGTAAACATATCGGTAAACACCGTTTTTTCTGTGACAACCAGCTTTTCGATGCCCGATATTTTGCAACCGTAAAACATTGCAGTGGTGTTTGCGCCTGCAAACGAGCAATCGATGATGGGCAATCTTCCGCAGATGCCGTATCCGTATTTCATAAAATTATGAAGACTTGTTGCCTTTGAGGTATCAAGCCGCACCCCTTGAGATGCAAGGATTCCGCCAAGGTCGATGGGATCTGTATGCTCCCAAAGATAAAAGCACTGCAAACCGCTTTTTTCGATGATTATATCGTATTTCGGTTTGAAATTTTCCGCCGTCCAGGTCATCTGATCGTTGGGGCAGGCAAATGCGTTGGCATAATCGGTACGTGCTCCGCCCAGCTGATATGAATCCCAAAAGGCATCGTATTGTGCCTTTTTGCCTGCATCGTAGACACGTTTTTCGTTTTGGACGATTGTTTTGATCTTTTCGGATATGCTCATTTTTTCAACCTCCGATAAGACTTTGCTGATACGAGATCACGCCGTCAAGGGCGTTTTCTATATCGCCAAGGGCGGTGTCCACATATCTCTTTGTGGCGGCGTCGGAAGAAAATTGCGGCTCTGCCACGTCATGAATAACATTTGTACCCACCGAAAAACCGTAGTCGGTGTGTGCAATCGCTACAGAACCGCCGGTTATGGTTACTGTCGAACCCCAAAGTTCTAGTTGGGCGTTGCTGTTGCGGGCGATAAAATCGGTGTCGTTTTCAAACTGCGAAAGCTTTGTTGGAATATCCGAATTTTTGGCAAAATCGCTATCATCGGTAAGTTGAGAAAGCTTTTTTGGTATTGCCGCATCGGTGACAAAGCCCGCATCGTTTTCAAATTCAGAAAGCTTTTGGGGGATGTTTTCGACGGCATCTGTGATTTTTGAAAGAAGCTGACTGTAAAGATCGGGGGTGGGGGGCACAGGATCTGTGCCGTCGGCAACAAAGCCCGATTTTTTCATCGACAAAAGACAGGGCAAGGTGGTTATACGGCGTGTGCCGCCTGCATCGTAGCCGAAAACCGAGATCTCAAAAATGCCCTCGCCGATCTCGCCGGGCAGTGTACATTTGTCGCCACTCAAAAGCACGTTGTAGGTGGTGCCGTTTTGGGTGAACTGGGCAGTTTTGAAAAGCCCGTACCAATCGGGGCTGAAGCTGAATGCTACCTGCAAATAATTTATGCTGTGCGAGGCGACAGGCGAATATTCCGCCGTAACGCTTTGGGAGCAAACGTAAATTTTTATCATATTTTTCCTTTCTGTAATATATGTTCCGCCCTGCTTTCCGCCGCGTAAACGGTGCACCGTGAGCGTAAGATCCCGACCGCGTAGAACACTTGTTCTTATTTATTGTATCACAGAACGTTTGTTTTGTCAAGGGGGTGAGCGAATTTTTGTTTGGGTGCAAATTTTAAATCAATGACAAAAAATCCAGCCGTAGGGGCGAACTGTGTTCGCCCGTTTTGCCATTGATTAAATCCCAAACCAAACGGCAGGAGCAAGCCCCTGCCCTACGATATTGTTGTTTTTTGCCACCCGTTAAATTCCAACACCTCATCCACCGCTGGCGCGGTCCCCCTTCTCCTAATAGGAGAAGGCATGATATGGTGCAAATTTTTAGCCATTGATAAAAAATCCAACCGTAGGGGCGAACTGTGT
>JAFYUZ010000123.1 GCA_017549365.1 Clostridia bacterium
AGAAGTTGAAGCAGAAGTTGAAGCAGAAGTTGAAGCAGAAGTTGAAGCAGAAGTTGAAGCAGAAGTTGAAGCAGAAGTTGAAGCAGAACCCGAAGAAAAGGCAGACGAGTCCGCAGTTGAGCTTGTTGTAAGAACAGGCGTTGACAGCGTTGGCGAATCTGTAAGTAAGGACCTCAGAAGCTCGGCAATCATCTCCACAGTTATCGCCGTTGCTCTCATGCTCCTTTATATCACAATCCGCTTCCAGTTCAGCTCGGCTCTTGCCGCAGTTGTTTGCCTCTGCCATGACATCTTCATCGTTCTTGCGGCATATTCGATCTTCCAGATCCCCGTAAGCTCCAACGTCATCGCAGTTATGCTTACGATCCTCGGTTATTCGATCAACGCCACAATCATCATCTTCGACCGCGTTCGCGAAAACGTTAAGATCATGCAGAACGACAGCTTTGAAGAAAAGGTTAACGTAAGCGTAAACCAGACTATCATGCGTTCGATCAACACAACCATTACAACTCTTCTCACCATCGGTCTCATCTACATCCTCGGTGTTCAGAGCATTAAGGAATTTGCACTTCCCCTTATCGTGGGTATTGTTGCAGGTCTTTACTCCTCTGTTTGCCTTGCAGGTTCTCTCTGGACCGTATTCAAGGGTAAGAACACAAAGGTTAAGTAATTTCTAACCACGTTAGAACAACAAAAGGTCGCGGCATCTGCCGCGGCCTTTTTTCTTTCTTTGCTGATGTGTCGGCAAACAAAAAAGATCATCCGATTTTTGGATGATCTTTTTGCTATTCAAAATTATTTTGTCGGCTCTTTTAAAGAGTTGTATTTTTCCCTTGCCTTAAAAAATCCGCCGTAAGAATTGTATCCCACGTATTTTGCTATCTGCGCCATGGGCATATCCGTGTTTTGACAAAGATAGTCTGCCGTGCGCATACGCGCATCAAGAAGATTTTCCACAAAGGTTTTGTCGGTGTGCTTTTTCACAAGCCGAGTGGTCTGCTTTTCGGAAAGTCCCAGATACTCGGCAAGGTCGGAAATCGTGATGTCGAGATTGTAGAACTTTCCGAAAAAGTCGTTTATGGCATAGGCATAATCGGTGATCGCTTCGGCGTGCTCGCAGACATCTTCGAGAAGCCGCACGCATATAAGGCTGATAAAAGACGAAATAACCGCAAAATTCTTTGTTTCAAAAGCTTTTTCAAACGATTCAAAAAATTCGCCAGCAAGCTCAGACGTAAAATTTTGAAAACGCGCGTCACCTGATTCAAGGTCGATCAAAAAAGCGCTTCGCCACGCATCGGGGGAGGCGGATACCGTGCAATGATATATCCCTGCGGGAATATACAGTGCGCTTCCTGCCGTGGCGCGGTATTCGGTCTTTTCGATATAATAGACTATCTCGCCCTTTACAACAACGTGTACCTCGGCATAACTGTGGTTGTGATAAGCTGAAAGATTTTGCGTTTTTTGCACACAACCTGTATCAACAAAGCACCGCGCCGTTTTGTCGGCAAGCTTCACGTTTAAAATACCGTTCATGTTATTTTGCATTTGCGGCGATATATTCGAGAGCGCCGTCTATTATCTTTTTAAATTCGTCCACACTGCCGCACGTCAACGAAAGCGACATCTTACATTCCTTTCCGCCAAAGGTATCGGTCCATTCAACGGCAAGAAATTCGTCGCGCGCCTCGATCGAAAGCGAAAGATCGCCTCGCACAGCAGGGTAGTATACCTCGGACAGTGCCGTGTCGGCAAATCCCGAAAGATTTGTGGTGCTGAATACGGCATCCACCGCTCTGAAAACCGCAATTTTCGGAAAATCCTTGTCTGTCCCTTCGGTGGGGGTATATTCCACCTCCGAAACAATATCGTAAACGGCTCTGTGTGCCGAAATTTTGTACCCCTCGGGAACAAATTCGATCGGCGCAACGCCGGTTATGTCGGAAACCTGAACGGGGGTATCAAAATGCTTCACAATATCCTCGCTCTGTTTCTCGCACGCGCAAAAGCAGGATGCGAAAAGCAGGGCAGAAAGGATAACGGCAGAAATTTTTGTTGGTTTAAGCTTCATTTTTTCGCCTTTCGATATACGCTTTACTTCGAAAATCTGAAAAGTGTGGCAGTGTCGTATTTTTCGTATGCTTTAAGGAACGACTGTCCGTGGTTGGGGCTGTCGGGAGCATACTGAGTTTCAAGGCAAAGTGCGTTTCTCGGCACCTGCTTCACGCCGCCCTTGAAGGGAATGGGACAGTCCATTACGTTGCCTGTGTAAAGCTGAACGCAGGGACAATCGGTGAAAACGTCCATGCAAAGCGCGTCTCCCGAAAGAGTGGCGCATTTAGTAAGCTTTTTGTCTTCAAAATCGGTCTTTTCGTCCGAGCAGATGATAAAGTTGTGGTCATATCCCTTGCCAAGCTTCAACTGCGCATCGTCTGCATCAATGTCGCGGCCAACCTCTTTTGCAATATTGAAATCAAAGGGAGTATCCTTAACCTTCATTTCGCCGATGGGAATAAGATCTGTGTCAACCTCGGAAATCTTGTCGGCATAAATTGCAAGCTTGTGTCCCATAACAGTGCCGCTGTTGTAGCCGTTGAGGTTGAAATATGCGTGGTTTGTCATATTAAGAACAGTGTCCGCATCGCTCTCGCCCGTGTAATGGATCGAGAAATCCCCACCCTTGATCTTGTAGGTAACGCTGACGTCAAGGTTTCCGGGATATCCCTCTTCGCCGTCGGGCGAAAAGAGCGAAAGCACCAGCTTTTCGCAATCGGGCTCTACGATCTGTGCCACCGAGAAGATGCGGTGGTTAAAGCCCACCATTCCTCCGTGCAGATGTGTCACACCGCGTTCGTTTTTTTCAAGCTGATATACTTTGCCGTTAAGGGTAAATTTTCCGTCTTTGATTCGGTTGCCGTATCTTCCGATGATGGCGCCGTGATATCCCGAGCCTTCGAGAATGTCGTTTACGTTGCCGTATGCACAAACAACGTCCACACCGCCAACCTCAAGCTTGTGGATGATACCGCCAAGGTTTAAAACGGTGGCTTTTACAAAATCGTTTCCGAAGGTGTAGGCATAAACCTCGGTGCCGTCGGGCATTTTGCCGAAAAGATTCTTTTCTATCATGTTGGTAACCTCTTTTTTGTTCAGATTTTTTCAATGTTGAGCTTGTCAAGATAGCGCAACGAGCGGATGAAAAGACCGCCGATAACGGTTCTGTTCTGGAAACCGCGCTGAAGTGCCGTTGTGGTGAAATACCAGTCGGTCATGGGCACGCGGGACGTGGTCTTGTTGTAGGCATCCCAAAGGGGAGCAACAAATCTTTCAAAATCGTCGTCATCCTCAAGCATGGTGGCTGTCCATACGAGCCAGTCGGACTTTGTATAATCCGAGCGGTTGTCAAGAGGCATGCCGTAGGCGTTTATATGTTTGAAGTTCGAGAAAAGCTCGCTTGCAATCACTTCTTCGGGGAAAAGCTTTGTGCCGAAGATCTTGTCCCAGACGGCGTTGTACTTCATGCTGAAGGTGTCGGGTCTGTCAAAGGCAAGACGATAACTGCCGTCACCGTTGGAGGCGCGCTTGCACCAGGATTCTGCCATCTTCTTTGCTTCTGACATATACTTGTTGTAGGTCTTGGTGTCGCCCAGAGCTTTGTTGATGATGGCAAAGGATGCAACACCCATAACTGCCTTTAAGGTAAGGTTGCAGTTGTGCGCCAGATGTCCCGCAAAGTCGTCGGTGCAAAGCTGGTTTTCGGGATCGTATCCGTACTTGATAAGGTATTGTACCCACTGCTCAAGAACGTCGATGTGAGATTTTGGAAAATCAACGTTTCCGTCGGCAAGCATGGTTGCCGCTTCCATTATGAGCATGTTTCCGCATTCTTCAACAGGCATTTGTCTGTCAATGTTGAATAATCCGTCCTTGTCTTCGCCGTATTCCGCAGATCTTGTAAGGTGGTAGTTTTCAACGCCGCCTTTCTGCAATCCGTATACCTGACCTGTAACAAGGGGGTATTTTCCCGCATCGTGGGGGGCAAAATCAAACTGCCAATATTTGCTTGCGGCAAATTTGTAGATGGGGCGCATCATGCCGCGTACAAGCTCGGGGTTGTAGATAAGGTAAAGGGGAATGGAAGGATAGCTTACGTCAACCGTTGCCGCACAACCGTTGGAGAAACATTCCTTCGAGATAAATACGATCTCGCCGTCGTTGGTATATGCCACCTTGTGCGCCGCAACGCTCTGACGGTAGGCAAGCTCGAGCATTTCGGCGTATTTTTTGCCGCCTGCACGCACGCCGTCGATGAAAAGTCCTTCGGAAAATTCTTCACAGTTAAGGTATGTTTCCTCGTAGCTGTAAAGAGCCTCGGACATAGCTTCTGTTATGCTCTTGCCGTTTCTGTTCCAGTAGGAAGGAATATGGTATCCGAAATAGTCAATGGATTTTACGTCGTCGTATGCAAAAAGCACAAGAACGTCGCTTGTAAGGTCTGCCGAAACGTGGACGTAGGTCATGCCGTCGCCTGTGCAGCTGCCGCATTCTGCGTTGTCGCCGCTTACTGCAAGGTAAAGATAACCCCAGTCGATTCTGTGGTCATCGCCCGAGCGGTTGAGAACGTTTTGCACTTCGTTGCCCATGCGGATGCACGCCATATCGGGCATATCCACCTTTTCTGTCACGACCTTCGACTGACCTGCGGTGTCAAGACAAAGCTCTTCGGATGCACAGATGTGCACGGTCACGTCGTGCTTTTTCTTGTCGGCGCTGTCCGCCGAAACAAGAAGGTACGAAACAGGGCGCGAAAGAAGATCGAGATCCGAGGGCAGAAGGGGAGAGGTAAAGGTGAGTTTCAGTGTGATCTTTTCGTTTTTAAAGGTATACTTTGTCGAAAGAGCGTTGTAATCAAAAGCAACCTGGGGGATTACGGGTTCGTCTCCCGTACCCATAAATCTGAAGCTTTCGCCGTCAATAGTCACGGTACCGCAGATATCGTTGCGCTTGCCTGTCCAGTGTACTGTGTCGGCGTCATAAAGCTTGTCTGCGTTTGACCATACCGAAAAGAAAGGGTCGATGGTGATAAGGGGAGTTGAAGGGGGTCTGAGTTTCATTTTTTGTACTCCTTTATAAAATATTCTTTTTGAATAATTGTACTACCTTCCGATCAAATGGTAAATGAAAAAAACTATCAAAAAGTTGACGTTTTCTACTGCAAACGGGGTATATAAATATTATAGTGTGGCAAAATGATAATTTCAATAGCCGAAAGGAAAATATCCCGCCAAAAAACAAATAAAAGGTGCGTTTTTTTGCATACCGTTCGTTTTTTGTGTATGTTATGTAAAAAACTTATGTTTTTAATCAGCTATTTTTTTACTAAAAATACCAAAAATCTTGACATAACGGCTTTTCTGTGGTATCATACTAAGGTAAAGCCAAAAACGGCTTTTAACAATATTTTAATGGAGGAAAGTTTTATGTTTTCAAGTAAAACTCGCAAGATGTGGGCGATCGTCCTTGCAGTCTTCATGATCTGCAGCGTATCCACCGCAATTTTGCCGGTATTTGCTGACGAGCCCGCAGAGGATATTCTTCTTATCGCTCCCGCGCCCGCTGGCGATGCCGAAACAGAAGCCGCAGCAGAAGATGCTGTTGCCGAAGAAGAAATTTTGTACGACGGTGCGGCGTCGGAAGAAGCTGCCGAAGAAGTGGCTGAAGAAGAAGCTGCCGAAGAAGAAGCCGGCTCTCCCTATTATGCCACATGGCTTGCTCTTTTGCCGCCTATCATTGCCATAGGCCTTGCACTTATCACCAAGGAAGTTTATTCTTCTTTGTTCATCGGTATGCTTGCAGGTGCTCTTCTTGCAACCAATTTCCGTCCTGTAAAAGCTGTTGACGCTTTGATTAACGACGGTCTTATTTCCGCAGTATCCGGTACAGCCGGCATATTTATTTTCCTTGTAATCCTCGGTGTAATCGTTGCTCTTGTAAACAAGGCAGGCGGAAGTGCCGCTTTTGGTGCATGGGCACAGAAGAACATCAAGTCCAGAGCAGGTGCCATGATCGCAACCTTCGTTCTCGGTGTTCTTATCTTCATCGATGACTATTTCAACTGCCTTACAGTTGGTTCTGTAATGCGTCCCGTGGCAGACAGCCACAAGATCTCCAGAGCAAAGCTTGCATACATAATCGACGCCACAGCGGCTCCCGTTTGTATGATCGCTCCCATCTCTTCGTGGGCTGCGGCAGTTTCCAGCTATGCTCCCGAGGGAGAAGGTATTGCTTTGTTTGTAAAGGCTATTCCCTTCAACTTCTATTCCATCCTCACACTCGTATTCGTAGTTGCGCTCGCACTTATGAAGTTCGATTTCGGTCCCATGAAGCTTCACGAAAAGAACGCACTTGAAAAGGGCGACCTTTACACCTGCGGCGAAAAGAACGAAGCGGCAGAAGTAGTTCCCAGCTCCAAGGGTAAGGTTGTGGACCTCGTTCTTCCCATCATCGTTCTCATCATCGTTTGCGTTCTTGCACTCATCTACGTTGGCGGCTTCTTTGGCGTTGACATCTGGGGCGGCACAGATTACGCAGGCGACTTTGTTGGATCGTTCGGTAACACCGATGCCACAGTTGGTCTTCCCTGGGGCGGTCTTATCGCACTCGTATTCGCCATCATCTTCCTTGCTTTGAGAAGAGTTGTTTCTTTCAAGGAAGCTATGGAATGCATCCCCAAGGGCTTCAATGCAATGGTTCCCGCTATCCTCATTCTTACCTTTGCAACATCCCTTAAGAATATGACAGGCCTTCTCGGCGCAGACGTATTTGTTGAAACCCTTATGAAGGGTGCGGCTGCCGGCCTTGCAAGCTTCTTGCCTGCAGTAATCTTCCTTGTTGCTTGTGTTCTTGCTTTTGCAACAGGTACATCCTGGGGCACATTCGGTATCCTCATTCCCATCGTAACAGCTATGTTTGCTCCCACAGATCCTCTTTACATTGTCGGTATGTCCGCTTGTCTTGCAGGTGCTGTGTGCGGCGACCATTGCTCGCCTATTTCGGATACCACGATCATGTCCTCCGCAGGCGGTCAGTGCAACCACATCAACCACGTATCCACTCAGCTTCCTTACGCAATAACAGTTGCAGGCGTTTCGTTCGTTTGCTACGTTATTTCGGGCTTTGTTCCCAACTGGTACATCATGCTTCCCGTTGGTATCGTTCTTATGCTCGGTACTCTCTTCGGAATCAAGATGCTTACAAAGAACAAGTAATTTTTCAAAAGCTGGTAACAAAAGCCCCGATTTTTTCGGGGCTTTTCGTTTTGCGGTGTTGCAAGGGCAAAAAAGAGGAACCGACATCGGTTCCTCGCTTTGTTTTATATCATAAGCTCGCAAACGCTCTTTGCGTATTCCACGGGGTCTTCAATGGCAAGACCTTCGATAAGAAGCGCCTGGTTGTAAAGAAGCTTTGCGTATTTTTCCACCTTTTCGGTGTTTCCTGCGGCAAAATCGGATTTGAGGGTTTCAAAAATTCTGTGCGAAGCGTTTATTTCCAGCACCTTGCTGCTGACAACCCCCTCGCTTCCGGGCATGTTTTTAAGCACCTTTTCCATCTCGATAGACACAGGACCTTCGCTCGAAAGGCTTACGGGGTGCTCCTTGAGAGAGGACGAAAGACGGATGTCCGAAACCTTGCCCGACAAAGCCTTTTTCATTTCTTCAAAAAGCTCTTTTGCTTCGTCGGAGGCTGATTTCAGCACTTCCTTTTCCTTGTCGGATTCAAGCCCAAGATCTCCCGAGCCGATGTTTTTGAATTCCTTTTCCTTGTAGCTTCTCAACATTTGCAGGCAGAATTCATCCACGTCCTCGGTGCAGAGAAGAAGGTCGTAGCCGCGGTCAACAACCGCCTCTGCCGACGGAAGCTTTTCAAGTCTTTCGATCGAATCGCCTGCCGCAAAGTAGATGTATTTCTGCGATTCGGGCATGGCGGTAACGTATTCGTCAAGGGTCACATATTTCTTTTGCGCCGCAGAGTAGAAGACGAGAAGATCCTGAAGCTTTTCTTTGTTCATGCCGTAGTCGGAATAGATTCCAAACTTGATGATGCGGCCAAAGGTCTTGAAAAATTCCACGTACTTTTCGCGGTCGTTGTCTTTCATTGCGGAAAGCTCGTTGCGGATCTTCTTTTCAAGATTTTTGCTGATCGCTTTAAGTTGGTGATCCTGCTGCAAGATTTCGCGGCTGATGTTAAGGCTCAGGTCTGCGCTGTCCACAACACCTCTGACAAAGCTGAAATAGTCGGGCAGAAGATCTGCACATTTTTCCATTATCATAACGCCCGAGGTGTAAAGCGCAAGACCTTTTTGGTATTCCTTGCTGTAAAAATCAAAGGGTGCGTGCGAGGGGATAAACATGAGAGCGTTGTAGCTGACCATGCCCTCCGAGCTTGTGGCAATCACCTTTGCGGGTGCTTCGTAGTCGTAGAAGGTGTTTTTGTAAAACTCGTTGTATTCCTCGTCGGTTACTTCCTTCTTGTTCTTTTTCCACAGGGGAACCATGCTGTTTATCGTTTCAAGCTCGGTGTAGCTTTCGTATTCGTCCTTGTAATCGTCGGGGGCGTTTTCGGGACGGGGCTTTACGCGGCTCTTGGTGCGAAGTGTCTTTATGGGATAGCGCACGTAGTCGCTGTATTTCTTTATGATGTCGCAGATGCCGTATTCCTCAACGAATTTGTCATAATTTTCGTTTTCGGTGTTTTCCTTGATTTTAAGAACGATGTCTGTACCCACGTCGTCCTTTTCGCATTCTTCAACAGTGTAGCCTGCGGCACCTTCGCTTTCCCATTTGTATGCCTGCTCTTCACCAAAAGCGCGGCTTGTAACTGTTACCTTGGATGCCACCATAAAAGCCGAATAAAAACCAACGCCAAACTGACCGATAATGTCGATCGATTCGTCCTTGTTTTCGGTCTTGAAATCAAGGCTTCCGCTCTTGGCGATGGTGCCAAGATTGTTTTCAAGCTCGTCTTTTGTCATACCGATGCCGTTGTCGGAAATGGTGAGTGTGCGCTCGTTTTTGTCGATCGTTACGAGAATGCGAAAATCCGAGCTTGCCATACCCACCGACTGATCGGTAAGTCCCTTGAAATGAAGCTTGTCAATGGCGTCGCTGGCGTTGCTGATAAGCTCGCGCAAAAAGATCTCCTTGTTGGTGTAGATCGAGTTGATCATAAGGTCGAGAAGCTTTTTGCTCTCTGCTTTAAACTGTTTTACTCTCATTTTTGTACTGCCTCTTTTCCTTTTTGTTGTACTGCAAGAATATATTGTACCAATGGTTTTTGAATAATAAAGAATGAAAATATGATTATTGTGTTAATACCACCTTGTATAGTATAAGAAAAAGAATTATGTTAACAACTATACATATATTTGTTTGTTTTATAAAGATATAATATGTATGGGTGAAAATAGTGGAAGAAAAACTTATTATAAACAAGAAAAAGTTACGAGGCGAAGAAGGATATAGTACATTTTCGGAGAAAATCAAAGAAGATACTATTGAAAAAGAGATGCCATTTCCCAAACGTAAACCTCGAAGACTGTCCGGATATGATTATTCTGCCCCCGGGGTATATTTTGTCACGATTTGTACAAAGGAAAGAAAACAGATTTTATCCCATATAATCGTAGGGCAGGGGCTTGCTCCTGCCGAAAACAGATTGACACAATATGGTGATATAATCAAAGAACAGTTAGAGGAAACAGAAAAGAGATATGAGTGTGTCTCGATAGATAAATATGTTATAATGCCAAACCATCTCCATGCATTGATTACCATTCTTCCGAAAACGGCAGGAGCAAGCCCCTGCCCTACAATATCAGACGTTGTATGTTCGTTCAAATCGATTTCTACGATATTATGCAGAAAAGCAGGTTTTGAAGAACGCCAATTGTTTCAGGGCTCTTTCCACGATCACATAATTCGAGGAGAGAAAGATTATGAAAAAATATGGGAGTATATTGATACAAACGTGATCCGTTGGGAAAACGATTGCTTTTATAATTAATAATGCCGTATATATCGTTTCGATAAATAAAAAAGCACCCCTTCGGGTGCTTTTTGTGTTGGTGTTGCTTTCACTTCCTCAACGCCGTTGCCGCATCGACGATAAGGGTGCTGTAAAGAAACAGCATATCATCGCAGTTTTCAAAATCCACGTAATTTGCAAGGTCCGCAGGGGCGATATATCTGATATCGCACAGGGTGATCTTTGCATAGCTTTCGGCAAGAAGGGGCATTATGCTGCTGCCAAAAGAATCGCGGAAAACCACAAGCTGCTTGTCTGTGTCGGCGCCCGGGTTTTCAATGGTAATAAGCGGCTGTGCGCCCGAAAGGTACATTTCATAAGGATCGCGTCCGTCGGCATACGACAAAACATACATTTCGGATTCGGTCATTTTTCCGTAGCCGTCAAGCAATGAAACTTTACAACCCTCTATCGTATCGTTTGTGAGGTACGAAATACTGTCGGGGGAAACGCCGGGAATTGCCGCCTGGTGATAGTAGGTGCCGTAGAAGGGCGTTTCAAGAGTAACCTTTGTGTACTCATCCGAAAGGGGATTGCCTAAGGCATCCGAAAGAGCGTTTGCCACGTCGACAATGCTTTCCTGACGCCAGTGCTGGTCGGTGTAATAAAAATCGTCGGCAGACAAAAGAGAGGAAATATCGATATATTCAACATCCTGCGGCATGCCTGCGATCATATAGTCGATAAACTCTTTGTAATCCACCGAAAGCACACCCGCCTTTTTGGCAAGATAAGCGCTTTTGTCGGGGATCATCGAGAAGTACACCTTTGTAACGCCCTGCTTTGCATAACGGTCGTAAAGCCCGTTAAAACGCTCAAGGGCATAGTCGAGCATAGTCTTGTCAAGGGGATAAAGCAGAGATGCGATGTGACCTTTGTGGTAATAAAGATCGTTGCTTTCCTTGTTGGCAAAAACAAAGCGTTCAAAAACCGATTTCACGCTTCTCATGGCATCGCGCATGGGGAACTGATCGAGCGAGAAGGTTTCAAACTCTGTCATAAACTTGCCGTTTTCAAGCGTTTTTACCGAAAGGTCGGGAAATTGCTTCAAAGCTCTTCTTTCGGCATCCGAAAAATCAGAAGTGCCCTTGATGAAATACGATGCCGTAAAAAAGGCGATTATCAGAAGAAAGATGCCTGACAGAAGATAATTTTTGATTTTGGAATTCATTTTTCACTACCTCCCGTCAAAATCTGAAATACAAGAACGGATTGAAAGAACCGTCCACAAGATATGCCGTGCAAACGATCAGCATAACGGGAAGAACGATAGCTTCCACAAGGTTCATAACCTTCACGCCGCGTCCGTTTTTGATCTCGCAAAGCTTTGCAAAGATCATCTTTGGTATCGGCGTTGCACCGATGATCGACACGATAAGGGTTGCGGCATAGCACTTGATATAATAAACTGTTTCCGAAGATATGGCAGGAAGTCCGCCAAAGCCGAACATGGCACGAATATCGGTAAACGCCTGCGACATACCCTTGTCGGCGTTGAATATGATAAAGCTTATTGCCACAAAAACGAGAAGATAAATTCTGTTGATAACGGGGGCCTTTTTAAGAAGCTTCAACAAGAAGAGCTTTTCGATGGTGAGAAGCACGGCAAAATAAAGTCCCCAGATGATAAAGTTCCACGAAGCTCCGTGCCACATACCCGTGAGCATCCACACCACAAGAATGTTGAAAATGTGGCGCAAAAAGTGCACGCGGTTGCCGCCGAGGGGGATATAAACATAATCTCTGAACCATGTGCCCAGCGACATATGCCAGCGTCTCCAGAATTCTGTTACGCTTGTCGAAATAAAGGGATAGTTGAAGTTTTCGATAAACTTGAAACCAAAGAAGTTGCCAAGACCGATCGCCATATCCGAATATCCCGAAAAGTCGAAATAGATATGAAGCATATACGCAACGGCATAGATCCAATAGAACACCACCGACTGATCGCCCGACTCGCGGAAAATATCGCAAAGCTCGCCAAGACGGTTGGCAATAAGGATCTTTTTGCCAAGACCAAGAACAAAGCGGCGCACACCGTAAGAAAATTTTTCAAATGTGTGGGTGCGCACCTCAAGCTGGGTTTCGACGTCGGCATATCTGACGATGGGGCCTGCGATAAGCTGGGGGAACATGGTGATGTATGCACCCAGATTTACAATGTTTTTTTGCGCCTTCACATTGCCGCGGTATACGTCAACCGTATAGCTGAGCATCTGGAAGGTATAAAAGCTGATACCGATGGGCAAAACGATCTTTAAAAGGGGAATCGAAAGCCCCGTCAGCGCGTTGATGTTTGAAATAAAAAAGTCTGTGTACTTAAAGTAGCAAAGGAAGGAAAGATTTTGGACCACAGAAAGAACGAGGAAAAGCCTGGGTAAGGCTTTTCCCCGTGTTTTTGTCTTTTCTATCAGCAGTCCGAAAACGTATCCCAACAGTATCGATATTATCAAAAATACTGTTTTTGTCTGTTCGCCCCAGGCGTAAAAGAAAAGGCTCGTAAACAAAAGCACGGAGTTTTTAAGCTTCTTTGGTGCTAAGTAATAGAGTATCAGAACGCAGGGGAGAAAGAAGTAAAGAAACGGTATTCCGGAAAAGAGCATTTATTTTACCTCTTTGTAATACTGATTATTCAACTTCAAATGCGTCAGCGGAAATTTCGTTGTCGAGGTTTTCTTCGCCTTCTTCAGCAACGGGAGGAAGAACTTCTGCTTCTTCGTCAACTTCGCCGCCAACAACTTCTGTATCTTCGTCAACGAGCATTTCGTCGTCAACGATCTCTTCGTCGATCATTTCGTCTTCGGGCATTTCGGGTTCTTCAAAGGATGTGGGGCACATTACAAAGAATACCTTGTTGTCAACGTTGTCGATAACCATTTCTTCAGCTTCAACGCAGATGTTCCAACGAAGGTTTGCGTTTTCGGAAAGGCCTGTCTTAAAAGCTTCAACGTCTGCATCTGCGGGAAGTTCGAAAACGTAGCCGACAAATGCGATCGAGCCCATCATAGGACCAAACATGTAACCTTCGGAGAAGCCCTTTACTTCGTAGTTGTCAAAACCGGAAAGGAAGCCTTCTTCAACGGGCATAACGCCTGCCATAAAGGGAAGGTCAACGATAAGGGTGTTTGCAAGAGCTTCGTTGCTTTCTGCTGTTGCAAGGTTGTCCTTAAAGGTCTTTGCAAGCTTTGTACCAACTGTTGTGGGTTCAACAACTTCTACATCGGCGCCTTCGCCGTCTGTGTTTTCAGCGGGCTTTGTGCAAGCTGCTGCGGTGAGAATGAGTGCGCCTGCGAGAAGCGCGAGGAAAAACTTTTTCATTTTTTGTACTCCTTTTTTAATAAAGATATGGTATTAGACGTGAATTTTTGCGTTTTGTTCCGCATAATTTGAGATTTTTTTCACAAATTGCAAAATAACCGCAAAACCACATTCTACCCTAATAATATAACCGATAATACTTATTTTGTCAATAGCAAAATCAAAATAGTGCAAAGTTGTTTTAAGTTGAAGTTTCGTGTCTGTCGTGAACCACTTCAAAATCCAAAAGATCGTCGGAGATCTTCGAATAAACAATGGTCTGGCTTTTGTAAAGCCCCGTTTTTCCCGACATCATATAGCTGATACTGCAAATCAGCGCGAAGATCGGTATGTTTTCTGCGCCAAAAACCTCAAGGGCGAGTATAAGAGATGCCACGGGACAGTTTACAACGCCGCAAAAAAGCGCAACAAAGCCTATCTGTGCCGCAAGGGGGGCATCAAGCCCAAGAAGCGGACCAACCCAGCATCCGAAGGTTGAGCCGACAAAAAACGCCGGAACTATCTCGCCACCCTTAAAGCCTGCCGCAATGGTAACGGCGGTGAAAATAAGCTTTAATACAAAGGCGTAGGGAACGCAGTTTCCCTGCAGTGCATCGGATATTATGTCCATTCCCGCGCCGTTGTAGTCATAACATCCGACGGCAAGTGAAAGAATTGCAACAATCGTACCGCCTGCCGCGGCTCTAATGTAGGGGTTGGGAATAAGCTTTTTGGATCCTTTTGAAAAATATCTTATGGTATAGCAAAAAATAATGCTTATTATTGCACAAAGAAAAGCAAGTGCGGCAGAGCGAACAAGAAGCCCGGGGGTGGTTTTGTAGGTCACGTCAGAGCCGAACGCCACGGGCGAAATGCCAAAGACGGCGGCAACCTTTGCGCCGCATATGGCGGATATCGTACACGGAAGCAGGGCGGCATAACAGCTCATACCGACAAAGGTTACCTCAATGGCAAAAATCGCGGCGGTTAGGGGAGTGCCGAAAAGGGATGCAAAAACGGCGCTCATACCCGTCATTACGATAATGTGTCTGTCGCTGGAATTAAGCTTTATGAGCTTTCCGACGGTGTATCCCATACTTCCGCCCAACTGCAAAGCCGCACCTTCGCGGCCGGCAGAGCCTCCGAAAAAGTGGGTTATGACGGTGGAAACGAAAATAAGCGGCGCCATAATGGCAGGCAGATTGCTGTCGGTCTTCAACGCTTCAAGTACTCTGTCGGTGCCGAGCTTTCCAAAACGCTTGCACAGCCTGTAAAGAAGCGTGATGATAAGAGCGCCCACGGGAAGAAGAAAGATCAGCCATGTGTGCCCACCTCTGTACTCGGTTGCGGCATCAATGGAAATGTGAAAAAGACTTCCGACACTTCCGCCGAGAATGCCGATAAAAAGCGAAATGACCGTCCATTTTGCAAAAGCCGCAAGATATCTTGACGCGTCGCCTATCGTTTTTTTGATATTGTCAATGATTTTCAATGGTAGTTCCTCTTTCTGAATAATAAAAGGTTTTTTCCAAACCCGCATATTTTATCACAAAAGTTTTGGTTTGTCAACTTTTTTTAAATAATTGCAAAAAAACGAGCTTATCAAAGAAGCACAAAGTTTTAAAAATGGCTTGACAATCGCACGACCCGATGGTATAATATATTGGTATAAAACAAAGGCTGAGACGAAGAGTTCACATCCTGTTGTCCCCCAAGAGAAATGGCGGTCGGTGCAAGCCAAGGGGCACGTTTTGTGTTTGTCGCTTCCGAGCCGGGAGGAAGAAAGCTTTTTTTGCAAGTAGATCCTCTCCGCACTTCTGCGTTAAAGATCAGGGCGCAAGCTTTGTAAGTGGCGGCGTATGCCGCAATTTGAGTGGTACCGCGGGTGAATTTTGCTCGTCTCAGGATCTTTTGGTCTTGGGGCGTTTTTTTGTTTTATTCACTTGGCAAAACGAAAGGAGAGATTTTTTTGATACTTTCGACACAATCCGACTATTTCTTCTCAAAATTCGGCGACGAAAAAGGACTTGAAATCATATCATCGGCAGGCTTTGACGCCGTTGACATCAGTCTTTTTCACAAACTCGACGAATCGCCGTTTTATATGAGCGGCGTGGTTTTTGAAAACTATGCGCGCAAGATCCGTCAAAAGGCGGCAAACTGCGGCGTTTTCTTCAACCAGGCGCACGCTCCCTTTCCGTCATACAAGGCGGACAACGAGGATTACAACACCTGCATAATCCCAAAGATACAAAGAGCCATCGAGGTTTCAGGGATACTGGGGGTAAAGACGGTGTGTGTTCATCCCGTCACCTTCCGCAACAACGAGCAAAAGCAGATCGAATTCAATCTCGATTTTTATTCCCGTCTTGCACCGATTGCGAAAAAAAGCGGTGTAAAGATCGGAGTTGAAAATATGTTCTGGCGCGACAAGACGGCGGGCTGTATCCGCCCCGGTGTCTGCGGAACAAGCGAACAGATGATAAAGCTTTTCGATGCCCTCGACCCCGACGTTTTCACCTGTCTTGTAGACGTGGGACATTGCGGTCTTGCGGGTGAAAAGCCCGAAGATTTTATCCGCGCCGTCGGCGGAAAGCGCCTGGGCGCACTCCACGTGCACGACAACAATTTCAAAGACGATCAGCACACGGCGCCCTTCACCCGTTCGATCAACTGGAACGAGGTGACAAAAGCTCTTGCTGATATCGATTATTCCGGTCAGTTCACCTTTGAGTCAGACAATTTCTTCTATACCAATATGCCCGAAGACTTTGCTTTTGAAGGATTGAAATTTCTCGAAAAGATCGGAAGACAGCTGATATCTATGATAGAAGCCCACAAATCAGAAAAATAAAAATTTATATAAAACAGGAGAACATCATGGCAAAAGAACTTGAAAAAACATATAACCCCCACGGTACTGAAGACAAGATCTACAGAATGTGGGAAGAGGGAGGCTATTTTAAACCCTCCGAGGACAAATCGAAGAAACCCTTCTCGATCGTTATTCCGCCACCAAACGTAACAGGTCAGCTCCACATGGGTCACGCTCTTGACGAGACCTTGCAGGACATCCTTATCCGTTACAAGAGAATGCGCGGCTTCAACACCCTTTGGGTTCCCGGCACAGACCACGCAGGTATTGCCACCCAGATCAAGGTTGAAGAAAATCTGCGCAAGGAAGAGGGCCTTACAAGATACGACCTTGGTCGTGAAAAGTTCCTCGAGCGCGTTTGGGAATGGAAAGAAAAGTACGGCTCGCGCATCATCAGCCAGATCAAAAAGCTCGGCTGCTCGTGCGATTGGTCGCGTGAGAGATTTACCATGGACGAGGGTTGCTCGAAAGCCGTTAAGGAAGTTTTCGTTTCTCTTTACGAAAAGGGACTTATCTACCGCGGCAACCGCATCATCAACTGGTGTCCCAACTGTATCACAGCTTTGTCTGACGCCGAGGTTGAATACAGCGAGCAGGCAGGCCATTTCTGGCACATCCGCTATCCCGTAAAGGATAGACCCGGAGAATATGTTATCATCGCCACCACCCGTCCCGAAACTCTCCTTGGCGATACCGCCGTTGCGGTTCATCCCGAGGACGAAAGATACACGGATCTCGTTGGCAAAATGCTTATTCTTCCTCTTGTCAACCGCGAGATTCCCGTTATTGCCGACGAATACGTTGAAAAGGATTTTGGAACAGGCTGTGTAAAGATCACTCCTGCCCACGACCCCAACGACTTCCTTGTTGGTCAGCGCCACGGACTCGAACAGATTCGCGTTCTCAACGATGATGCCACAGTCAACGCTTTCGGCGGAAAATATGAGGGCATGGACAGATATGCGGCAAGAAAAGCCATCGTCGAAGACCTTGAAAAAGAAGGCTTCCTTGTAAAGGTAGAGGATCACAGCCACAACGTCGGCACCTGCTATCGTTGCCACACCACCGTCGAGCCCATGACCAGCAATCAGTGGTTCGTAAAGATGGAACCCCTTGCAAAGCCTGCCCTTGAAGTAGTTTACGACGGCAGAGTAAAGTTTGTTCCCGACAGATTTACAAAGACCTATACAAACTGGATGGAAAACGTCCACGACTGGTGTATTTCCCGTCAGCTCTGGTGGGGACACAGAATCCCTGCGTACTATTGCGACGCCTGCGGACACATGGAAGTATCCAAGAACGATATCGAAGTTTGCCCCAAGTGCGGCAAGAAAATGCGCCAGGAGGACGACGTTCTTGATACCTGGTTCTCGTCGGCGCTCTGGCCTTTCTCCACACTCGGATGGCCCGAAAACACCGAAGACCTCAAGTATTATTACCCCACAAGCACCCTTGTTACGGGTTATGACATCATCTTCTTCTGGGTTGCGAGAATGATCTTCTCGGGACTTGAAAACATGAAGAAAGAGCCCTTCTCCCATGTATTTATCCACGGTCTTGTACGCGACGAGCAGGGAAGAAAAATGTCCAAATCGCTCGGCAACGGCATCGATCCTCTCGAAGTTATCGACACCTACGGCGCCGACGCTCTCCGCTTTACCCTTGTCACAGGTAACGCCCCCGGTAACGATATGCGTTATTCCGACAAAAAGATGGAAGCATCAAGAAACTTTACCAACAAGATCTGGAACGCCGCACGTTTCGTAATGCTCAACCTTGATGACGATACGGAAGCTGTTCTTCCCGAAAAGCTCGAGCTTGAGGACAAGTGGATCCTTTCCCACCTCAACAACACCGTAAAGGAAATGACCGCAAACCTCGACAAGTTCGAACTCGGCGTTGCCTGCGCAAAGCTTTACGAATTTATCTGGGATCTCTTCTGCGACTGGTATATCGAGCTTGTAAAGCCCCGTCTTTTTGCCAAGGGCACAGATACAAACAAGCGTGCACAGCAGGTTATCACCTATGTACTTTCCAACACCCTCAAGCTTTTGCATCCCTTCATGCCTTATATCTCCGAAGAGATCTGGCAGACTCTCAACATTTCCGACAAGCCCGTAATCATCGCCGATTGGCCCGAATATGACGAAAAGCTTGATTTTGCCGCAGAGGCAGAAAACATGGACAAGGTAATCGACGCCATCGGTGCGATCCGCCTGCGCCGTGCCGAAATGAACGTTCCTCCTTCAAAGAAGGCAAAGCTTATCATCGTTTCGGATTACAAGGACAGCTTCAACGCCGACACCACCGTGTTCTTTGAAAAGCTTGCCTATGCTTCCGAAGTAATTCTTGCCGACGGTTGTGATGACGAAACCGCAGTTTCCATCGTCACAGACAGTGCAAAGCTGTTTATCCCCATGGCAGAGATCATTGACATCGAAAAGGAAAAGGCACGCCTTGAAAAAGAAAGACAGACCGCCCTTTCCGAAATCGACCGCGTGAACAAGAAGCTTTCCAACGAATCGTTTGTTGCCAAAGCGCCCGCCGCTGTTATCGACGGCGAAAAGGCAAAGCTTGCAAAATATTCCGAGATGCTTTCCAACATCGAAGAAATGATCGCAAAGCTTGCAAAGTAATATGGAAATAAAAACACTGGTTCTCGGGGATCTTGGCACAAACTGCTATATCCTCGAGGACAGCGAACAAAGAGTGTGCGCGGTCATTGACCCTGCCGACAGTGCAGATGCCATCATCCGCGCCACAGAAAAGCGCGGAGTGAAGATTGAAAAAATAATCCTCACCCACGCCCATTTTGACCACATGCTTGCCCTGCCCGAACTTTTTGAAAAGACGGGTGCGCAGGTTCTTGTGGGTCAGTACGATGCACCGGGGCTTTCGCTTCCGATGCTTAATCTTTCGCAATCCTTCATGGGCACGTTTTTCTCTTTTTCGGGACAGTACGCCACCATAAGGGAAGGCGATGTCATAACCGTTGGAGAAAATATCCGCCTGCAGGTGCTTGAAACTCCGGGACACACCCCGGGAAGCCTTTGTTTTCTTGCGCAGGACGACGGATGCATCTTCACGGGGGACACAGTTTTTGCGGGATCTATCGGACGCACCGATTTTCCCGGCGGAAATTTCGAGGCGATAATGTCGTCCCTTTCAAGAGTGCTTGCGCTTGACGGCGCACTTCGCATTTATCCGGGCCACGGAGCTTCGTCGCTTGTCTGCGACGAGCGTGCGTGCAACCCGTATTTCAGACGATAAAGCAGGAAGAAAATGAAACAAAACCGTCTTATCAGAAATGATATAATCCTTGCATCCCTTGCCGTGATAATTTCGCTTGGCGTATATTTTGCCCTCGCGTTTTTTGGCGACGGCGGCGGAGATATTGCGTCGGTCGAGCTTGACGGAAAGGAAATAATGACCTTTTCGCTCGACAAGGATGGGGTATACATGATCGAGCAGTGCGCGTATTCCTTCGAGGTAAAGGACGGATGCGTTTCGGTCGTTGAAACAAACTGCAAAGACAAGGTCTGCACTGCTATGCGGCTTGACCGCAACGGCGGCGAGATAATTTGCCTGCCGAACAAGCTTGTGATAAGATGCAAAACGCAAAAAGAAACTGCGGTCGACGTGACCGCAGGCTGAACAAAAAATATAAGAGAAAAGGGGAGAAGCAATGTGAAAACGGGAAAACTTACGCTCACGGCAATGCTTCTCTCTGTTTCTTTTGCCCTGTCGATTATCGAATCGTTCGTGCCGATAAACGCGCTGATACCTCTTCCGGGTCTCAAACTCGGCTTTGCCAATCTTGCCGTTATGACGGCGTATATCCTTTGCGACAAGTTCTGCGCTCTTTGCGTTTCTCTGCTTCGCCCTGTTCTTATGCTCTTTCTTTTTGGCAACGTCACAAGCTTTGTTTTGTCGATTTCGGGTGCCGTTCTTGCATATTTTGGGCTTGTCGCGTCGGTTTATCTTTACGAGCGTGTATTCAGCTTCGGCGGCGTTTCGGTTATCTGCGCTCTGCTTCACAGCGTGGGGCAGATAATTGCGGCATCGTTTGTTGTATCTGACGGCGCGGTTTTTGCATATCTGCCGCTTCTTTGCGCCGCATCCGGCATAACGGGGCTTCTCAACGGCTTCATTATGAACGCGGTCATCTCGCGAATCGGAAGCATCAGGAGGTTTGTATGAAAAAGATATTGCTGCTTTTTGCAGCTTTAACTCTTGTTTTTTGTTCCTCCTGCACAAAAAAGATCGAGTATAAAAGCACCGATTTTTTTGCCATGAACACCTATGCCACCATCACGGCAAATTGCTCGGACGAAACAGTTTCCCGTGCAAAAAGCCTTGTTTTTGATATCGAAAATCAACTTTCCGCAACGATTGCGGAGTCTGACATAAATAACCTTGAAGATCCCAAAAGCGAAACCTACGGCGACACGATCTTTCTTCTTTCGCTTGCAAAGGAAATATCTCTTGCCACCGATGGCGCCTTTGATTTTACCCTCGGTGCGCTCGTTCGCCTTTGGAACGTCACGGGGGATGCACCTACTGTTCCCGAGGACGACGATATAACGGAAGCTTTGTCCCACTGCGGTTTTGAAAAAACCGACGTTTCAAACGGCATTTTTTCGTGCACTGACAAAGATCTTTCCGTCGATCTCGGCGGCATTGCAAAAGGCTATGCAGGGCAAAAGGTTGCCGAGTTTTTGAAAGAAAACGGGGTTTGCGATGGGTCTGTGTATCTCGGCGGAAACGTAACGGTCATCGGCTCGTCGCCGTCAAACCGCCAAAAGGGAAAAGACGGCTGGAACGTGGCTGTCAACAATCCCTTAGACATACAGGATATACTCGGCGTTGTCACTGTCTGCGACAAGACTGTGTCGGTTTCGGGTGCTTATGAGCGATTTTTTGAGCTTGACGGCGAAATATACCACCACATTCTCGACAGCAAAACGGGATATCCCGCCCGTTCGGATCTTGCATCTGTTGCCGTGATTGCTCAAAACGGAGCTCTTGCCGATGGCTTGTCCACCGCGTTTTTCGTTATGGGGCTCGAAAAAAGCATCGAATTTTACAAAAGCTCGTCCTTCGATTTTGAAGCGATTTTTTGCACCAACGACGGCAAAGTTTTTGTTACCGAAAACTTACGCGACTCTTTTTCCCCGAATTTTGATGCAAAAACCTCCGATAACTTGTCGATTTTGTTTCCCGACTATCGGTAAATTCTAAAATGTATTGCAAATAGCGAGTAGTTGTTTGACATCCCTTCGTTGTCGTGTTATACTATATTCAATATAGTATAATATGTCAACGGAGGTATTTTTTTATGAAAAAATTCATGGATGACGATTTTCTGCTTTCAACCCCCACGGCGGTGGAGCTTTACGAAAAATATTCAAAGGATCTTCCCATAATCGACTATCACTGTCACATAAATCCCAAGGAGATCGCTGAAAACATCAGCTTTTCAAACATCACCGAGGCGTGGCTTTACGGCGACCATTACAAATGGCGTGCCATCCGTGCCTGCGGATTTGAAGAAAAGTACGTAACAGGCGGTGCCGACGACCACGAGCGTTTCAAGGCGTGGGCGGCGTCGATGCCCTCTCTTATCGGCAACCCCCTTTATCACTGGACACACCTTGAACTCCAGAGATACTTCGGCTTCAACAAGCCCCTTTCAGGTAAGACAGCAGACGAAGCATGGGAAAAGTGTAACGCAATGCTTACCAAAGGTAACATGGGTGCAAAAGACCTTATTACAAAGTCAAATGTAAAGGTACTCTGCACAACAGATGACCCTGCGGATACA
>JAFYUZ010000010.1 GCA_017549365.1 Clostridia bacterium
AAACAATGACAAAAAAACCAATCGTAGGGGCGAACTGCGTTCGCCCGATTTGCCATCGGTTAAATTTTACACCAAACGGCAGGAGCAAGCCCCTGCCCTACAATATTGTTGTTTTTGCCGTTGGTAAAATTCCAACACCTCATCCACCGCTGGCGCGGTCCCCCTTCTCCTGAAAGGAGAAGGCATGATATGGTGCAAATTTTTAATCAATGATAACAAATCCAATCGTAGGGGCGAACTGCGTTCGCCCGATTTGCCATCGGTTAAATTTTACACCTAACGGCAGGAGCAAGCCCCTGCCCTACAATATTGTTGTTTTTGCCGCACCGCTTGACGCGGATTGCCGATTGTGTGCCTGTGGGTTTGCCCGTAACGATGCATTTGACTTGTCCGTCACGATGCCTTTGGGTTTGCCCCGTTTGTAAATGCTAAAAGATTCTTGACGCCTGCCGTAATAAACTTTTTTGGGGCTGTTGCGTTTGCAACAGCCCCACCTTTACAGAAAATTACTTTCTGAGACCGAGCTTTTCGATGATTGCGCGGTAACGGTTGATGTCCTTCTTCTGGAGATAGCCGAGAAGGTTTCTTCTGTGACCGATCATCTTAAGAAGACCGCGTCTGGAGTGATGGTCGTTGTTGTTAGCGCGGAGATGTTCGGTAAGGGTGTTGATGCGCGATGTAAGGATCGCGATCTGTACTTCGGGAGAACCTGTATCGCCTTCGTGTGTGCGGTACTGTTCGATGATACCCTGCTTTTCGTCTTTCTGCATCATGGTTTGTTTCCACCTTTCAAAAATAAATGTCGAAATAGCTGTCCGTCGACAAGGCGTAGGGTGTGTGAAGACCTCTTGAACCGAAGGTCGACCGCCGTGCATGGCACGAAAAAAGCCGCCTGCGGTAAGGCTTTATCCACAACACCGTGTTCGCGGACGCATACTCGCAGAATTAAGTATAACATAAAACAATCGAAAAGTAAACACTTTTCTGAAATTTTTTTGCACTTTTTCAAAAATTTTTCGTCACAGGTGCATTTTACCCCCGCAATACTGCAAATAATCGCAAAAAAGATGCCAAAAAAACTTGAAGAAATCGCATTTATATGGTAAAATATAATTGAACCAATATATTTTTGCGAGGTGAAGAAGATGCCCGAAAACCGCTTTAACAAAAAAATATTTTCAATGCTCATCGAGCGTGCCTGCGGAGATCGAAGCATCCATCGCTTTGCAAAGGATGCCGACATCAGCTATGTCCAGCTACGCAAGCTTTATGCGGGACTGCAAGAAAATCCGCCCGGCAAAAAGCTTATTAAAAAGCTTTCGGAAAACAGTCTTAACGGCGTGGAATACGAGGATTATATCTTTGCGGCAGGACTTTCCGAAAAGAAAAAAAGCACCGACGCCCCAAGCTCGCACGATGCTCGCATTCTCGAAAAGCTGTCGTCGCTGTCTGCAGGCCAGCGCAAGACCGCCGAAGAATTTATTGACTTTCTTTCCCGTCCCGGCGGCAAAAAAAGCGGTGGTTCAAGATGACCTTTCTTGTCGTCGCGGGGTGCGTGCTCGGCTTTTTTGCCCTGATATTTTTGATCCTTTTTCTGCTTGTGGCGCGCGTGCGCATAAGATTTGACACAGACACGGGCGTTTTTGGGCTTTCTTTAAAGGTTTTGTTCTTAAAGTTTGACATACTTCCCGTAAACGAGGAAAAAAAGCGCAAAAAGCTGCTGAAAAAGGCAAAAAAAGCCAAAAAGATCACCGAAAAGGGCGATCATCTTTTCCCCAAAAAGCCAAAAAAGCAAAAAGCAACCAAAAAAATGGCAAAAAACGCCGCCGATGCTTCCGACAAAACCAAAACTTTTTCGGAAAAGCTTTCGGCGTTCCGCGAGCTTTTTGCCGACATCTGCGAAAAAATACGCATTCTTGTGCCCGGGGTTTTTGGGGCGTTATCTTTGGAGATAAAAAAGCTTGATATCGTGGTGGGCGGCGAGGATGCCGCAACCGCGGCATTGAGATACGGCGCCGTTTGCGGTGCCATCGACGGACTGTACGCCCTTGGCGAGCGGACGAAAAAATTTGATTTAAGCGACGAGATTTACGTTGCCTGCGACTATCTTGAAGAAAAATTCCGCTGTGAATTTGACATTGTGCTGAAAGTTCGGCTGATAAAGATCGTTTTTGCGGCACTCAAAGCGTTTTTATAGAATAAATTTCGAAAGGAACAAAAGTTATGGCAGAAAATATGCCCCTCAGCGAAGTTATCCGATCCTCTCTTGAAAACATAAAAAAGGTGCTCGACACCAATACCGTAATGGGCGACCCCGTAACCGTGCTTGACGGCACCGTGATCGTACCTGTTTCCAAAATTTCGGTGGGCTTTGCTTCGGCAGGCACCGAATACAACGGCCGCAAGGAGCTGAAAACCAAAAATTTCGGCGGCGGTGGCGGCACGGGTATCACAGTCACCCCCATCTGCTTCATCGTTATCAACAAGGACGGCGAGGCAAGAATGCTGAATGTCGAAGCAAACAGCGGATATTCGGGAAATGAAGGTATCGTCGGCGTTGTAAACGGCGTGGACGAACTGCTCGATCGCGCCCCCGGTATGATCGAAAAGATCAAAAACCTTATACCCAAAAAGGATAAAAAAGAAGAAAAACCCGAATCCGACAAAGCGGGAGCATAAGAAAAAATGCAAGCAATTCTTGAAAAGGTAACCCGATTTATCGAAGAAAACAGACAAAACATTCTTGACGATCTTTGCTCGCTTTGCCGCATTGACAGCGTGGCGCACACCAAGGGGGGCGGCTTTCCTTACGGAAAAGGTGTGGACGACGCACTTTGTATGGCGCAAAGGCTGTGTGACGAGCACGGAATTGATTGCAAGGTAAGCCACGATCTCGGATATGCCACGTCAAAGGTCACGGGCGGCGAAAAGACCATCGGTTTTTTCTCCCATTGCGATGTTGTGCCGGCAAATGCCAAAGAATGGACAAAAACTCAACCCTTCACCCCGCTTTTTGACGGCGCACATCTTTATTGTCGCGGTTCCGAGGACAACAAAGCCGCGGCGATAGGTGGAATTTATATTTCGGAAATGATAAAAAAAGGCATTCTTCCCGTAAAAAGCTCTTTTCTGTGCTACTTTGGCAGCAACGAAGAATGCGGAATGGATGATCTGAAAAGCTTTATCAAAAACGAAAAACTGCCCGATCTTTCGCTTGTTCCCGACAACGGATATCCCGTCTGCGTGGGAGAAAAGGGAATAGCCAGATTTTCCGCAAAATCAAAAAAATCATTCAGAACCGTCACAAAATTTGACGGCGGAACTGTTGTAAATGCCGTCATCGGAACTCTTGAAGCCGAGATCGGATATACAAAGGAGCTTTTTGACGAGCTTTCCGAAAAAATCGACGACAAATTTTCCTTGTCCGAAAAGGACGGCAAGATCTGCCTTTGTGCATTTGGAAAATCCACCCACGCCGCCAATCCGAAATCGGGAGAAAATGCGGCGATCATGGCGGCACAGCTTCTTTGCTCGTGCAAGAATTTTGACGAAAACGACAAAGAGCTGCTTTCGGCTCTGTTAAGTCTTTGTGACGATTATTACGGCGCAGGGGTAAGCATTGCGGCAGAAGACGAAAACTTTGGAAAAAACACCTTTGTTCTCGGAATTTCAAGATGCAAGGACGAAAAGGGCTGTTTTGAATTTGACAGCCGCTTTGGCAGAGGCATCAGTACAGAGATGATTCTTGACAACATAAGAATTGCCTTTGAAAAGGCAGGATTTGAATACTCTGTCAAAGAGGTCAAGGATTGTTATGTTACAAACACCGATGAAAAGTACGTTGAAGCTTTGATGCGCACCTATGCAAAAATGTGCGGCGTTCAGCGCGAAACGCTTTCTCCCCATTACAGCGCAGGCGGAACGTACGCCCGTCTTTTGAATTCACCTTGTGGTTCGTTGGGATTAAGCATCCACAATTTTGCGGGGCTTGATGTGCCGAATAAAGATCTTCCGAGCGGCCACGGCGAAGCTCACCAGGCGGACGAATGTATCTTCCTCGATGCATTTTTGAAGGGCATTGTGACAGATGCCATGATTATTTATGAACTTGATAAATTGATGTAAAAAAACGCGGCATATCGCCGCGTTTTTGTTTGGTGCGTTGCCGACAATAAACAACAACATCGTAGGGCAGGGGCCCCGTCCTGCCGTTAGGTGTGGAATTTAATCATTGGCAAAAACAACAACATCGTAGGGCAGGGGCTTGCTCCTGCCGTTAGGTGCGGAATTAAATCAATGAAAAAACAACAATATCGTAGGGCAGGGGCTTGCTCCTGCCGTTAGGTGTGGAATTTAATCAATGATAAAAACGATAATATCGTAGGGCAGGGGCTTGCTCCTGCCGTTTTGCATGGAATTTAATCAATGGTAAAAACGATAATATCGTAGGGCAGGGGCTTGCTCCTGCCGTTTTGCTTGGAATTTAATCAACGAAAAAACGGGCGAACACAGTTCGCCCCTACGGGTGGAAATTTTATCATTGGTTTGGAATCCGCACCCCAACAAACGCCTTCCCCTTGAGGGGAAGGGGGACCGCGCCAGCGGTGGATGAGGTGTTGAAATATAATCAATGGCAAAAAACAACAACATTGTAGGTCAGGGGCTTGCTCCTGCCGTTTCGTGTGGAATTTAATCAACGGCAAAAAAAGGGAAACCCCCGGCGAGGGTTTCCC
>JAFYUZ010000124.1 GCA_017549365.1 Clostridia bacterium
CCTGAGAGGAGAAGGCGTTTGTTGGGGTGTGGATTTTAAAACATTGATAAAATTTCCAACCGTAGGGGCGAACTGTGTTCGCCCGTTTTGTGGCATTGGTGAAATTTCACGCCGAACGGCAGGAGCAAGCCCCTGCCCTACAATATTGTTGTTTTTGCCATCGATTAAATTCTACACCACACGGCAGGAGCAAGCCCCTGCCCTACAATATTGTTGTTTTTGCCACCTGTTAAAATTTCATGCCGAACGGCAGGACGGGGCCCTTGCCCTACAATATTGTATCACAAATTTTCGCAAACTTCAAGCGTATCGCCCGATATTCTGACGCGAAGCTTTGTTATTCTGCGGTTATAATTGGAGATTATCAGCTCTGCGGCGCGGTCTTCAATCTCGGTCTGAATAAATCTGCGCAGATTTCTTGCGCCATATTTAAGGCTGAACGATTTTTCTGCCACAAAATCAAGCACGTCCTCGTCGTATTCAAGCGAAATGGACTTTTCTGCCACGGCTTTTTGCAGATCCGACAGCATAATTTTTGCGATCTCGCGGAAGTTTTGCTTTGTCAGCTGATTAAAGACAACGATCTCGTCCACGCGGTTGATAAATTCGGGGCGTAGGAAAGAATAAAGGGCGTTCATGATGCGATCGGAGCTGATGTTACCCTCTTTTCCCGAAAAGCCTGCCGAGTTCATACCCGTGCTCGAGCCGGCATTTGTGGTCATGACGATAACGGTGTTTTCAAAGCTTACCTTTTTGCCGTGGGCATCGGTGCAGGCACCGTCATCAAGAATCTGCAAAAGCACGTTCATCACGTCGGGGTGGGCTTTTTCTATCTCGTCAAAAAGTATGACAGAGTAGGGGCGGCGTCTGATCTTTTCGGTCAGCTGACCTGCCTCGTCATATCCCACGTATCCGGGAGGGGCGCCGATTATGCGCGATACGGCGTGTTTTTCCATAAATTCCGACATATCAAGGCGAATAAGCGCCTCGGGCGAGTCAAAAAGGTCAGAGGCAAGGGTTTTTACAAGCTCGGTTTTTCCGATACCCGTGGGGCCTGCAAAGATGAAAGAAACAGGCTTTCTTTTTGCCGAAATGCCGGCTCTCGAGCGTTTTATCGCCTTTGCCACCTTTTCCACAGCCTCGTCCTGACCGACGATGCGTTCTTTTAATCTTTCGGCAAGCTTATCGATCCGCACAAACTCGTTTTCCGAAATGTTGCCTGCGGGGATGCCTGTCCAGATCTCGATGACCTTGGCAAGATGCTCGGGAGTCACGGTCACGCTGTTGCACAGTGCCATAAGCTCGCTGAAATCATCGGCAAGGTTTATCTCGCGCACCTTAAGATCGGCAAGCTTCTGATATCTGTCAAGCTCGCCTCCGTCGTCGGTGGGGTTTACGGGTTCGTTTTCCAGCTCCTCACGCTCTGCCTTTACCTGCTCGAGCTCTTCGGCAAGCTCGGCGGCGCGGTTTATGTTCACGTCGCGCAGTGCCACAAAAGAAGCCGCCTCGTCAAGCAGGTCAATCGCCTTGTCGGGCAAAAATCTGTCGGTGATGTAGCGCTCGGAATATATAACAGTCTTTTCCACCGTTTCGTCGGGGATGATAAGACCGTGGTATTTTTCGTAGGTGTCCTTGATACCTTTAAGAATCTTTATCGAGTCGGCAATCGACGGCTCGTTGATGACGATCGGTTGAAAACGGCGTTCGAGTGCCGCATCCTTTTCGATATATTTGCGGTATTCGGCAAGGGTAGTGGCGCCGATGACCTGAATTTCGCTTCTTGACAGAGCGGGTTTCAGAATATTTGCGGCGTTCATACCGCCCTCGGCATCACCTGCCGACACGATCGAATGGATCTCGTCGATGACAAGGATGATGTGTCCGTCGTTTTTCACCTCGTCGATCAGCCCCTTCATGCGGTTTTCAAACTGACCGCGGAACTGGGTGCCTGCCACCATAAGGGTCATGTCGAGAAGATAAACACGGCATTTTTTCAGCTTGTGGGGAACGTCGCCGCGCACAATGCGCATGGCAAGAGCTTCGGCAACGGCGGTTTTGCCAACGCCCGGCTCGCCGATAAGACAGGGGTTGTTTTTCTGACGTCGGGTAAGGATCTGCAACATTCTGTCCAGCTCGCGCTCGCGGCCGATGACTTTGTCAAGCTTGCCTTGTTCGGCGCGCTCGTTGAGGTTGATGCAAAAGCTGTCGAGGTACTTGTGCTTTTTGTCCTTCTTTTTCTTTTTGTCCTTTTTGTCGTCGTCATCTTTTTCGGCATCATTTTTTTCTTCTTTGTTTTTGTTACCGCCAAAAATGGCGCCAAAGTTTATTGAGGGGGCGCGGCTTTCGCTTTCTTCAAAATCCTCGTCCTCGTCGTTGTCGTTTTCGGCATCGGGCGCACCAAAACCGTCAAGGTCAAAGGCAGAAAAATCGCTGAGCTGTTCAAACTGCTCCTCGTCAATGCCCATTTTGCTCATCATTTCGTTTATCTGATCGGTGTTTATGCCCAGCTCTTTTGCACATTTAAGGCAAAAAGCCTCGGTTTCGGCCTTGCCCTGTCCGTCAAGCTTCTGGACAAAGACCACCGCTATTCTCTTTTTGCAGCGGGTACAGTATTTTATCACGTGTGTTTCCTCCGGGTGAAAATGGTATCAGTTGTGGATATTTTTCTTTGCGTTTTTGGCGGGGATTGCAAAATATTCAACATAATATGCAAAGGTCGCGCCTGCAATAAGCACCAGCACTGCGGCGCTGACAAGATTTATTGCCGTCAGGTTGTTTGCCATTTTGTCGTAAAAAGCAAGACTTAAAAAGCTGAAAAGAAACATCGAAAGCCCTGCCATTTTTCCTGCGATATTTGATTTTACCACCATGCTTTTTGAGCGGTAGATTATGGTTGCGCCAAGAGCATGCAAAAGCTGAAGCGCCACAAAGCCGATCACAAAGAAAAGGGGAATGCGTCCCTTTGAGCAAAGGCAAAAGAAAACTGTGGCATACGAAAGCTTGTCTGCAATGGGGTCAAGTATCTTTCCGAGATCGCTTTCCCATCTGCAATGCCGCGCCAAAAATCCGTCGAGCGCATCCGACACGCCCGAAACAAGAAACAGAATGGCACAGACACTGCTGTTTTCTTTTACGAAGAAATATATGAAAAAGGGAATAATGACTATTCGAAGCAGGGTTAAAAGATTGGGGATAAACTTGAGTTTCATAAAACGAATAAGTCCTTTCGCAAAGAAAAATGTGATTTTTTGTCAGTTTTTGTTGAAAATTGCCCCCGCGGGGTTGAGCGACGAAAACAGGGTGTAAAGCCCCGAGTTTCGTACCGTCGAAACGGTTATACCCACCGACGCCGTGTCAAGATGGGGAAGAATGGCATCGGCAAGGACAGTGAGGATTATCACCTGGATAAAGGCGATGCATCCGCCTGCCGCAAGCCCAAGTAGGCTGTTGCAGGTGCGAAGAATGGGCAGCTTTGCCGCAAGGTCAAGCACCGACGACACTATTTTAAGGGCAATGTACGCAAGGATAAATATGATAATAAAGCAGATGGCGGTGATAATGGCATCACAGCACGGCTCGATTATGTACGAAACAAGTCCGTCCATGGCATCTGCGCCTTTTTCTGCCGCAAGGCGGGTGTATTCTGCCGAAACGTCCGAAAAGCTTCTGCCAAACCGCTCGAAAAAGTTTGCGCCATCGGCGGTGTTTTCGGTAAGCATCTGTTGCATCTGAGCCTCGGATATGTTGTCAAAATATCCCGAAAGGACGGATCGCAGATTTTGGAAAATGTTGCCGTAGACGTCGGTGGTTTTAAGAAACGCCGCCGCGGGCTTTGCCAGCATATAGCCCACAAAAAACGATGCCGCAAGGGTGAGAAAACCAAAAACCGTTTTGATAAAGCCCTTGAAATATCCGAGCGTCATGTTAAGGGCAAAGATGGCAACGATGACAATGTCGATTATAATGCCTAAAGTTACGGGGTTTATCATACATCTTCCTCCGTTTCGTATTGTTTTTCAAGTTTTCCGCCAATCGACCCCTGGGACGAAACAAGAATGTATCTGCCGTCGTTTGCGGGGAAAACTTTTTTGTATCTGCCGTCGTGGGCGACGGTCGTTTTTTCTTCAAATCCTTCGCCGTCAAAGGCAAAAACCGAAAGCTCTGACGGAACCAGCACAAAAAGGTGATCTTTGTCTGCATCCACGTGGGAAATTTCGCAGGAAAACGAGCTTTCAAAAAGCTTTTTGCCCGAATAATCCAGCACCAGAAGCTTGGTGTCTGTGGATGCAACGGCGCTTTTTAAGCTTACGGCAAAAAATTCGTCCTGCCTGTAAATGGCGCAGGGGGTGTCGTAAAGAAAATCCGTGAAAGCGACTTTTTCGCAGTTTTTGTCAAAAAAGTGTATGCCCTTGTCGGTCATCACGGCAAAATTTTCGTCGGCACAAAACATATTAAGGGGAAGCTCGCCTGCAATAAACGCCGAGCTTTTTACTTCTTCCGCCGTGCTTTTTGTATCAAAAACGAGGATTTCGGACAAAAATTTGCCGTTTTGCACGTCGGTGGTGGCACAGGCGAGAATACCGCTTTTGCCGTCAAAGCAAACGTCGGTCACCGCGCTTGCCGGGTGCATAAAGGTGAAAACGTGCTTGAAATTTTTGTCATACGCCACAACTCCGCCCGCATAGTTTTTTTCGTTGGTGATAAGGGCAAATGCCCCGTCGTCCGAAAGATATGCATAGTCGATGGGAGTGGCAAGCTTTTTTTCAAAAACGCACGAGAAAGAATTGTATACGCAAAGGTTGTTGCCGCCAAAATCATAGATCAGAATATGGTCTCCGTTTTCAACCGCCACGGGATTTTGAAAAGAAAAGCTTTCGGAAAGCAGCTTTTTTCCGTCAAGATCCCAGGTAACTATCTCTTTTGCCGAAACCTTGCAAAGCTTGCCGCCGATCATCGAAAAATCGTCGGAGGCTGACGCCGAAAAGGCGATGTTTCCGTCGCCCGACGTGCTTCCGGGGGAAGCCAGCTCCACATAGCGCAAAAGGTAGCGCAGGTTGTCAAAGGTGATGTCGTTTTTGTAAATGCTGAGCGAAAAAACGGCAAACAGCACGAGAATGACAAGCACCAGATAGCGCACGATGCGCACGGTGCGATATGCACGCCCGTAGTATTCTCTGTCGTTTTTCATTCTCTCACCGTCCTTTTTTCGTCAATAAAAAACTTTGTTAAGGTAAAGTCCGCAGGCGGGCGCTGTGGCGCCGGCGCGGCATCTTTCATGCGATGCAATGATGTCTTTTATATCGCCTGCCGAAAATCCTTTTTCGGCGGCAAGGATAAAGGTGCCTGCGATTATGCGCACCATGTTGTAAAGAAAACCGTCGGCGGCAATGCGAAGCGTTACCATGTCGCCCTCGCGAAAAATTTCGCAATATTTCACGGTCCGCACGGTGTCAACGATCTTCGAGCCCTGTGCCATAAAGGCGCAAAAATCCTTTTTGCCGCAAAAGGCAGGGGCGATGGCACAAAGGGCGTCCACGTCGATCGGGCGCGGATATTGCATAACTCTGCCGCACAGAAAAGGATCGCGGATCTTCGAGTTCAGGATCTTGTAAATATATTCCTTGCCGATGCACGAATATCGTGCGTGAAAATCGAAAGGTACCATCTGTGCGCTCTTTACGGCGACAGATCGGGGCAGATGGGTGTTCAGCGCGATCGGCAGCTTTTCGCAGGGGATATTTATCATGTCGGTGTGGCAAACAAACTCGTTTGCGTGAACCCCCGCGTCGGTGCGGCTGCAACCAGTGACGGGAAGATTTTTGCCGCAGACCTTAAAGATTGCCTCTTGCAGAGTGCTTTGCACGGTGATATCGCCGCCCTTTTGCACCTGCCACCCGTGAAAATCCGAGCCGTCGTACGCAAGGGTAAGCTTTATCTTTGCGCCGTCAAGTTTTTCTGTCATATAACGTAACCCACTTTGTAAAGGTTGAGAAGTATGTTTCCCGCAAGCAGGGCGAGAAAAACGAAAAGTGCAATAAAATCGCGTGCCGAAAGGCGCAAGACCTTAAGGCGTGTGCGTCCCTTGCCGCCGTGATACAGGCGACATTCCATCGCCGAGGCAAGCTCGTCTGCTCGGCGGAAGGACGAGATGAAAAGGGGAATAAGGATGGGCACAAGAGCCTTTGCGCGCTTTGCGATGCTTCCCGTTTCAAAATTTGCACCGCGTGCCTTCTGGGCACACATGATCTTGTCGGTCTCCTCGATAAGGGTGGGGATAAAGCGCAGGGCGATCGACATCATCATGGCAAATTCGTGGGTGGGAACGCCGATCTTTGCAAGGGGGCTTGTCAGACGCTCGATGGCATCGGTAAGAGCCACAGGCGACGTGGTGTAGGTGAGGATGACAAAGGTGCCCGAGATAAGAAGAAACAGTCTCCACACCATCTTGGCGGCAAAAAGCACGCCCTCTTTGTAAACGGTGATCTTCCAGAACGAAAAAAGCACCTCTTCGCCCGCCGTGAAGAAAACGTTTATCACCGCCGTAAATATCATGATGAAAAGCAGGGGTTTCATGCTCTTTAACACCGCGACGATGCTGATTTTTGAGATCATTATCATAGCAAGCGAAACCGCCGTGATAAGGGCAAAGCCCAAAACGCTGTTGGCTGTGAAGACCACGGCAATGTAAAGCACCGTGAGGATTATTTTCATTCTCGGATCAAGCTTGTGCACGATCGAGTTTCCGGGGAAAAACTGGCCAAGTGTTATGTCACGCAGCATTATTCCACCCCCTTTTTTGAGAGAGAAAGAAGCTTTGAAAGATATGCGTACGCATCGTCCACGGTGAATATCGAATCTGCGCCGCTATCAAGCGCAATTCCGCATTTTTTGCACTTTTCCTTGACCTTGTGCATAATGTTTGTCACCTGCGGTATGGCAAGGCCGGATGCCAAAAGATCGTCGTAATGGGCAAAAACCTCGCCCGGGGTGCCGTCAAGCAGCACTCTGCCGTCGTTCATGGCGATGATGCGGTCGGAATATTCCGCCACGTCCTCCATGCTGTGCGATATGATGACAAGCGAGTTTCCCTCTGCCTTGCGATATGCGCAAAGCCGCGAGAGAATTTCGGCACGTCCCTTTGGGTCAAGTCCTGCGGCAGGCTCGTCAAGCACAAGTGTCTTTGGCTTCATGGCAACAACGCCTGCAATGGCAACACGCCTTTTTTGTCCGCCCGAAAGGTCAAAGGGAGAAGCTTTCAGGATGTCGCTTGACAGCCCCACAAACTCTGCCGCCATCTGCACGCGCTCTTTTATCTGCGCTTCGTCAAGCCCCATGTTGGCAGGACCGTAGGCAATGTCCTTTTCCACAGTTTCTTCAAAAAGCTGATATTCGGGATACTGGAAAACGATGCCCACCTCAAAACGGGTGCGAAAAGAGATCTCCTTGGTAGAGTTGATATCTGTTCCGTCAAGAAGCACCTTGCCCGACGTGGGGCACAAAAGGGCGTTCATCATCTGCGCCACGGTGGATTTTCCCGAGCCTGTGTGCCCGATGATTCCCGTGACGAGCCCGTCTTCTATTTTGAATGAAATATTGTTTACGGCAACACGTTCAAAGGGGGTGCGCCTGCCGTAAACGTATGATACGTCAGAAAATTCAATCATTTTTGTTCACTTTATCTTTCGTGATGTTGGGTTGTATTTGCTTTCATGATGGCGTCGGCAATGGCGTCTGCCGCCTCATCCTCCGAAAGAACGGTTGATGCAAGGTCTGCGCCCGCATCAAAAAGTCTTTTTACAAGCTCGGTTGCCTGGGGCACTTCAAGTCCGCAGGACGAAAGAAGCTTGTCCTTTGCAAAAACCTCTCTCGGCGTGCCGTCAAGAACGACTTTGCCGCCGTCCACCACAAGAATTCTGTCGGCAAGAGCCGCCTCGTTCATATAGTGGGTTATGAGGATTGTGGTAATGCCCATTTTGTCGCGCATTTCGGAAATGATGCGCAAAACGTCCTGTCGTCCCTTGGGGTCGAGCATTGCCGTCGATTCGTCAAAAATAACACATTCGGGGGACATGGCAAGAATGCCCGCAATGGCAACACGCTGTTTCTGACCGCCCGATAATTTGTGGGTGTCGTGAAGACGGTATTCAAAAAGTCCCACGTCGGACAAAGCCTTGTCCACTTTTTTTCGGATCTCTTCGGGGGGATATCCGAGATTTTCAGGGGCAAAGGCAACGTCCTCTTCAACAACTGTTGCAACCAGCTGGTTGTCGGGGTTCTGAAAAACCATTCCCACAGTTTTGCGGATGTCAAAAAGGTCGTTTTCATCAGAAACTTTAAGGGTTCTTTGCGCCCCCTCGCTTTCAATATATATTTCGCCGCTTGTCGGCTCAAGAACGCCGCACATAAGCTTGGCAACGGTGGATTTTCCCGAGCCGTTGTGGCCGATTATGGCAACAAAACTGCCGCGCTCTATTGAAAGGTTGAGGTTTTCAACGGTTTTTTTGCCGGTGCCGTCCTCGTCGTACGAAAAGCACAGGTCCTGTGCCTTGATAATATAGCTCATTTGTTACTTGTACCTTCTGATATGTGTGGTTATTTTTCCCATCTTGCCGAAGCGCCGGCGGGAAGAGTGCCCCCCGTTTGCTTAACGGGAATACCGATCTCCTCGGCTTTTACCTTTCCGCCAAAGCGGGATGCAAAGTGCAGCTCTAAAAGATAGCCCACGGTGGATGCGGAAAGTCCCGTGGTGTAGGAATTTACAAGGACGAAAACGGGATCGTCCGAAATAAGCTGTGCGCAAAGTCCGATCAGCTCGTCCACGTCGTCCTCCAGCCTCCAAAGCTCGCCCGAGGGGCCTCTGCCGTAAGAGGGGGGATCCATGATGAGAACGTCGTATTTGTGTCCGCGGCGTATCTCGCGCTCAATAAACTTTTTGCAGTCGTCAACGATGTAGCGAATGGGCGCCTGCGAAAGCCCCGAAAGAGCCGCATTTTCCTTTGCCCATGCCACCATGCCTTTTGATGCATCCACGTGGCAGACAGATGCGCCTGCCGACGCGCAGGCAATGGTTGCGCCGCCCGTGTAGGCAAAAAGGTTGAGCACAGACACCTCGCGGCCTTTTTCTTTTGCCGCCTTTATTTTTTCTATGGCATAATCCCAGTTCACCGCCTGCTCGGGGAAAACGCCCGTGTGCTTAAAGCCCGTGGGGCGCACGAGGAAGGTGAGGTTTTTGTAGGATATTTTCCAGCCCTCGTCAAGAAGCTGTTGCTTTATGTTGCGAAAATCCCATTTTCCGCCCCCCGATTTCGAGCGGAGGTAGCGTGCGGAATAGTCTTTCCACATTTTGTGCACTTTGCGTCCGCGCCAGATCACCTGGGGGTCGGGGCGGATAAGGGTTATATCTTTCCATCTTTCAAGGCGCTCTCCGTCAGAGGCGTCGAGCAGTTCATAATCTTTCCAGTCTTCGGATCTCCACATTTTTCTATTTCTCCGGATTTGTCAAAAGTTTTTGCTTAAACGTCTGCAAGGTCCACATATTCCGCGCCGTGCTGGGCGATATATCGTTTTCTTGCGGGGCCGTCGTCGCCAAGCAGGGTGTTGAACATGATTTCGGTTTCAAACTCGTCTGTCGGCACGATTTTTATCAGTCTGCGGGTTGCGGGGTTCATGGTGGTTTTGGACATCATGTCGGGGTCGTTTTCACCAAGACCCTTCGAGCGCTGAATGGTGTATTTTGCCGAGCCGATGCGAGAAAGGATCTCTGCCTTTTCCTTGTCGTTGTAGGCAAATTCAATGCCCTCTTTCCAGGTTATCTCGTAAAGGGGAGTTTCGGCAATAAATATCTTGCCCTCTTTTATCAGGGTGGGCAAAAGTCTGTACAGCATGGTAAGTATGAGGGTTCTGATCTGATATCCGTCCTCGTCGGCATCGGTACAGATGATGATCTTTGACCATTTAAGGGCGTTAAGGTCAAACTGCGAAAGATTTGTTTTGCCCTTGCTCTTTATCTCGACACCGCAACCGATGACCTTTAAAAGATCCACCGTGATGTCGTTTTTAAAGATCTTGTCGTATCCGCATTTCAGGCAGTTGAGGGTTTTGCCGCGAACGGGAATGACAGCCTGATATTCGGCATCGCGGGCAAGCTTAACAGAACCGAGCGCCGAATCACCCTCTACGATATAAAGCTCGCGGCGGGTGGCGTCCTTTGAGCGGCAGCTGACAAATTTTTCAACACGGTTGGTCACGTCCTGGTTGGACGACAGCTTCTTTTTGATGTCGATACGCGCCTTTTCGGCGTTTTCACGCGAGCGCTTGTTTACAAGTATCTGTTTTGCCACACGTTCTGCCTCTTTGGGCTTTTCGGCGGCAAAAATTTCGATCGAGTGGATGAAAAACTCGGTCATCGCCTCGGCGATGAAGGTGTTTGTTATCGCCTTTTTGGTTTGGTTGGCGTAAGAGGTTCTGGTCGAATGTGAGTTTGTGATGAGGATCAGCGAATCCTCGATGTCGCCAAAGGTGATCTTGCTTTCGTTCTTTGTATATTTTCCGTTGTTTTTAAGGTAGGTGTCAAAGGCCTTTACAAAGGCACTGCGTGCCGCCTTGTCGGGCGAGCCGCCGTGCTCGAGAAAGCTGGAATTGTGGAAATATTCGATGCGGTTGATGCTGTTTGAAAAGCAGAAAACCGCCTCCATCTTCAGCTTGTAATCGGGCATATCGGGGCGGTCGCGTCCCTGACGCTCGGCGCGGTTGTAAAAGGGGGTGGAAAGGGCAAGCACGTGCTCGCGCTCGTCGTCGCCGACTTCCTCGTCGCCCTCGCCGTCGGTTTCCTCGTCCTCGTCGCCGTCGGTGTCGGCATCCTCGTCAGAATCCTGCGAAAGGCCTCTTTCCTGTGCTTCGCCCAGCATTTCGCGGACGTAGTCTATGATACCTTCTTTGTAAAAATATTCGCTCTGCTCAAACTTGCCGTCTTCGTTTTCAAATTTGAGGCAAAGGCGAAGTCCAGCATTGACGACCGCCTGCTTGCGCATAGTCTCTGTGAAATATTCGTAAGGAATGTTGATGTCGGTGAAAACTTCAAGGTCGGGCTTCCAGACGATGACGGTACCTGTTCGGCGTTTGCCGTGCTCTTCCACCACAAGGTCGCCCACGGGGTTGCCCTTTTCAAAGCTGATGGACGATTTTTGTCCCTTGGTGTAGCTTGTAACCGTCATAAATTCCGACGAGCACTGGGTGGCGCAGGCGCCAAGACCGTTGAGACCGAGAGAGTATTCGTATGCTTCGCCGTCGTCGTTGTTGTATTTGCCGCCGGCATAAAGCTCGCAGTAGACCAGCTCCCAGTTGTATCTCTGTTCGGTTTCGTTCCAGCCCAGCGGAACACCGCGGCCAAAATCCTCGACCTCGATGGTGTGATCCTTGCGGACTGTTACGTTTATAACCTCGCCGTAGCCTTCGCGGGCTTCGTCTATGGAGTTTGAAAGAATTTCAAAAAACGAGTGCTCGCATCCTTCAAGTCCGTCCGAACCGAAGATGACGGCAGGGCGTTTTCTGACCCTGTCGGGACCTTTGAGCATTGTGATACTGTCGTTGCCGTATTCTGCTGTCTTTTTAGCCATAATTTACCTGTTCCTTGATCTTTATTTTTTGCATTATATAACTATACCATCTTAACTAAATTATTATATCTTATTTTGAAAGAATATTCAAGATGTTTTTGCGAAATTCCTGCGGTTTTGACGGGTTTTTTGCACGGATTTTCGCAATTGGTTTTTTATCAATGTTTTAAAATCCGCACCCCAACAATGCCTTCTCCTTTCAGGAGAAGGGGGACCGCGTCAGCGGTGGATGAGGTGTTGGGATTTAATCAATGTCAAAAACAAACAATATCGTAGGGCAGGGGCTTGCTCCTGCCGTTCGGTGTAAAATTCAATCAATGGCAAAAACAACAACATTGTAGGGCAGGGGCTTGCTCCTGCCGATTGGTGTGGGGTTTAATCAATGGCAAAAAACAACAACATCGTAGGGCAGGGGCTTGCTCCTGCCGTGCGGTGCGGAATTACATCAATGGCAAAAAACAATAACATTGTAGGGCAGGGGCTTGCTCCTGCCGTTTTGTTTGGAATTTAACCGATGGCAAACCGGGCGAACACAGTTCGCCCCTACGATTAGAATTTTTATCATTGATTTGGAATCCGCACCCCAACAATGCCTTCCCCTTGAGGGGAAG